>CAYNFZ010000001.1:0-433 GCA_964396725.1 uncultured Pseudomonadales bacterium
CCCAACCCATCTCAATCCAGGATTTACTTTATACTCCCCTCGAAATCTTTCTCCAAATTCACCCATTGTTACCACCCCCACCCCGTCAGTCATCGCCACTGTCTCGATCAACTTCTCAAATTCTTTACAGTACTCCGCCCCTTCTTGCCCCACCTCTATTCCCAAAGTCAACTGTTGTATTCCCTCGCTGTCACCATCCAAATATATCCCCATCAATCTCTCCAAAAACTCCACCCCCAACCCTTGTTGGGTATAATCATTGGCTTGCACACTGTAATTTGAATAATCCGAGTAATCCCCATACCCCCACACCGGATCCCGCGCCGCCCATTGAGTTATCACCACTTCCCCCTGTCCACTTCCCTCACCTTGCACCAACACATTATTTTCCCTCGGGTAATACGCCTCTTGCCACACCTGCCCCCGAATCGTA
>CAYNFZ010000001.1:443-5628 GCA_964396725.1 uncultured Pseudomonadales bacterium
CGGTATTGCTCCGCCACCAACATTATATTTTTCACCCCATATCTCTCTTTCATATATCCAACGCTCCAACTATCTACAAACCACGCCCCTACACTCACCGGATACTCCCCCCAATCTTCTCTAAATTTTTCCATCAACCGATCAATTATCTTCTCCCGCTCATGGAGATCATAACCACTCAAAAACACATTATGCGCCTTATGGGCCGACGCCGACTCGTCATAATCCACTCCCGTATCTTCAGCTAGTCGTCTCCCTACTTCCATCAACATCCCCAACTCATGCCCTCTGGTTTTCAATCTCCCCAACTCTTCCACCAATTCTTCATCCAACATCACCCCGTACTCCACCAACCACGTTCCCTTTATCTCCCTCTCCTCTATCATCTGAGCTTGTCTCATCAACCAATCCTCATTACTCACCCATGTTTGCCGATTACGCACCAAGGACACCAAAGTCACCAACTTCTCCCCTGCAGCCGCAATACGATTCACTCCCACACTTCCCGCCCACATCCACATCAAACCCCACACTATCGCTATTCTTATCCCTCCACCCGTTTTCATTTCCCCATTCTAACACCCATAAATCTCTCTGCATCCAGCCAATATCCTCTTCTATCTCACTTCAACTTTTCCTCTATCCTTCCAATTCACGTTTAGTCCTTCTTTCCAGTCTGATAAAATTACCCTACTTAATATCTCTGGAACTTACAATTTTTCCACCGTATGACCAAACCCCATCTTGCAGTCATCATCCTAAATTGGAATGGAATCAAAGATACTCTCGAATGTCTCGATTCTCTCACCCAAACTTCCACTCAAGGACTTCATTTCCATACCTACGTAGTCGATAACGCCTCCACCGACAATTCCGTCTCCATTATCACTACCAAATTCCCCCACATTCAACTCCTTACCAATTCCTCCAACTTAGGCTACGCTGGCGGTAACAACGTTGGCATCAAACAAGCCCTCCAGGATGGTGCCTCCCACATCGTTCTGTTAAACAACGATACCACCGTCGCCAAACACACATTCACCAGACTTTATTCAGGGGTTACCACACACCATTTCCATCTAGCCTCACCCAAAATCTATTTTTATCCAGGTCGCGAATTTCACCTCAAATCCTACCGCAAATCCGAACTCGGGCACATCATTTGGTATGCCGGTGGGCACATCGACTGGAACACCGTCATCCCCTCGCACATTGGTGTCGATGAATTCGACCACGGCCAATTCAATCACTTCGCCGAAACCACCTTTGCCACCGGCTGCTGCCTTCTCATTCGCCGTCAAGTATTTGACCGCATCGGTCTCTTAAGCACCGCTTATCACGCCTACTTCGAAGATACCGAGTTCTGTCTACGAGCTCACCGAGCCGGTTTCCGTATCGGTTTCATCCCCACTTCCCACCTCTGGCACAAAAATGCCGGATCCTCTGGAGGTTCAGGCTCCACTACTCAAACCAAGCTCGTCAACCCTTCCCGTCTCCGCTTTGCTCTTCGTTACGCCCCTCTTCGCACCAAGCTCGCCGTCCTCAAAAACCACTTTCTCAAACAAACCTACTAATTGTTATACTCTGCTTTATGCCAGCGCCCAAACTCTCAGTTGTCATCCCTGCCTACAACGAAGCCGATCGCCTCCGCCTCACCCTCCCTCAAATCGTCAAACACTTTCGTTCCAAACGTTATTCCAAAGAACTCATCTTCGTCGACGATGGTTCTTCCGATTCCACTTCCGCCTACATCAAAAAACACGCCGCCAAAACCAACCTCATTCGCCTTATCTCCCACTCCAAGAATCGCGGCAAAGGCGCCGCCCTCCGTACCGGCATCATCGCATCCAAAGGCAAGTGGGTTCTCTTTATGGACGCCGATCTCTCTACTCCCTTAACTGAACTCGACCGTTTCTGGAAATACTCCCACAAATATCCTGTCGTTATCGGTTCTCGCAAAATGGCCGGAGCCCAAGTCACTAGACGCCAAAGCTTCATCCGCGAAAATCTCGGTAAAGTTTTCACCTTTCTCACCAACCACATCGCCACCACCGGTATCTCCGATATCACTTGCGGTTTCAAGCTCTTCCAAGGCAAACTTGCCCGAGACCTCTTTACCCAAAGCCTCTTAGACGACTGGAGTTTCGACGCCGAAGTTCTCTACCTAGCTCAAAAATATTCTCAGCCCATCAAACAAGTCCCCGTTGCTTGGCAAAACGATCCTCGTACCAAAGTCAACCTCCTCACCGACGGCGTCAACTCCCTCGCCGGCCTCTTCCGTATCCGCCTCCATGACCTCCTGGGAAAGTATTCGCCCTCTCCCCACTAACCCTCATCATCTCGTACCCCTATTCTGATTTCCTCGCCAAACACACCACCGATAAACCAATTGGTAGTTCTCGTTTTTCCAACAACCACTCTTCTCCTTGCGCCGCCCTCAACATCAACCCATTCGCCCAAGCCGGTAAACCTATAAAGTCCGACGCCAACTTCCTCTTCGGTACTAACGTTTTCACCAACCGAAACACCATCGCCACCGGCAACAAATAACTATAAAAATAACTTTGCCGCACCACCTCAAATCCTCCTCGTTCAAATTTCCGCCGTATCTCCTTTCCTGTATACCTCCGCTTATGTTTCAAAATATCATCCCAATAAGTCCACAACCACTTATAAGCCGGTACCGTCACAATTACTAACCCTCCCGGCTTCAGTACTCGATAAAATTCCCTTATCAGTGCCGTATCCTTTCTAATGTGCTCCACCACGTCCAACGAACTAATCACATCCACACTCGTATTACCTAGCGGTAGTTTTTTCTCAAAATCCGCTTTTTTCACCACTCCCACTCCCCGTTTCCTACAAAACCCTAGCGCTTCACTTGCTCCGTCCAACCCCAATACCTTTTTCCACTTCCGCCACTTAGTCATTTCTTCCAGCATTTTTCCCGTTCCACACCCGATATCTACATACACTCTATCCCCATACCCTTGCACTTCTCTATCCAACCAAGATTTCACCAGTCTTCTTTTAGCTACATGCCACCAATACCCCTCCTCCAATTTATACATTTCCTCATATAAATCCGCTCTCATTCGCCTAGTCTACACTGGAGCCTATCCTCTGCCAACAGTATAATCATTCCATGTCCGTCACTACCTTAACCCACACTCTCCTCCTGACTCCCTTTTTTCTTCTCTACACTGCTAGCTTTATTTTTCTCCCCGGATATTACCTTTCCTCTCGCCTCCACCTCAATCGCCTCGAAACCATTTCTCTGGCTTTAGTCATAGGAGTTTCCCTCTACAGCCTACTCGTTTACCTCGTCCGTTTCTTCAACTTACCCTTCATCACCACCGAACTACTCTTTCTTCTCGCCTTTCTCCTCCTTCGACCCTCATATAGACTCCAACCTCGCCTACCTCGTCGTCTCTCTCCTTCCCAGATCATTTTTGTCAGCCTTGCCCTTGTATCTGCCCTTATCCACGCCGCCGTCTTACTAAGAAGCGGCGACACCACCCCGCTCGGACTTAAATTAGTCGACCTTTCTTTTCACGATTCCACCCAACACCTCTCCATCATCAAACACCTCTATACTTCCTTTCAAGTTACCCATCCCGGCTTCGCCGGAGCAGAACTGACCAACTATCACTACCTTATAGATCTAACTCTTGCTTCCCTCACCCGCATGCTTCCATCCACACTACTCCACGTTTACTACCGTCTCTATCCTCTATCCATCTCTCTTCTTTTTTCCCTCTCAGTTTTTACCTTTACTCGTCGTTTAACTCAAAGCCAAACAGCCGCCAACGCCGCGGTTATCTTCTCCCTCTTTGCCGCCAATGCTTCCTACTACGTCCAGTTTTTCCGCGGGCCCGAATTCTCCTGGGGAGCCAATACCTTCATGATCAATCCCTTAATCGATCTGCTCCAGAATCCCGCCTCCATTTTTGTTCTCTCTCAATTTCTCGCCGTCATCCTGCTCACTCACCAATTCCCTACCCGAAAACGTTCTATCCCTTTCTTCATCTCCGCCATTGCCATCATCGCCGGCACGATGATTGGTTTCAAAGCTTGGGGCGGGCTTATCATCAATGCCTCCTTGCTTCTAGCTGGCTTCTGGTACCTCGTTCGTTCTCGCTCACCCCACCTTCTCTTTGCCTCCCTGGTTTCCTTGATCATCACCGCCATTCTATTTCTACCCCACTACACCCCCCAAACTTCAGCTAGCCCTGTTTGGGTGCCTGGCTGGATCCTGGAACGCATGGTCAACGACGCCGACCGCTGGAACTATCTCGACGACATCTTCAAAAAACAACATTACCTCCAAACGCACAACACCAAACGCCTCTTCCTCTTAAACGGCCAATGGACCCTAATCTATATCTTCGGCAACTTCTTTACCCGACTTCTCGGCCTTGGCGCCATCTTCGCCTTCGTTAAAACACCCCTCCGCCTTCGTCCTCACCACCTCCTCATTCTCTCCGCCACTCTCTTTTCCCTCCTTCTCCCTCTGCTTTTTAACCAGGGTCGAATGGCCTACGACATCGAGCAATTCGCTCCCTACGGCCTACTTCTAGCTAGCATTTTCACCATCATCCTTCTCCACCGCCTCATCATTCATCTCGTTTCCCCATCAAACCGTCTTTTTGCCTCAATTCTTGTGTTCACCGTCCTGATTTTTCTGTCGGCTCCCTCAAACTGGACTAGCATCAAAGCCCGTACTACCGGTACCACCTCCACCATTCCCTGGTCCGAGCTTCAAGCCTACACCGCCGTTACCCAACTCACCCCCTCCAATAGCACCATCCTCCTTTCACCCTCCCACAGAAACATTGCCACGCTCGAATTTGCCGCTTTCACCAACAGAAACACCTTTTATTCCGGTCGCACTCTCTCCATCATCACCGGCGAGGATTATCAAACTCGCCAACAACAACTCGATCAACTCTTCAACCACGCAGCTCCCCATGAGCAAGATGAATTCATCCGAGACCATCACCTTGACTACCTATTTCTCTACCAAGACGATCTGAGCAATTACCCTCGCATCAATCGTTTTTCCCATCCTATCTTTTCTAACTCCTCTGGTGAACTTTATCGTCTCCAGTTACAATAATCTTATGAAACTAACCGCCGTCATTCCAGTTTATAACGAACAACAATTCTTGAGTAACGCTCTCAA
>CAYNFZ010000001.1:5638-10596 GCA_964396725.1 uncultured Pseudomonadales bacterium
TCGCGCCATCGCCAAAAAAGCCGGCGCCCGCATCATCAAATATCTTTGGCAAGGATTTCCCTACGCCCACAATCTGGGAGCCAAAAAAGCCACCGGTGATTGGCTTCTCTACCTCGATGCCGACGAACGCGTTAGCCGCTCTCTTCGCCAACAAATCATCTCCACTCTCAACCAGCCCCAACATCAAGCCTACCAAATCCCTCGTCAGAACTTCATCTACACCCAACCTCTACGCCATGGAGGTTGGTACCCCGATCGCGTCACCCGTCTTATTCTCAAATCCTCGCTCCAGGGCTGGGTAGGGGAGTTACATGAATATCCCCAAATCCAAGGCTCCATCGGTCAACTTTCAGGCCACCTCTACCACCTCACTCACCGCGGAATCGACTGGATGCTCCACAAAACCATTACCTACACCAAACTCTCCGCCAAAATTCTCCACCAAAATACCCACCCTCCCGTCCAAGTTAAAAACTTTTTCGGTGCCATGTGGCGCGAATTCTACTTCCGCACCATCAAACAAGCGGGCTGGCGCGACGGCTTTATTGGCTGGTTGGAAATTTTTTATCAAACCTTCAATGCCTTTCTCATACAAGTCTGGCTTTGGGAACTCCAACAAAAACACTCTATTACCGACCAATACCATCAGTTAGACCAAAAGATTCGCCGTGAGTTATAAGCACTACGTTCTTGATACCAGCGAAAACTGGGACACCTACTGGACCCAAACTTCAATCAAAGCTGAAATCGCCAAAACCACCACCGACGGTCTTCTCCCCATCTTCCGCCAATATCTTTCCCCCTCCGCTCTCCACCTCGAAGCCGGTTGTGGTCTCGGCAAATGGGTCATCACTCTCAAAAATCGAGGGTTCCATATCATCGGCCTCGATAATTACACCAAAGGCTTAAAGCTTCTCAAACGCTTCGACCCCACACTCATGCTCCAATCGGCCGATGTCCAAGCCTTACCTCTCCAAGACAACTCCATTGATTCCTACATTTCCTTAGGCGTCGTTGAACACTTTGAAGCGGGTCCACAACAGGCTCTGGCCGAAGCTTTTCGTGTCCTCAAACCTGGTGGCATCGCCCTCATCGAAGTTCCCTTCGATTCTCCCCTCCGCCGACTCACCCGCTTTCTCTTTCACCTCAAAGTTGCCCTCAAAACCCCCATTCGCCTCTTTCTCGAAGCCGCCAAGCTTCGACTTCCTCGCTCTCAACACCCCATGAAATTCTACGAATATCGCAACACCCGCGCCGAACTCATCTCCTTCGTCCGCCAAGTCGGATTCCACCTCGATACCCTGCTTCCCAAAGACGACCTTGCCTCCAATCGTAGCATCTCCCTCTGGTCCGACTTTCCTGCCCTTCAGTCCTCATCCCAGGTTCTCTTTGAACTTAATCCTCTTGGTTGCTTAATCAAATCACTCACCCACACCCTCTCTCCATTTTTCTCACCTGCTTTAATCGTTGCTGTCTGTCATAAACCAAAATTAACCACAGCATGAAACACGCCCTCATCTTCTCGCCTTACTTCGATACTCACGGCGGTGGTGAAGTCTACTCCCTTTCTTTCGCCAAATGCCTCGAAGATCAAGGCTATCAAATTCATTTTGCTTGGTATCAATCAGACTTTCTCCACACTGCCGCCAAACAGCACCACATCACCCTCAAAAACCCCATACTAAATCGAGAGGCTCACCAACTTCTCACCACCCAAGGCAAACTCGCCACCAAAACCCTCCTCATGCGCCAATTCGATCTCATTTTTTTCGTCAGCGATGGCAGCATCCCTTGGCTATTTGGCCGTCGAAACCTTCTTCATTTTCAAGTCCCTTTTACCTCCCTCACACCCACTCTTACCACCAAACTCAAACTCTCCCGTATCAACCATATCATCGTCAACTCTCGTTTTACCCAATCAGTCATCAACGCCAAATTGCACACCCACAGTCATATTCTCTACCCCCCAGTCTCCACTAAATTTCCCCATAAAACCAAAACCAACCTCATTCTTTCTGTTGGCCGCTTCACCGACGCCCTACACCACAAACGCCAAGACGTCTTGATCGAAGCCTACAAACGTCTCTACCAACAAGGCCTTCGCCATTGGACCTTGGCTCTTGCTGGCAGTACTCACGAGGGCAAAAAACTCGTCATCCGACTCAAAAAACAAGCTCGCGGCTACCCCATCCAATTCTTCACCGACATCGATCGCTCCGGACTAGAAAACCTTTACGCCCAAGCTAAAATATTCTGGTTTGTTACCGGCTTCAACGTCGACGAGACCAAACACCCAGAACTCGTCGAACACTTTGGTATCTCTCTTGTCGAAGCCATGGCCGCTGGTGCCATTCCCATCGCCATCAGAAAAGGCGGTCCAGCCGAAATCATTTCCCAGGGCCAAACCGGCTACCTATTTTCTACCTTAACCGACCTCCTCGATCTGACTCGCTACATTATCGACGACTACCAGACTCTCTATCCCCAACTCGCCCCCAAACTCCGCCACCGCGCCGCTTACTTTTCTACCTCCAAATTCTGTCATCGTTTACACCAACTAATTTCCTAGCATGCTCTGTCACATCCTTCGCTCACCCTACCTCCATCTCATCTTCATCCTTCTCCCCATCATTGCATTTTTCTCTCCCGTTATTTTTCACCACCACCTCGCCCTCCCGGCTGACACCATCCCTGGACTCCACCATCCTCTTCTCGACGCCTTCCGCTCAACCTATCCTAACGGTCCTCCCTACAAAAACTATCTCATCACCGACTCGATTCGCCAACAATACCCTTGGCGAGAATTTTCTATCAGCCAACTCAAATCCGGCCAAATTCCCTGGTGGAATCCCTACAACTTTTCCGGTACTCCCCACTTGGCTAACTTCCAGTCCGCCACTTTCTACCCCTTGAATTTTATTTTTTGGTTGCTCGAATTTTCCACCGGCTGGAATCTCTTAGTCCTTCTTCAACCAGTGCTAGGAGCCATCTTTGCTTATCTCTATCTTCGGCACCTCCAACTCCACCCCCTTGCTTCTATTTTTGGCTCCATCACCTGGATTTTTTCCGGTTTCTTTATCGCCTGGCTCGAGTGGAATACCGCCGTTCATGTGGCCATCTGGACCCCCTTGATCCTCCTCTGCCTTGATAAACTTATCGTTAAGCACCAAGTGCGTTTCAGTTTCATTCTCGCTTTCGCTCTCCTCTCCCAACTTTTCGCCGGTTATCCCCAACCCTGGCTCTACCTCTCCCTTCTCCAATTCGCCTATCTCATTTTTCGCCTCCGCTCCCACCCTTCTCCCAAAACCATCGCCACCACTTTTGTAACCTACACCATTTTTTTATTCATCGGTTCCATTCAACTTGTACCCACCTTCCAGTATTCTCCTCTCACCAATCGTGATCTCGATCAAGGTAGCCTCACCCATAATCTCGATCGGCTCGACTGGTTCCTTCCCTACCAAAACCTTATTCAACTCATCGTCCCCGATTTCTTTGGTAACCCCGCTACTCTCAACTACTGGGGAGTCTTCAACTATACCGAATTTGTCTCTTTCATTGGTATTATTCCCGCCTTCTTCGTTCTCCTTTCACTCACCCGCCCACGCAACCCCTCTTTTTACTTCTTCTTTCTCATCACCGCCCTCATTTCCCTCGTCGCCGCTACCAAAAATCCCCTCTCCCTACTCCAAACCAGTTCCCAATTCCCTTTTATTGGTTCCTCCCAGCCATCCAGATGGTTAGTCATTACCGACCTATCACTCTCCTTTATCGCCGCCTTCGGCCTCCACCACTTTCTCAAAGCCAAACCCAAGCTTTTCTTTCCCATTCTCACCCTCATCCTAGTTCTTACCCTATCCTGGATTGCTACCCTTACTGCCAACCACTGGCTCCCTCCAGACCAACTCATCCACATCTCTGTCACCCAACGAAATCTTATTCTCCCCACTCTCGAACTTGCCCTTGTCACTTTTCTTTTCCTCATCTTTATCCATAACAAATCCCCTCGGAATCTCCGCCCCTTACTAGCTCTCATCCTTATCGCTATCTCCTCGTTCACCGCCGTTCGCTTTGCTCGCAAATTCACCCCTTTTTCCAACCGCCAGTTCCTCTATCCCCAAAGCTCTATTCTCACTTACCTTCAGCAACACGCCAATCTTTATCGCTATACCACTACCGATAGACGCATCATGGCCCCCAACCTCAATCTTCCTTACCGCCTTTACTCCATCGAAGGCTACGACCCCATGTACCTTACCGACTACGGCAAACTCATTACCGCCGCCGATACCGATCACTTCCCCGATCAATCTCGTGGCTTCAACCGCATCGTCATCCCGGAACATATCCCTTCACCCATCGTCAATTTACTCTCCGTCAAATACATTCTTTCCCTCAACCTCCTCGAAGCTCCAGATCTAGAATTCATTATGGAAGAAGGCTCCACCAAGCTCTATCAAAACCACCTGGCTCTTCCCCGAGCTTTCACTACCACCGTCACCAATCCTTTCTTTCTCACTCTTTCAAACACCTCCCCCGCCACCATCACCTCCTACACCCCCAATCGCATAGTCATCTCAGTCTCTCTTTCCCACCCAGCTACTCTTATCCTCACCGATTCATTCTACCCAGACTGGCAAGCCACACTTGATGGTTCTTTCACCCCCATCACGAACTGGTATGGCTTGCGTGCTACAATCGTTCCTAGAGGAGATCATGAAATTATCTACCACTATCGTCATCCCCACCTACAATGGCCTTAAGCTCTTAAAGCGCCACCTCCCTTCGGTCATCAAACACTCTCACACCACCCCCATCCTCATTATCGACGACGCCTCTACCGACTCCACCGTTTCCTGGGTAAATTCCCACTATCCTCAAATTCAACTTATCCGTAACTCCAAAAACTTGGGCTTCGCTCGCTCAGTCAACAAAGCCATCACCACCATTCATACCGA
>CAYNFZ010000001.1:10606-30133 GCA_964396725.1 uncultured Pseudomonadales bacterium
AATGTCAACGGGGAGTAGAGAAATCATTTCCAGGTTCTGCTTTGCCGAGCCCTGGTATCGGTCTCTTTTAGCCAAAAGGAAGACCTTAACATCTCCGCCATTAGAATGGATTTTTCGGGCGACAACAAAGCCATCACCACCATTCATACCGATTTATTCTTGCTCCTCAACAATGACGTCTCTCTCCACCCCCACACCCTTCCTCAACTCCAATCCCACTTCTCCAATCCCAACCTCTTTGCTGTTGGCGCCCAGGAAAAACTACCTTCCACCCAAACACGTGGTCAAAGCACCGGTTATTTCCACCGAGGCTTGCTTCACCACCAAGCTGCCACATCCCAAACCGCCGGCCCAACTCTCTGGGTATTTGGCGCTAGCGGCATGTTCCGTCGTCATATTTGGCTACAACTTCGCGGCTTTGACCCTCTATTTCGACCGGCGTACTGGGAAGACATAGACATCAGTTATCGAGCCTGGAAAGCCGGTTTCACCTGTCTCTTCGATCCCCAAGCTATCGTTTCTCACCAAACCGAGCAATCCATGACCAAAGCTTTGGGATCATTCAAATTCACCTATTCCTACAAAAATCAGCTCCTCTTCTTTTGGAAAAACGTTACCGATTTTCCACTTTTTCTTTCCCACCTTCTTTGGCTACCTTATCACCTTTCCGTCACTTCTCTCCGTACTCGAGGTCAATTTCTCCATGGTTTCTTCCTGGCTCTGCTTCAATTACCCGAGCTCTGTAGACAATCCCTTCCACAACCTCGACGTACCGACCGCCAAGTCATCAACCAAGTTTCCCCGTCATGACTTCCACTTTCAAATTTCCTACCCTCACTCGCTCCTCCCTCCTCATTCTCTTCATCACTCTTTTTACCGCCATCCTGCGTTTTACCCATCTATCCCAATACCCAGTTAGTCTCAATCTCGACGAAGTAGCCATCGGTTACAACGCTTACTCTATCTTAAAAACCGGCCAAGACGAATACGGTACTCCCTTCCCCATTGCTTTTCGCTCCCACGACGACTACAAAGCCCCTCTCTATATCTACCTTACTAGCCTCTCCATGGCACTTATAGGTTTTTCTAAATTTGCCGTACGTTTTCCTTCCGCTCTATTTGGAACCCTTACCATTCCTCTACTCTACTTGTTTCTCCGCCAACTCAAATTTCCCTCACCCACATACCGTCACCTCCCTCTCCTTGCTTCCTTCCTTCTATGCATTTCACCCTGGCACATCACTTTTTCTCGCGCCGCTCTCGAAACCAATCTCGCCGTTTTCTTCAACCTCTTTGGTTTCTGGATGCTCTACCGCGGCCTTTCTCAACCCCGCTCCTTTATTCTCGCCACCCTCGCTTTTACCGCCAGCCTCTACACCTACCACAGCTCCAAAATCTTCCTCCCTCCCATGTTATTCATCTTCTTCCTCCTCCATCACCGTCCCATCATCAAACATTACCGTATCGCCCTCAGCTCCTTTCTTCTTCTTGGCCTTCTCTCTCTCCCTCTCATCCTCTTCTCCCTCACCTCAAGCGGCCAGCTCAGATTCCAAGGCACCAGCGTTTTCTCCACTCCCAACCAGGTAGAGATCAACCGCGATCAAGCCTTTTCTCTCATCCAAGACCACCACCTTCTCCAAGCCAAACTATTCCACAACCGCTATCTTGCCGGCACCTTTACCCTGCTCCAAGGTTACTTCACTCATTTTTACTTTGATTTTCTCTTCCTCGGTATCTCCGGTCCTCCCCAAAACCACACCCCAAATGTTGGTCTGCTCTATCTCTGGACTCTTCCCTTCATCCTCGCTGGTTTTTACTTCCTCATCCGCCACCGACTCCCCATCTCCAAATTTCTTATTTTTTGGATTCTGCTCGCCCCTATGGCCTCGGCTTTCACCTGGGATGTCCCCAGCGCCACCAGAACCGAAATCATCCTCCCCACCTTCCAAATCGCTACCGCCCTCGCCATCTGCCATCTTTTTATCCTCGCCTCCTCTCGTATCCGCTTTCTCGTCACCGGCCTCTTAATTCTTACCATCACTTTTTTCTTTTTCCATTTTCTTCACAACTATTTTTATATCGCCCCCATCATTCACGCTCAAAGTTGGCAATATGGTTACCAGCAAGCCGTCGAATACACCAAGGCCCACCAGCACGAGTACTCCAAGATTATCGTCTCCACTAATCTCCACCAACCCCAAAACTTCTGGGCTTTTTATACCCAATACGATCCTCACACCTACATCAACATCGACGGCGGCACTGTCTCCGGCGGCTTCAACGAAACCCAAAATCACTTCAGTAACTTCTTCTTCCAACCCATCGATTGGGACGATTACTTCAATCATCCAGATTATCTCTATGTGGAACTAGCCGATAAATTCCACCCCGCTACTACTCACCTCCATACCATCCGTCTTCCTCATCAAACCCAACCCTTTATCATTATTGCTAGCCCTCCCGAAAATGACAACTAAAACTAGTTTTTTCTTTCTCATCATTGTCCTCGCGTTCTTACTCCGCTTCATTAATCTATCCACCACTCCTCCGTCACTGTATTGGGACGAAGTTGCCATCGGTTACAACGCCTACTCCATTCTTCATACTGGCCGCGACGAATACGGCCACCATTTGCCTTTTTGGTTTCAGTCCTTCAACGACTACAAACTTCCCGGCTATATCTACCTCACCTCCCTCTCCATTGCCTTCTTTGGCTTCACCGACTTTGCTATCCGCGCCCCATCAGCCTTGGCTGGAGTTCTCACCACCATCTACCTCTTCTTCCTTTCCCGAGAGCTCCTTCTTTCCTTGCCTCCATTCAGACAAAAACAATTTTCCCATCTTCCTCTGATCAGCGCCTTTTTATTCGCCATTTCTCCCTGGTCACTCCAATTCTCCCGCGCCGCTTTCGAAGCCAACTTGGCACTTGCTTTCACTACCGCCGCATCTTTTCACTTACTTTTTGGTCTTCGCCGTCGCCCACGCCACCTCTATCTCGCCTCCCTCTTCTTCGTTCTTTCCATCATCACCTACCACTCCTCTCGTCTCTTCGTCCCCTTATTCATCCTCAGTTTTGCCCTCACCCATCGCCACCAGATTCGACCCCATATTTCCACCACCCTCAAAGCCTTCCTCCTCGGCATCCTCCTGCTACTTCCTACCCTTCCTCATCAAATCGGACCCCAAGGCTCTCTGCGAGCCATGAGCACCAGCTACATCACCGATCTAACTCCGCTCCAGAGCCTCCACCAATTTCAAACCAATTATCTCGACAACTTCAACACCAACTACCTTTTCTTCTATGGTGACACCATTGGCCGGCACTCCGTACGTACTTTGGGCATGCTCTACTATTTCCAAATCCCTACCATCATCCTTGGACTCTACCTCATCTGCAAACTTCCCCGAACCTTCCAACTCCTGCTCGGTTCCTGGCTCCTTCTCGCTCCCATCCCAGCCTCACTCACTTCGCCCAGCCCTCACGCTCTCCGCTCTCTTATCATTCTCCCCCCTTGGACCATCATCTCGGCTTTAGGTTTTTCCTATATCCTCCATTATCTTGCCCGCTTCCATACTCCGTTTCTCAAATTTGGTCTTACCACCCTCTTTAGCCTCGGCGTTTGTTACAACATTGGTATCTATCTCTTTCAGTACCATTTCATCTACCCTCTTCTCACCGCACCAGATTGGACTTATGGGGCCAAACAAGCCATCGAGCTCATCAACACTCCCAATCTTAATGCCGATCAAATCTATCTCACCGATCAAATTCCGCCCGTTTATCTCGCCACTTACCTACCCATTCTCGCTTTACAATTTCAGACTCTACCTCACGCTCCCACCGATCCGCCCTTAACTTACCAAAACATCACCTACTTCAACAAAGCCTGGAACATCAATCTTGACCACACCCAAAACAATCTTATCATCGCTCCCTGGACCCAACCACCACCCGACTACTCCACCAATTTTGGCACCATCACCGCCCCAAACGGTGATGTTCTCTATAATTACTGGTACGAAGATGCAAGTATTTAATCCTCTAGGTTGCACTCACCAAGCCATCCTCATCGACGTACCCCATCAAATCTGGGCTGGTATCTCTTCAGTATCCTCGTATCAATTTCCCAGTTGGCTCATCCGGCTTATCTACAATAAGCTCCGCTTCTATCCCATCAACTACACCCAGTGCTACACCCATTATCTCTCTCCCCCTTTTCTCAGCTCTCAACTAGGATTCACCAGACTAGTACTTCTTACCATTCTTATTCTGGTCCTTCTCCACAAAATTCCCCCTCTCCACAAACCTATTCTTATTGCGTTACTCCTCTATCCGCTTATCATGATCTTTGAACTTTATCGCCTTTCATGAATCGAACCACTAAACTAGCTCTTCTTTCCATCATTACTCTGGCAGGATTCCTTCGTTTCTTTCACTTAAACCGCATCCCTCCAGCTCTCTATTGGGACGAGGCCTCCATCGCCTACAACGCTTTTTCCATTCTCCAAACCGGCCGTGACGAGCATGGAATTTCTTGGCCAATCACCCACTTTCTCGCCTACGGCGACGCCAAACCGCCCCTTTACATCTACACCACCTCAGTCAGCATGGCTATCTTTGGTGTTAATGATTTTGCCGTTCGTGCCCCCTCGGCTCTAGCTGGCACCCTCGCCGTTCTTATCACTTTTTTCCTCGTCCATCGCTTAGCCTCTTCTTCGTCCAGGCTCATTATTTCTCCCACCCGGTTGGCTCTCCTTTCTTCCTTTTTACTTGCCATCTCCCCTTGGCATTTACAGATGTCTCGCGCCGCTTTTGAAGCCAATCTCGCCCTCACCCTCCACCTCCTCGCTTTTACCCTCTTTCTCTACTGGCTGAAGCAAAACCCCAAAAAGTTCTTCTCTCCTTCCTCGGGAATCTTAATTCTCTCTTCTCTCTTTTTCGTTACTACCCTCTACACCTTTAATTCCTACCGCATTTTCCTTCCTTTCTGGCTCCTGTTTCTTGCTCTCCACTACCGCCGTCATCTAACCAAACACCCTCAGTCAGTCATCACCGCTTCACTATTTGCCGGTCTTTGCATCCTCCCCCTCATCCCCTTCGTTCTTTCTCCCCAGGCTAAACTGCGCTTCAACGAAGTCACCATCTTCAACAACCACGACCCAGTCATAGAAGCCAACACCCGAATCGAACTCAACCACCACGCCTTCTGGTCACGCCTCCTCCACAACCGCCGCGTCCTTTTTGCTCTCGATTTTCTCGCCCACTACACCGACCACTTCAAGCCCGACTTTCTCTTCTTCTCCGGCGACGTCAACCCCCGCCTCTCCGTCCGCGATATTGGAGAAATGTACCTGATTGAATTCCCTTTCCTCATCCTCGGTCTCTATTATCTTTTCCGTCATCGCTACTCTTTTCGCTATCTCTTCGTTGGGTGGATCCTTCTTGCCATCATTCCCGCTGCCGTGGCCCGCGAAACTCCCCACGCCCTTCGCATTCTCCAAGTCCTTCCCGTTCCTCAAATCCTTGTTGCTCTCGGTCTACTCCACACCATCAGACTCTTCCCCAAAACCAAATACCTCCTAGCCATCGCCTATCTGTTCTTCTTTTCTTCCTACCTCGAACTCTACTACGCCCACTACGCCAAACGCTGGTCTCATTCCTGGCAATACGGCTATCAACAGCTCGTCTCCTATCTCCAAACCGTCGCATCCGTTTATGATCGCATCTACGTCACCGACAGTCTCGGTCGCCCCCACACTTACATTCTCTATTACTCCCAGTACGACCCCGAAAGCTACTGGCAAACCCGAGACGCCGGCGGCGATGCTTTCGGTTTCACCTACACCAACAGTTTCGGCAAATACTACTTTACCCCTCCCACCACCCCGCCTCCCGGAGAAAACTGGCTCCAAGTCACCACCGAACTCTCGCCCCAACAAGCTCCCCTACACACAATCTACGACTTGAATCATCAACCTATTTTTGTTATCTCTACCATAAATTAACCAAATCGCCGATTCTATCCTGCCCCCAATTTCCTGATGAACCAAACTCGCCAACCCGAATTCACTCTTTCGGTGGTAATTCCCGTATATAACGAAGAAAAAACCGCAGCCCTGGTGGTAGACCAAGTCCGTACCCACTTGACTTCCATCAAATTCCCGCCAGGCAGCCTCTACCACCGCTTCAAATTCCACCTTATCATTGTCAACGACGGCTCCACCGACGGTACTTACTCCACCCTCACCAAATTCAAACGCTTCAAAAACGTCACCCTCCTCAGTTCTTCCACCAATCGTGGTAAAGGCTTCGCTCTCCGCCGCGGCTTCCACAAAGCCCGTGGCACGGCCGTCCTCATCCAGGACGCCGATCTCGAATACCACCCCAAATACTACCAGCGTCTCCTACAACCTCTCTTCACCGGCCAAGCCCAAGTCGTTTACGGTTCCCGCCTCTCTCGCCTTCCCTTGAACCTCCACACTCTTCGCACCATCAAAATGCCCCTCCACTTTATTGCCAACAAACTCTTGAGTCGCTTCACCAACCTCCTCTATTCCAGTCACCTCACCGACATGGAAACCGGCTACAAACTCATTTCCACTGGCGTTCTCGATCAGCTTCACCTCACCAGCGACGGCTTCGAAATCGAAGTCGAACTCACCACCAAAATTCTCCGTCGCGGCCACCAAATTCTCGAAATCCCCATCACCACCAAGCCCAGAAATTATCTCGAAGGCAAAAAAATCACCTACACCGACGGCATTCGCGCCGTCATCGATCTCATCCGCTACCGCATTACCCCGTATTCTCTCGGTTTAATCGGCGTTATGCTCCTGGCTTTCATCATGCGCTTCTGGAACTTCACCCACCGTTACGGACTCTGGTCCGACCAAGCCCGCGACGTCTTCGTCGGTCGCATCGCCCTCCGTACCCTCTCTCCACCTCTCATCGGATCCTTCAGTTCCGCCGGCCCCTTCACTTTCGGCCCTCTCTGGTACTACTACAGCATGCTCACCGCCTTCCTTGCCGACTCCCACCTTTCCTACTGGATCGGTTCCGGCCTACTTTCCCTCTTTGCCATCTACCTCCTCATCCGTCTCGGCCGTTCCATCGCCGGCCCTGCCATGGGTCTTACCGCCGGTCTCTTTGCCGCCATCTCCATTGAAAACATCGGCTCCACTTTAGCCAGCACTCAACACACTGCCGTCTTTCCCACTACCACCGCTTCTCTATTTTTCATCCATCGCTATCTTAAATCCCACCGCGCCCTCCACCTTTTTCTTCCCTCAACTTGCATTACCAAGCCCTCTATCTCCTTCCCCTGTTTCTCCTTTTAGTACTTTTTCACCGCCCATCTCTCCAATCATTAACCCTCTTCCTCATGGGAATCATTATTCCTTTTCTCCCCATGGCCATCTTTGACCTCCAGCACCATTCCTGGAATCTGACCCATCTCTATCGATATTTCACCGTCGACCAGTACCAAACCTTTGTTCCCAACCGTTGGCTCACTTACGCCGGTGTTTTCTGGCCCAACTACTGGGCTCGTGTCGTCGGCGGTTTTCCTTGGCTCGCTATATTCCAAGCCGTTGCCTTAATTATTCTCATCACTCGCGATTTCTTTTCCACCAAACTCTCTAAAACTCTGGCTCTATACGCTTTTGGATTTCTACTCGCCTTCATCTGGTTTCGCTACTTCACCGCCGAACGAACCTACGGTTACTTGGTCTTCGCCCAACCATTCATCTTTCTCTTCGCTGGTTGGCTCTTCCATCGCCTCCAACAAATCGATCGTATCTTAGCCTTCTCCTTCCTCTTCATCGCCCTTTTCGGAAGTTACACTCGCATCTTCGCCCGAGTGGGGGAGACCAACATCAGAACCACTCTCGACCAATTCGTCCACCAACTCACCTCCCAGCCTCTCCCCGACCAAATCGCCGTCTACGACTTCAGTTTTCTCACCACCGGCTGCAGTCTTCCCCTTTCCCTTCTTCTTGATGATCAAGGTCGCTCCTCCGATCTCGGCGCCAAGATCGGCGCCTGCGAGCCTGGCATTTGTCCCTCCGGATTACCCATTATCACCACCGGCATTACCGGCAATTTTACCTGTCAACTAGTCGATCTCTCTCAGTTTGCTTCCACCACCCTCGAAGGAGCTGGTTGGGTTCTATTAACTCCGGCAGCCACCCATAACATCACCGTTGATTGGTGGAAGACCGAACCTCTCCTTCGTTAAACCATTCTCTTTGTGGTCTCATCATTATCAAGCTAAAATAAACCCATGCGCCTAATCACCAAACACAAATGGGTTCTTCTCCTTCTTTTTTTACTCACTCTTCCCACGGTTCGTGCTCTGGCCGTTCCCGGTTTCTACACCAGCCACGATGGCGAAACCCACACCGCCCGTCTCGCCAACTACTATCTCGCCCTTCGTGAAGGCCAACTCCCGCCCCAACTCGCCCCTACTCTTTTTGGCGGTTTCGGCTTTCCCATCTTTGTTTTTATCTACCCGCTCCCATACCTATTAGGCAGCATCTATCACCTGCTTGGTTTTTCCTACACCGACTCGACCGAGCTAGTCATGGCCACCGGCCAAATCCTCTCCGCTCTCGTTATTTTTCTCTTTTTTCGACTCGAAACCAAAAACTCCCTCACAAGCTTCGTTGCTAGTCTTTTCTTCACCTGGGCCCCCTACCGTTTTCTCATGCTCTACGTCCGTGGCGCCTTTGCCGAAAGTTTTGCCTATCTCTTCATCGCCACTTCTCTTCTCTGTCTCAACCGTCTAGTCCATTCCAAATCTTCTCGTTGGATTGGCCTTACCGGTCTTTCCTTAGCCGCCCTTCTCCTTTCCCACCAACTTGTTTCTGCCATGTTCTTACCCGTCCTCACTTGGTATCTCATCTCCAAACTCATCCGTGCTCATAACCGCCGCCGCATCCTCACCAAAGTTTTTCTCAGTCTTCTTCTTGGCTTTACCATCGCCGCCTTTATCTATCTCCCCTCATTTTTTGAACGCCGCTTCCTCCGCTTCGACAACCTCATCGACTACTACCAAGATCATTTCGTCACCATCTCCCAGCTTATCCGCTCACCCTGGAGTTATGGATTTTCTCACCAAGGTTTACTTCACGACGACATGTCCTTCCAAATCGGCCTCACCCATCTGGTCGTTGTTTTTCTTTCCCTCCTTGCAGTTATCATCTCCCTCTCCACCCAAAGAACTAAATTCTTTCGCTCCTCTCTCAACACAAAACTCCTTCTTTGGCTCCTTGCCTTCTTTCTCTCCGCCGCCATCATGATACAACACCCTTTAGTCGAACTTGCTTGGAAGCATATCCCTGGACTCTCGGTTGTCGACTTTCCTTGGCGTTTCCTTGGCGTTTCAGTTTTCACCGCCAGCATGCTCACCGCCTACCTCCTTAAAAAAACCAAAAATAACCTCATCATCATCGGCTTTCTCCTTTTTTTTGTCTTCTACGCCAACCGTAACCACCTTCGCATCAACCAAACCGTCGAATTCTCCGATCCCTACTTTGACAACTACCCCGACACCGCCACCTGGCGCAATGAATTTCTCCCCCGAGGTAGATTCTCCAACAAATGGTCCGGCATTCACGGCCACTTCGACATCGAACGCGGCCAGGCCGCCATTCAACTCGAAACTTCCAAGACCCACCTTCTCGAATTTTCCGCCGCCGCCGCCGAACCTACCGAAATCGTCCTCCACCGCCTCTATTTTCCCGGCTGGCAAGTCTTCGTTGACGACCAACCTCTTTCTTTTGATTCCGACCAACTCTCCGTCACCGACGCCTCAGTCGACGTCAAAACCGACGTTGATAGAAGCGCCTTCATCAAAATTGCTCTCGAATCTGGCGATCACCACGTCTCTGCTCGCTTTCTCCCCACACCTCTACGCCGTCTCGGATTTATTATCTCCATCCTAGGTTTCATCATCACCCTCGCCCTTATTGCCTTCCCTCGCCGATTCAATCATATTCTCCAAGCATCCAAACTGTTATGACCCCCCCCACCCTTTCAGTCGTTTTAGCCACCTACAACGAAGCCGCAAATCTAGCTCGATGCCTCCAATCCATTCAGGCTATCGCCAACGAAATCATCGTCGTCGATGGCTCCTCCACCGACACTACCCGCGACATCGCCCAATCTTTCAACGCTAAAGTCACCAAAACCTCCAACAAGCCAAACTTCCATATCAACAAACAAATGGCTATCTCCAAAGCCAAATCCGACTGGATTCTCCAACTCGACGCCGATGAAGTCATCCCCCAAAAACTTAGGACCGAAATCAAATCAGTTATTCGATCCGATTCTCCACAAGACGCTTTCTGGATCAAACGCCAAAACTTCTTTCTCGGTAGATTCCTCACCAAAGGCGGCCAATTCCCCGACCCCGTCATTCGCCTCTTCCGGCGCGGCCGCGCCCGTCTGCCCCAAAAAGACGTTCATGAACAACTCCAAGTTGACGGCGACATTGGTTGGCTAACCACTCCCATGCAACACTTCACCGCCCCCACTTTCGCCCGTTACCTCACCAACGCTAACCGCTACACCTCATTTACTGCAGCCAAACATCAACAACTACACCTCCCCGTAAACCTCGCCTCCGTCGCCAATCACCTCTTCCTCAAACCCATCACCACTTTCTTCCTCATTTATTTTCGCCACAAAGGTTTCGTCGACGGCTTTCCCGGATTTGTTTTTGCTCTCTTCTCCGCCCTCCACCACCCCATCGCTTTCATGAAATACTGGGAACTCAAACATGCTTAACACCCACCCGTTACTATTCGTACCCCTTTGTTACCTATGAAAGTTGCCTTCGACGTTTCACCACTCACCTCCGACCACAAAGGTAGAGGAGTTGGCACCTACACCCGAGAACTCATGGCAGCCTTAAAGCGCCAATCTATCGATATCAACTATGTTTTCACCGATCAACCAGTCAAATCCAAACCCGATCTCATCCACTATCCCTATTTTGATCTCTTTTTTCACACCCTCCCCTTAACCAGAAACGCCAAAACCGTTGTCACTATCCATGATGTCATCCCCCTCCTCTTTTCCGCCCACTTCCCCAAAGGTCTTCGTGGCACAGCCTCTCTTATGCTCCAGCGCCTCGCCATCTCCTCCGCCCACGCCGTCATCACCGATTCACCAAATTCCAAAACCGACATCAGCCGTTTTCTTCCCGTCCCTTCTTCCCGTATCCACCCTATTCCTCTTGCTCCATCAACCGGCATCACTCACCAATCCAAAAACTACCAAACCAAAATCATCCACAAATACCACCTCCCTTCTTCATACCTTCTCTACGTTGGCGGCATCAACTACAACAAAAACCTTCCCTTCCTCATCACATCATTCACCAAATTACCTCCCAATCTCCACCTAGTTGTCGTTTCCCGCGCCTCTCTCGATCAACCCATCCCCGAAGCCATCGCTATCAATCGAGCCATCACCGAGCGCGAGCTCCAATCCCGAGTTCATTGGCTTTCAATCAACTCCACCAAGCATCTCTCCGCCATCTACTCGGCCGCCACTGCCTACATTCAGCCCTCACTCTACGAGGGATTTGGCCTCCCTCTTCTCGAAGCTTTTGCCTGTTCCACTCCTGTTATTTATGCCAACGTCAGTTCTCTCCCTGAAATCGCCGGTCTAGCCGCCATCCCCTTCAATCCCAAATCTACCCTCTCTCTTCTCCAAGCAGTCACACATCTTCTTTCTCTTTCAAGGCAAGCCCGTCAAAAACTCACCCACCAAGCCAACCAACACCTCCAGCGTTTTTCCTGGGATCATACCGCCACTGCCACCATCCAAGTCTACCAACAAGTCATTAATTCCTAATGCCTCGAAAAATCTTCTACCATCTTCTCAACTGGCGCCTCGCCCTCACCGTCCTCGCCGCCCTGGCCATCTTCATCCTCCCTTTCAAGGATAGCTTTCCTTATCGTCAAGCAGTCCTCGAACCCTTCGGCCACCCTCTCTTCTACTCCTGGGGCAACTTTGACGGCGTCCATTACCTAGGCATCGCCAAGCAAGGCTACTTTGCCGATTTCACCCAAGCCTTTTTTCCTCTTTTCCCTCTCACCCTCCGTTGGTTGAATCTTGCTCTCGGCAACCTATTGATTTCCGGCCTTATTATCAGCCATCTCAGTTTCTACCTAGCTCTGCTCATTCTCTACCGTCTCGTCTGTTTTGATTTCTCCAAAACGATTGCCCATCGTACCCTCATCTTTCTACTTCTTTTTCCCACCTCATTTTTTTTCGCTTCCATTTATTCAGAGAGTCTCTTTTTACTTCTCGTAGTCGCTAGCTTCTATTTCATGCGCACCCAACATCAATCCGCCGCCATCCTCTTTGCAGCCTTAGCTACCTCCACCCGCTTGGTTGGCATTTTTATTCTTCCCGCACTTATTCTCGAAAAACACCACCAACTCAAAAAATCCAAAAAGCATCCTACCCAACTCCTCCCTTACCTCCCCATTCTCTTATCCGCCCTGGGCCTACTTTTGTATATGTACTTTCTCCACCAACACTACTCCGACGCCCTCTATTTTCTTCACGCCCAGCCCGCATTCGGCGCTCAAAGAAGTGCCGACAGACTTATCCTTCTCTACCAAGTCATCTATCGTTATCTGCGTATGATCACCACCGTCTCCCCCTTCTCCGTCCTTTTTTACACCGTTGCTCAAGAATTCCTCCTCTCTGTTATCTTCATCACCCTCTCCCTCATTTCCTTTAAAAAACTTCGGCCTTCTTACGCTCTCTTTTCTATCCTCTCCCTTATCACCCCCACCTTAACCGGCACTTTCTCCAGCATGCCCCGCTATATTCTCACTGCCTTCCCTCTATTTATCCTCTTAGGTAGCCTCAAACCCTCACTCCTTACCCGAACTATCATCACCGGCAGTGCTATACTATTAGCCGCCAACACCATACTTTTTACCCGAGGATACTGGATCTCATGAAAATTTTAGTCACCGGTGGAGCCGGATTTATTGCCTCTCATATTGTCGACGCCTATATCAACCAAGGCCACCAAGTCGCCATCATCGACAACTTAAGTTCCGGTAAAAAAGCTAATATAAATCCCCAAGCCAAATTTTTCCATGTGGACATCAATTCACCCAAGATTCCCGACATTTTTTCTTCCTTCAAACCACAAATTTTAAACCACCACGCCGCCCAAATCAACGTCCGCGTCTCCGTCTCCAATCCCAAGCTCGACGCTAAAACCAACATCATCGGCTTCATCAATCTCCTCCAAGCCGCTCATCACACCAACACCGTTAAACACACCATCTTTGCTTCTACAGGTGGCGCCATGTACGGCGACACCCACCAAGTCCCCACCCCCGAATCCCACCCTCCTCAACCCATCTCCCCCTACGGCATCAGCAAACGAACCGGCGAACTCTACCTCGAATACTATCACCACATCCACCGAATTTCCTACACCGCTCTGCGCTACTCCAATGTCTATGGACCTCGCCAAAACGCTCACGGCGAAGCCGGAGTCGTCGCCATCTTCTACTCCCGAACTCTCCATCACCAGCCCTTCACCATCAACGGCAACGGTTCCCAAACCCGCGACTTCGTTTATGTCGATGACGTTGTCTCGGCCAATCTTCTAGCCACGAAAAAGTGCCCCATCGGAATCTACAACATTGCCACCGCCACCCAAACCACAGTCAACAATTTAATCCATGCCATGCAAGCAACCATCGATCATCAGGGGAAAATCTCTCACGGTCTTGCCAAATCCGGTGAGGTCCAAATCAGTTGCCTCTCTTTTTCCAAGGCTCAAAAAGAACTGAAATGGCAACCTCGATACTCTCTCCAACAAGGCCTCCAACACACCGCCGCTTTTTTCAAGCAAAATTCATGAAACTTCTCATTGTTGTTCCCGCCTTCAACGAAGCTCCCGTCATCGTCCAAACTATTAAAGAAATCCAAATCGCCACTTCATCCCTACCTCACACCTATATCCTAGTTATCGACGACTGTTCCCGCGACAACACTTACCAACTAGCCCAAAGCACCAAAGTTCAAGTTCTTCGTCACGTCATCAACCGGGGTCTCGGAGGCGCTCTCGGTACTGGTCTTGCCTACGCGCGCAAACACGACTTCGACTATCTGATCACCATCGATGCCGATGGTCAGCACGATCCCCAGGATATCCACAAACTCCTTTTGCCTCTCACCAAAAACAGAGCCGACGTCGTCATCGGATCCCGCACCATCTCCACCAAAGGCAAAATCCCTCTCGATCGAGTCATTCTCAATTACTTAAGTAACCTCTTTACTCGTATCATGTACGGCGTTTACTCCACCGACTCCCAATCCGGTTTTCGCGCTTTCAACCGCCAGGCCATCCACCATATCACCATCAAAACCCAACGCATGGAAGTTTCCTCTGAAATCTTCTCCGATATTAAAACCCATCAACTGCGTTTGGCTGAGCGTCCAATTAAGGTAATATATACTGACTATTCACGCGCCAAAGGCCAACCCAATTCCAACGCTATCAGTATTATCATCAAATCAATCTTGCGCCTCTTTCGATGATCACCTCCCTCCAACCCATCCAAATCATTCTCCTAATCTTTCTTTTTTTTGCCATCTCTCGCGTCTATCTCCAAGCCCAAAAAGGCACTCTTTCTTGGGGTGAGGGCATGTTCTGGACCAGTCTTTTTACCATCGCCGTCGTCGGCGTTATCGATCCGGGCTTCACTACCTACCTGGCCCAACAACTCGGCATCGGCCGTGGCGCCGATATCGTCCTCTACTTTTCTATCGTTCTTCTTTTCTATCTCATCTTTCGCACCAATGTTTATCTCGAAGATCTTCGCCACGACATCACCCAACTTGTTCGTGAAATTGCCCTCTTAAAAGACGACTCAAACCACCCACCAACCAAGAAAAAAACCAAGTTAGAATTCTCCTCGTTACCGAGATTTTGGACCCGGACAATAAACATTTTTCTGGCGGAGTTGAAGCTCGTACCTCCCACATCTATCGCCATCTCCGCTCCCGCCATCGCCTCTCCAACCTTAGCCGCTCTAAATCCTTCATCATCGCTTCCACCCTATCTGTAATTCCTCGCCTCTTATTTATCATCACTTCCATCATTCGCTCCTTTTCTCTTCCCCCTCAAGATCTAGTTGAAGGCTCCAACTTCATCTGTTATTTACCCGCTTTCGTCATCGCCCGCCTCAAACGCGCCGCCTCTGTCGCCTGGTTCGCCGATGTTTATCAACATATTTGGTTCCAGCACTATTCTTTTCCCACCGCCGTTCTCGGATACCTTCTCGAAACTATCAGTCTTCGTCTACCTTGGACACAGGTGATTGCCATGAGCCAAGCAACCCAAGCCAAACTCATCCAAACCGGCGTCGACCCAGCCAAAATCACCGTTATCTACGGTGGCGTCGACCTCGATTACATCCACTCTCTTTCATCCTCCAAATACACCACCCCGACCGCGATTACCATGTCTCGTTTAGTCAACTACAAACGTATCCAAGACGTCATCCGCGCCGTTGCCCTAGTTCACCAAAAAGGTCACCAACTGCACCTTAAAATCCTCGACACCGGACCTGAACTCAAAAATCTCCAGCAACTCGTTTCCCAGCTTGGTCTAACCTGCCAAGTTTCCTTTCTCGGTCCCAAATCTCACCACCAGGCTCTTCGCCTCTTGCGTCGTTGCCACCTTTTTTCTCTTCCTTCTCTCGTCGAAGGCTTTGGCTTAGTCACCGTCGAGGCCATGGCCTCCGGTATTCCCTACGTCAACTCCGACATCGTCCCCACTCGCGAGATCACCCACGGCGGCCAAGGTGGTCTTCTCGTTCCCCCAAAATCCCCACAAGCTATCGCCCAAGCTATTAGCCAACTCCTTACCCACCCCCAGCTCTATCGCCAAAAATCCGCTCAAGGCAAACGCCTCAGCCGTCGCTACAACTGGACCACCATTGCCAAACAAACCCTGGCAGTTTATAAACGTTCTGTCACCAAATATCAGCATACATCATGAAAATTTTAATCACCGGTGGCGCCGGCTTCATCGGTTCCAACGTCGCCGCCCACTATCTCCAAAAAGGCCACTCCGTCACTCTCTACGACAATCTCTCCCGCGCCAACGTCCAACACAACCTCTCTTGGTTGTCTTCTACCTTCCCCAAATCCCGCCAGCGTCTCGTCCAAGCTGACGTCCAGAACTCCTCCAAACTCACTCCCGAAGTCAAAAAACACTCCCTCATTTTCCATTTTGCCGGCCAAACCGCCGTCACCACCTCCATTCACAATCCTGCCTTAGATTTTACCTCCAACGCCTTGGGTACCTTCACCCTCCTCGAAGCCATCAGACTTCACCACCCTCAGGCCATAGTTTTATATTCCTCCACCAACAAAGTCTACGGTTCCCTTCCCCACATCACCACCAGAGTTAGAGGTTCACGCTACGTCCCTACCAACATCACTAGCATCAACGAATCCACACCTCTCGATTTTCACTCACCCTACGGTTGTAGCAAAGGTATCGGCGACCAATACATGATCGACTTCGCTCGCGTCTACGACCTCAACACCATTGTCTTTCGCCAATCCTGTATCTACGGTATCCACCAATTCGGCGTCGAAGACCAAGGCTGGGTCGCCCACTTTACCGCCCAAGCCATCACAAACCAACCCATCACCATCTTTGGTAACGGCAAGCAAGTCCGCGACCTTCTCTTTATCACCGATCTAGTCCGCGCCATGGATCAAGCCGTCTCCAAAATCCACCGCACCCGGGGTCACGCCTACAACATCGGTGGGGGAGCCAACCACACCATTTCCTTGCTCGAACTCATCAAAAAACTCGAACAACTCTCCGGCCACCCTCTCAAAATTCGCAAAGCCCCCACCCGAAAAGGCGACCAAAACGTCGTCATCATGAACACCGACCGCGCTTTTCAAGACTTCAATTGGCGACCCACCGTCACCATCCCCGAGGGTCTCCATCAACTCTACCACTGGCTCTCAGCTTTTCTAACAACCTCGGCTTAAACCACCAATCACATCGCTCCACATGACCGCCAAATCCTTTCACATCCTCATGCTCATCGACGCCTGGTTTCCTTTTGTCGGCGGCGGCCAAACCCACGTTCAACACCTCTCCCACCATCTTGCCACCAACCACCACTGCCACATTACCATCATCTATCCCCACTCTCACTCCACCCATTCTCGCTTCATCTGGTCCCTCACCATTATTCCTCAGTTAATCTCCACTATTCGCACCCAATCTATCGACATCATTCACTCCCACGGTTTTATTCCCGGCCTCCCGGCCCGAATTGCCTCCCTTCTCACCCGGATTCCTGTGATCCACACAATCCATGGTAGCCACCTTATGGATTTACATCTCACCACCCCCAAAACCTTTTTCGAAAAGTTCCTTCTCACCCATATTCCCTACACCGCCCAAATCACTGTTTCCCGCTCCTTCCTCAACTATTCCTCCGCCACCAACAAAGTTGTCTACATCCCCAACGGAGTTAATGTCACACCATTTGATTCCCTTTCTCCTCCCAAATACTCTCGCCCCACCATCCTTTTCGTTGGTCGCGATCATCCCCACAAAGGCATCGATACTTTAAGAAAAGCCCAACACCTCGTTCAAGCCCAACATCCTCAAGCTCGTTTCCTCTACCTTACCCACACTCCCCCAGGTCGCCAACTCATCCGTACTTACAAACGTTCCCACATTTTTGTCCTTCCTTCCCGAGCCGAAGGTCAACCAATAACTCTCCTCGAAGCTTGGGCCGCCCGTCTACCAGTCATCGCCACCACCGTCGGCGACAACCCCTACCTCATCAAACCCAACCACACCGGCTATCTCATCCCTCCCAATCATCCTCGCCTCCTCGCCCGCCGCATTCTCCACTTACTCCAACATCCCCATCAGGCTCAAACCATGGGTCAACGAGGGTATAAATACGTCTCTGTTCATCATAATTGGAATCGCATCGCCCACCAAACCCACCAACTCTACACCCAAATCACCACCGCCAAATCATGACCCTCTCCTCTCCAGACCTTATCCAAGCTTTATCTCAACACCTCGCCTCCGCCGACTGGGAGGCCATCATCAACAAACTCATGTTGGCCCGCTACATTCGTACCATCCGTCACATCGCTACTTTCCTACCTCCCCACGCCCGTGTTCTAGATTTCGGTTGTGGTCAAGGCCAAAACACTTTTCTTCTCCACCAATTCGGTTTCCACGTCACCGGTCTCGAACTCATCTCTCATCCCACTTGGTCCTCCATCCCTGCCGACTTCGTCGTCTACAGCGGCTACTCGCCGCCATTTACATCTCACACTTTCGATGCTGTCATCATGTTTGGTGTCCTCGAACATGTTGGTCCCGACACCAAATCTCCCGGAGCCAAAGCCTTTGCCCGAAATCAAAGCGCCCGCCTCCTCTGCTTGGAACACCTCCATCAGCTTCTCAGACCGGAAGGGCACCTCTTTATCTACAACTTTCCCCACCCCCACTCTCCCATCGAAATCGCCAACCAACTCTTTAACTTTTCCACCATCCACCAAGGTTCCGAAAAGCAGACTCTTCACCAACTTACATCCTTAGTCAATTCCGCCAACTTTGATATCATAGAATCAGGACGCACCGGTACTTTACCTGCCTCTATCGGTTTCATGTTTCCCACCCTACGCGACCGCTTCGTCAATCGCCACTACCTCACTCTGGACAAACTCGACAACTTTCTAGACAATCACCTTGGCGACTATCTCGGGCAAAGTAACTACCTCATTGCCCAAAAACTATCACCCCAACTAATTACCAATAACCTCACATTACCATGGCTCTAAGTAAACAGCTCCTCGATATCTTAGCTTGTCCCGACGACAAATCCCCCGTTAAACTCAATAAAAAGGGTACAAAACAAACCCTTGTTTGCCCCAAATGTAAACGCGTCTTTCCCATCGAAAACGACATCCCCATCATGCTGCCCAAAGAAGGCATCTAATTTCCATGTCCACCACTATCCGTCCCACAATCGCCTGCATCGCCGCAGATTTAATTCCTGGTAACCTGGGTGGCGCCGAAAGCCATATTGTTCAGGCCATTTCTCACCTGACCACCTCCTACCACATCATTCTCTTTGTTGGGTCCAATACCTCTATCACTTCCCATCTACCTACATCAGTCAGCGTCTACCCTGTTTACTACCCCAAAATCCCCAATCTCCATGGTCTTTTCTACATCCTCTGTGGCCTCCCTCAAATTCTTTTTCGCCTTCTCCACCAACCTCCTCAACTTCTGTGGGCCAAACAGTCCTACCCCCAAGCCCCTCTTGCTACTCTCTTAAAACTTATTCTCCACCGACCTCTCTACATCACCGCCCAGAATCCCCACCTCCATCTCGAAGAACTTGTCATCCAAGGCTCGCTCCTCTCTCGTTTCCATACCACACTAGCTTCACTACTCACGCCGCTAATTACCT
>CAYNFZ010000001.1:30143-30984 GCA_964396725.1 uncultured Pseudomonadales bacterium
TACCTTTTCCTTCCATCATTCAGACACCGTTGCTGCCGTCAGCTACTACTCCACCAAACTCGCCCAAGATCTGGGAGCCAAACACGTCATCGTCATCCCCAATGGTATCAACCAACAACTCCTCCGACCTTCCACTTCACCCAAATACAACTCTTGGACCATCATCACCACCTCTTCCCTCATCCCTCGAAACGGTATCGACACCTTAATCCAAGCCTTCTCTCTTCTCAATCTACCCAATTCTCGTCTCCTCATCGCTGGCTCTGGCCCTCTCCGCCCCCAGCTTCAACATCAAGTCCGCCATCTCCACCTCTCCTCCAAAGTTAAATTCCTCGGTCGCGTCCCCAACCACCACATTCCCGCTCTCCTCTCCCGCTGCCACGTCTACGCCCGCCCCAGCCGCCACGAAGGTTTTGGCGTCTCCTTTATCGAAGCCATGGCCCGCCGAATTCCCATTGTCGCTACTCCTGTTGGCGGCGTCACCGACTTTATTACCCACCGCCGTACTGGATTACTTGCCCAAGTCGACAATCCCCAATCCATAGCTCGCTGTCTTCGGCTCCTCTACACTAGTCCCCGACTTTCCCGCCAACTCACCGCCACCGCCTACCAGCTTGTGAAATCCAAATACACCTGGAATCATATCTCTATCCAAATCCATCAAGAATTTAACCGCCTGATTACCCAATGAGAATTCTCATCACCACCCCCATCTATCCTCCCGAAATCGGTGGTCCTGCCACCTACATCAGCCAACTCGTCCCTCGCCTCAAACCCCACCACCACCTCACCATCATTACTTTTTGCAGCAAGCCTCCCCAAACCATTCCTGGCGTCAACC
>CAYNFZ010000002.1:0-29332 GCA_964396725.1 uncultured Pseudomonadales bacterium
ATTTAGGCCTGTTTTTTGGCGGCAGGCTTGAGACGAGAGAAGTCTTGTTCTAAGTATTTTTTAAGTTTGGTGAGTTGTTTGGTGGGGAGTTTTTTGTCTTTTTTAATTTGAGATACGGCTTTGGTTACAGCTTTTTGATATTTGGCTTTGTCGATGTCGGCAATGGTACCTTTGAGATCAGTGAGGTTGGAGATTAAATGATCTTTGGCCTCTTGATATGTGGATTGGGCTTTGGTGGTGTGTTTGCCGAAAATGGCTTTGATTTTTTCTCGTTCTTCTGGGTCGGTAAGTAGGTCTTTGAGTTGTTCAGCCTGGGAAGTGAGTGCCTTTTTGTGTTGCCTTCTAGTTTTGTCGGGAACAAAGAGACTGACAAGGTAGCCAATAATGGCACCGAGGAGGACGGCGACACCAAAAAATGAACCTGATTTTTTTGTGGACATGGGATTGTTTGATATTTAGTAAGTGAAGTGATTATATAAGATTTGATTTAGATTGATAAGTAGCTCTTAAAATATAAATGGAAGAGAAAAATGGGAAGTTAGGAGAAGAACTGGGAAGAAATTCTGGAGAGGATGATAACTGTGGCTAAGATGGTGAGAAGGGTAAAGAGAGTAAATTCGAACCAGGAAAAGGAATTTTTTTTTGTCATGATCACTCGACTAGGTTGACGGTACTAGATAAGGCTTGTTGGAGGCGGGTGAGGGTAGTGGTCTTGCCTAGGAAAGTTAAGGTTTCAAATAAGGGTGGAGTTGTAGCTTTTCCGGTGACGCTAAGACGGATCATCATGAAGTATTGGCTTTTGTGCCAGTTTTTTTGTTCTTGAAGCTGGCGTATGGCGGATTCGATGTGGGGAGAGGTCCAGGAAGAAAGTGATTTTAAGGATTTGATGGTGGTTTCGAGTTGGTGATGAACTTCGGGAGCGGTGGATTTTTTGAGAAGGAGGTCTGGATGTGGAAGTTGATAATCGGAGATGAAGCTGGTGAGATGGGTAAAATCTGAGAGTTTGGTGAGACGATCTTGGATAAGAGGGACGACTTGGGAGAGTTTGTGGGAAGGGAATCCAGAAGGAAGATAAGGTTTGAGGCGTTGAGTAAGTTCTTTAGGGGAGAGCTTTCTAATGTACTGGCCGTTGTACCAGTCGAGTTTGTCGAGATCGACGACGGGTCCCTGGATGTGCATGTCTTTCCAATCGAAGTGGTGGATTAATTCTTGAAGGGAGAAGATCTCTTGACCTTTGGGGTGGTTCCAAACTCTGGTGGCTAAAAAGTTGAGAGTGGCTTCGGGTATGTAACCTTGGTCACGGTACCAAGAGACAGAAGCATGGCCGTGGCGTTTGGAGAGCTTGGAATGGTCGGGATTACGAAGAAGGGGAGTGTGGATGAACTGGGGTAGTTTCCAGCCAAAGAAACGATAGAGGAGGATGTGTTTAGGGGTGGAACTGATCCATTCTTCGCCGCGGACAACGTGGCTGATGTTCATTAGGTGATCGTCGACAACGACGGCTAAGTGGTAGGTGGGAAAGCCGTCGGATTTGAGGACAACTTGATCGTCGACGGTGTTACTGTCGAAATTGATCTGACCACGAATGAGATCAGTGAAGGTGATGGTTTGATTGGAGGGGACATGGAGACGGACGACATGTGGTTGGGTTTGGGCTCGGAGGGCAGATTCTTTGGGGTCGAGGTGGAGGCAGTGTTGGTCATACATGGGAGGTTTGCCGACTTGTTGCATTTCTTGTCTGACTTGGGTTAATCGTTCGGGGGAGCAGAAGCAGTAATAGGCATGGCCTTGGTCGATGAGGGTTTGGGCGTGTTGCTGGTAAATTTCGAGGCGCTGGGATTGGCGATAAGGACCAAAGTCGCCACCGTAGACAGGACCTTCGTCGGGAGTGAGCTGGAACCATTCTAATGCTTGGTAGATAGCAGATTCGGCATCTGCAACAAGGCGAGTTTGGTCGGTGTCTTCGATACGGATAAGGAATTGTCCCGAATGTTTATGAGCGAAGACATAGTCAAAGAGAGCTTGGAAGACGGTGCCGATATGAGGCATGCCGGTGGGCGAAGGGGCGATACGAGTGCGAATTGTGGAGGACATGGAGAGGGTGAATTTAATTTGTTCTAGCTTGCTTGGTATAGATAATTTGAATTGGCGCTGGATATGAAAATCCGGCTGGGTAAATTACGTTTGCTACATGATTGCGGATGGCGATGATAAATTTTAAGGGCGATGTTGTCCCGCTACCAAATCTTGGATTTGCGGAGCTTGCGCAGTAACAGAAACTTGAGTATTTTGTTAGAGACTTATTGGTTGTATTTTCGTGTTTCTAGACGGGGTTGCGGAATGATATTAAAAATATTAATGGTTGTCATCCCTTGCATTCTACCAGGCGTGAAAGATATACTCAACGCATGGCAACGTTGACTGAAGTGGCGCAAGTGGCGAAAAGAGGAGTGCTGGCGAGTGTGGTGTTGGTGGTGAGTTTGGTGGTAGGAAGAATTTTGTGGACCTATGGATTGTTACTTTATAAAAGTTTGAATCCGCCACCTTGTCCGACGGCTACAGCTCGATTTGGGTTATTGCCACGGATAATATTTCCAGAATCAGGAGAAGAGTTGAGTTATCAGTTGGAAACTCCCAATGGAAAGGTGGAAAGTTTTGGTCCAAATGCGAGAGTGTATTTTGTGAGTTCAAAGAGATCGAATTTGTTGGCATTGGATCGGGTAAAAAGCCAGGCTCAGGCTTTGGGTTTTTTGCATGAACCGGAGAGGGTGTCGGAAACGGTGTATCGGTGGGATAAAAGTGACCCATTGCCAGCAAGATTGGAGATGAATATTATCACGGGGAGTTTTCAGATGGATGTGGCTTGGGAGACGGATCCGGGGTTTTTGCAGAATAAGTTGTTGCCGGATGAAGAGCAAGCGGTGAGAGATGTAAAGACGTTTTTGAAACGACCCGGTTTGTTGAAAGATGATTTGGAAAGTGGGGAGAGTGTAACTACGGTGTTGGGTTATAAAGGGGGAGAGTTTATTAGAGCAGTGAGTTTGTCGGAGGCGGATTTTGTGATGGTGGATTTGTTCAGGGCGCCTTTGGTGATCGAAACGCCTGAAGAAGCGACTCCGGAACAATTGCGGTGTATGGATAAGCAGGGAAGCGGAAAGGTGATACCGGCTGAACCTGGAAAAGGATTGGCACGAGTGTTAGTGTCTGGGTCACGAGATCAGGGAGAACGATATGTGTCGGCGGAATATAGATACACACAAGTGGAGTATGAACAGTACGAGACTTACCCGATTATTAGTGGATTGGAGGCTTGGAAGAAATTACAGGCTGGCGAAGGATTTGTGGCGGAGAAACCCAATTCAGGGACGGCGATGGTGAGAAGGGTGGATTTGGGATACTATGATGCTTTGGATGGGTCAAATTATTTACAACCGATATATATATTTACGGGAGATGATTTTATGGGATATGTGCCGGCAGTGAAAACGGAGTATTTACAGCAAGAGGGAAGTGGTGGGAAGTGAAGAGAGGGTGAGGGTGATTTCTTCTGGAATGAGCCAGCGATGATTGGCAAAAGTCCATTCGATCAGTTGAGATGATTCTTGGAAGCGATCTTTACTGGCTAAGACTACGGTGATGATTTGGTGGTTATCGCGGGTAGTGCTAGTGATGAGGCATTCGCCGGCATTTTCGGTCCAGCCGGTTTTGACGCCGTTGACTCCTGTGAGAGAACCAAGGAGTTCGTTGGTGGAAACGAGATGGTGGGTGTAGTGATTATCGAGGCTGTTGAGGGTGATGGAAGGGGTGGAGACAATGTGAGAGAAGACTGGGTGGGAAAGGGCGTATTGAGTCAGAAGAGCAAGGTTTTTGGCGGTACTGACATGGCCGGGAGATTCGACTCCAGAGACGTTTTTGAATTGGGTGTTGGTAAGGTGAAGAGTATGAGCTTTCTGGTTCATGGCATCAATAAAGCCTAGGTATCCGTCATGGGGATAGGAAAGGGCGAGGGCGAGGGCGGCGTCGTTTCCAGAGGCAACCAGAGTACCGTAGAGGAGATCTTCAACGGTAAGTCGTTCGCCGCGGGTGAGTTTCATGGTATGGCCGATAGTGCGTTCTTCTTCGGTGATAGTGATGACTTGATCTAGAGGGTATGTGTCGAGGGCGACCAAGGCAGTCATAATCTTAGTGGTGGAAGCGGGGAGAAGTGGTTGGTTGATGTTTTTCTGGAAAAGAATAGTGGATGAGGAGACATCGAACACAATAGCAGAGAGACTGGTTAGCGATGGGGGTTGGATGAGGGAGTGGTTGATGGGAATGGAAGGTGAAGAAGGCAGAAGGGTGGGAGGAGGGGTTTGAGGAGTGGGGGTAGGTTGGGCGGTTTGGGAGGAAGAGGCTTGATGGATCATGGTAATGATCAAGATAATAAAGGCGATGAGAAGGTATAGACTCAGACTTAGTTGGAGAAAAGGGAATGGCGAAGTTGGAGACTTGGAAGAGGGTTTGGACGATGATGTAGTTTTTGTTTGAGCCATGACAAAGTTGCTGTTTGGAGGTGTTATTAGTTATAGCATGAGTGAGCGGATTATTTGGAGAAGCTGCCGGTTTGAGGTTGTTCGGCGCGAAGATAGTCGGAGAGAGACATGGAGATGGTGTGATCGTGTACGCCGGGGTTGAAGTTGATGGTGGTTTGTTGAGTCAAGGCTTTGTCTATGAAGGTGGGGAGATTAAAAAGAGATCCGAATGGGGGAACGGCTCCGATTTTAACTCCAATTGTTTGTTCGACTTCTTCAGGTGAAGCCAGGCGGAGGTCGTGAATGTGGTGGAGTTGTTTTAATGCTTTTGTATCGACTTTGGTGGCGGCGGAGACGACCACAAGAATGGGGGATTTATCGGCGATCATGACTAAGGCCTTGGCTCCGGTGGCAAGACTAGCGCCACGAACACGAGCGGCTTCCTCAGAGGTATGGACTGGTTGGTGAGAAGTAAGAGAGTAGGGGATGTTCAAGGAGTCGAGTTTGGATTTGAGTTGATCGAGGACGGAGCCGGAGGATGGGGTTTGATTGAGAGAGATGCCGAGTTCTAAGAGTTGAGCGGGATCGAGAACTGAGGGTGCATCCATGACGGAGGTACGGCCACGACCTGTTTGGGGAAAAGCTTGGACTTCGCGAATGTATTCTTCTCCTAGATGAGCCATGAGTAATCGTTCGAAGCCATGGGCACAACCGCCGTGGGGTGGAGTGCCGAAGGAGAAGGCGTCGAGCATGTGGCCAAATTTTTGGTCGATTTGGCGATCTTGGTAACCCATGATTTGGAAGACACTACGGAGAACTTCGGGCTTGTGGGCGCGGATACTGCCACCAGCAACCTCGAGACCGTTGCATACGAGGTCGTATTGGTTGGTAATAATTTGATCGATGTTTTGTTGGTTGAGGAGCCAATCGAGGTGGTCGTTTATGGGTTGAGAGAAGGGGTTGTGGGTGAAGGTCCAAGATCCGTTTTCGGTTTTTTCGAAGAACGGAAAATCGATAACCCAAGCGAAAGAAAGAGTGCCGGCTTGTTTTTCTGTTTCGGTTCTCAAGTCGAATTTGTCAGCACCGTATTTTTCCATGGCTTGTTGGTAGGTAACGACGGGGAAGGGAGTGGAGGCAATATTGGCATCAATTTGTTGACAAGCATGAATGATCATTTGTTCGATGAGGTTCATGACATCTTCTCGAGAAACGAAACTCATTTCCAGGTCGATTTGGGTGTGCTCAAAGGCGCGATCGGCACGGGGATCTTCATCTCGTAAACAACGGGCAACCTGGAAATAGCGTTCGAAACCAGCGGTCATGAGTAATTGTTTGTATTGTTGAGGGCTTTGAGGAAGAGCGAAGAATTTACCGGGTTGAAGTCGACTGGGGACAACAAAGTCGCGTGAACCCTCGGGGGTAGATTTGGTAAGTATAGGAGTTTCGATTTCGGTGAAATTTTGGGAGAAGAGATATTCACGAGCGGCTTTGATGTAAGCGGAGCGAAGTTTGATGTTTTTTTGGAGGCGTGGTCGACGTAGATCGAGGTAACGGTGTTTAAGTCTGATTTCTTCGTTAATATCGAGTCCGTCGGTATCTTTGGGGATGGGGAGGGGGGCTGAGGGGTTAAGGATAGAAAGGTGGGTGGCGACTAACTCAACTGTACCGGTAGCCATGTCAGGGTTGGTCATGGACTTGGGGCGCAGGTTGATTTTTCCGATAACTTCGACGACGTCTTCTTGGGAGGCTTTGGTGTCTTTGGTGGTGACAACTTGGAGGATGCCAGAGCGATCTCTGATGTCGAGAAAAACGATTTTACCGTGATCGCGTCTGGTGTTGACCCAACCTTTGATAGTAACTGACTCGCCTACTTTGGCTGGCGTGTCGGTGATGAGTGTGCGATTCATGATGAGCCCTTAATAATTGGTTGATAAACAAAAAGGTGCCACCTGATTGAAGGGTCTCTTGATAATAAGAGACGGTGCCACCTTGTAATACTTGTTCCTGCTGTGACGGGCTTACCCGGCCTGGTTTGGTGCGATGACTTCTCCCAAGCAGCGTACCTAGATTAAGGTCGTCCAGTGTCAATGGACTGATGACGCTTTTGTAATTGAAATGATTTTATCCAGACTAGGCTTTGTGGTCAAGGTGAGATAAATGTGGATTTGACAGATCCATGTTAGCTGGTTACAATGAGGGGCGGAAATTGAGGAAGCTATGAATAATTGGCACTACACCATGATTAACCTTTCGCTTCAAGTCGGAAATGACTTGAGGAGGTTGGTGGTGTAAAAGCGCCCCAGAAAGCAAGAAGCCAACCTCCTAAGCAAGCGGAGGTTTTTTTGTGAGGAAGTATGAACACATGTGAGAGTGAAAATAGAAAAGTGGAGCGGCGGAAAGTGCCGGAGGTGGTACGTGAGGTGGAACCGGCGTTGGTGACAATGATTGATCAGAAACAACATGTATTGGATTGTCTTGATAATAATAAGGAGGCGATAAGGTGTATGGGAATGGAAACGGTGGATCGATTGGAGGAACAGAATTTTATGGGGATGCAGATGACATTGTTTGGTAAAGGGATTGAGGTTATGGAGTGGGTGAAGTTGAGGGATAATAAGGAAAAACAGAGGCGGTTGGTTGAAGTGGGATTGTTGATAGGAAGTTATGCTTGCTTGATATTGAAAAATGAACTAAGGTTTTTGCTTGATGATGCGTGCTTGCTTCGAGCTGGAGGGGAATTGAGTGAGTATACGAGAAATAAGGTGAATGAAATGGAAATATGGCGAGAACAAGTTAATGGTAATGGTAGATTCGAGGATGATCTGGACGCGATGGTGCGACGAGCTAGAGAATGGTTGAGATCTAGAGGTTTAGAATTGGATGGTGAGTGGGATGATTTTAGGTAGAAAAGTAGTCTATGAGGAAGGTTTGATGTCTTTGAGGTGAAGTTGGAGGCTGGTGTTGTCGTTCCAGGTGTTTTGATCGAGAGTGAAGGCAAATTGGAGATCTTGGCCTATCTGGATTTGGTTATAGAAATGGGCGAGGTTGAAGCCAATGGCGTCGAAGGGCTCTGGGTGAGCGGATGAGGTGAGTTGAAGTTTGAGGTGGTCGGATGATTTGCCGATAACACGAGAATGGACGAGTTGGGCAGTAGTGGCAAAAACGGGACGAGGATTGCCAATGCCAAAAGGTTGGAATTGATCGATTTGGTGGTAGAGTTTGAAACTGAGTTGGTTTAGATCGAGACTAAGATCGATGGATAGGGTGGGGAGAAGAAGGGATTTATCGATGTGGGAAAGAGAGGCTTGGATGAGAGAGTCAGTGAAGGGAGAGATATTGGTGGTTTCGAGAGAGAAGCCTGCGGCTCCTGGATGGCCACCAGCGTTGATGAGGAAGTGTTGGTGGGTACGGATGAAATCGATGATGTTGACGCCGGAAATAGAACGGGCTGAGGCCTTGGAGATTTTGGTACCGCGACTGATGACAATGGAAGGTTTGTGGTATTTCTCGGTGAGCTTGCCGGCAATGAGACCGATGATGCCTTCATGGAAATCTGGATGGTCAATGATGATGATGTGGCTTTGTTGAAGAACGGGAGAAGACTGGTAGATGGTGTCGGCTTGGATGATAAATTGGGCGGTGAGATCCTGGCGGGTGTGGTTGGTGTTGGTGAGAGTTTGGGCAAGCTGGAGGGCTCGGGATGGGTCGGTGGTGCAGAGCAGGCGAAGAGCATCGAGACCGTGCTTAAGGCGTCCCATGGCGTTGATGCGGGGGCCAATGACGAAGCCGATGTGGTATGTGGAGAGTGTGGTAAGTTCGGAAATTTCGGCAGATTCTTTTAGAGCTACGAGTCCAGGACGTTTAGTAGTAGCGAGGGCTTGGAGTCCGTATTTTGCGAAAGAACGATTGACACCGGTCATGGGCATGAGGTCGGCGATGGTGGCAATTCCAACGAGATCGATTGATTCGGGAAGTGAGGATGCGGGGAATTGGGTGCTCAGGTGTTTGGAAAATATCCAAGCAACGGCGGCACCGCAAATATCCAAACTGTGAATAATAGAGATGGCTTTGGGTTTTGTGGAAGAGGGTTGGTGATGGTCAGTGATGATGAGATCGACTTTTTGGTTTGCGAGAAATTCGGCGGCTTGGTTGGCAACGATACCGTTATCAACGGTGATGACTAGACTTGGCTGATAGGTGGCGATGACTTGCTGGAGACCCTTGATGGATAAACCGTAGCCGTGTTTTTCTCGATGGGGAATAAAGGGATGTGCGGAAAATCCAGCGTGATGAAGAGTTTCCCAAAGAATCGCGGTGGCGCAGATACCGTCGGCGTCGTAATCTCCAAAGATGACGATGGTTTCTTGGTTGACGTGGGCTTGTTGGAGTCTTTTGGTGGCAAGGTTGAGTGACTTGGCGGTGATGCCCACTTGGCAAGGTGTAAGTTCCGCGGGAGGAGTAGAGTGAAGAAATGAAGCAACTTGGTCTTTGGTGGTTTGGCCGCGAGCTTTGAGTAGGGCTTTGATGATGTCAGTGGAGGAAGCTTTGGGTTTGAGGGATGATTTGAAATGCCAGTTCATGGAAGTCCAGGTGGAAAAGAATAAGTTGGTGATGGTGGTATCATAAGCATACTATCATGCCACAGGTCGCGATCCCGAAACCGGTTAAATTTGTGTTAGATCAGCTGGAATCCAATGGATTTGAGGTTTATGTGGTTGGGGGTGCAGTGCGGGATGTGCTGCTGGGAAACGAGAATGTGTTGGATTGGGATGTAACAACGAATGCGACTCCTGAAGAAGTAATGCCGCTTTTTGGTGAGAGTTTTTATGATAATGCGTTTGGGACGGTGATGGTGGCGGTAAAACATGTGGCCGAACAAATGGAGGTGGAGAATGTGTGGGAGGATTTGGAAGTGTTGGATATTACTACATTTCGAACAGAGTCGGGTTATGGTGATAGGAGACGGCCAGATAAGGTGGAGTGGGGTGAGAGTTTGGAAGAAGATCTGCAGCGGCGAGATTTCACGGTTAATGCAATGGCGTTAAAAATTCAAAATGCAAATCTCAAAGAGCAAAATGATATTGAAAAAATCAAAAATGTTCATGTTGAAGCGGAAATAATTGATCTGTATGAGGGGTTGAAAGATTTGGGTGATAAGGTGATAAGGGCTGTGGGAGATGCTGGAGAACGATTTGAAGAAGATGCTTTGCGGATGATGAGGGCGATAAGGATTGGGGCGCGGATGGGATTTATAATTGAAAAGAAAACCTTGGAAGCAATTCGCGAAAAAGCACCTTTAATACAGGAGATTAGTTGGGAACGGATTCGGGATGAGTTGATGAAGATCTTGGCAAGTGATTATCCGGCTGATGGAATCATGCTGATGCACGCGGCTGGATTGTTGGAATTTATACTGCCGGAAGTGCTAGAAACGGAGAAGGTAGAACAAGGCGGGCATCACATTTATGATGTGTGGAAACATAGTATCGAAAGTTTACGAGAATGTCCCAGCCGGGACCCGATAGTGAGATTGGCAACACTACTTCACGATGTGGGGAAACCGCGAACGATGAGGAAGCAGGGTCCGAGGGGAGTAACTTTTTATGGACACGAGGTAGTGGGGGCGCGGATGGTAAAGGTGATTGCGGATAGACTACGGTTGTCGAAAAAAGAGAAAGAAAAGTTGTTTACTCTGGTACGATGGCATATGTTTGTGTATGCACCGGAGATGACGGATGCGGCTATTCGGCGATTTATTCGGAGAGTGGGTAGAGAAAATATCAATGACATGATGATGCTACGAATTGGGGATAGAAAAGGTGGTGGGTCGAGAGCGACGAGTTGGAGGTTACGAGAGTTACAGAAACGGATTGGGGAGAATTTGTACACGCCGATGAGTGTGAGGGATTTGGTGATTGGAGGGAATGAGGTGATGGAGATGTTGAAGATAAAACCAGGTCCTATGGTGGGAATGATTTTGGAGAAAATGTTTACGGAGGTGATGGAAGGTAATCTTGAAAACGAGAAAACGGTACTGCTTACAAGAGCGAAAGAAATTTTTGTAGAAGAGACGTGATGCAACATGACTTGGATAAGAAGACTGTGGCTGAATTAATTACTGGTAAGATTCCTAAGTTTCAACCGGAGGCGCAAGTTGGTCGGGTACTGGAGATACTAACTGAAAATGCAAATCAATTTGATGAAGTTGAGTATGTAGTAGTGGTTGATAAGCAGGACAGGTTTGTAGGGATGGTGGATATTAAGCAAGTAATGAGCGCAAAGAAAGCAACAGAAATACAGGGGCTAATTAGAAAACGTAATCAAGTTTGGGCGCACTTGCACAACCATCCTGAGACTGTGGCGTATCTGGCAATTAAGAATGATGTTGAAGCAGTTCCGATAGTGGACAAAGAGAATAAGTTTTTGGGTGTAATAAGTGCAGAAGTGATTCATTCAATCTTGTATCACGAATTACGGCATGACATGCTCCAGTTGGCGGGGGTACGCCATCAGAGACGAAACATTGATAATGTGCTGGATATATCTATTTGCCGGTCGTTACTTCATAGAAGTCCGTGGTTGTTGATTGGACTTGTGGGAGGGTTGTTTACAGCGAGGGTTATTGGATTCTTTGAAAGTACTTTAGAAAAAAACTTAATACTGGCATCTTTTATTCCACTGATTGTGTATATGTCCGATGCGGTGGGGACCCAAATGGAAGCATTTGTGATCCGAGACCTAGCGATCGATCCAAAATTGAATTTTATGAAGTATTTTGTAAAACAATTCAGGGTAGTGTTGATAATGGGAGTAGCCTTTGCTGGCTTGTTGTTTTTACTTTCTGTGGGGCTATATAGAGAGTTGAGGATTGCAATAGTGTTAGCTTTGGCTCTTGGTGGTGCGATATTGTCGTCGGTGATAACGGGGATGGTTGTGCCTTATATTTTTGGAAAGCTGAAGCTAGACCCGGCTAATGCTAGCGGGCCAATTGCTACTATCATTCAAGATCTGATAAGTGTGGTGATTTATTTTTCAATTGCACAAGCGTTACTGCTTTGACTGATGGATTGATTACAACCAGCGCTTGAGTTTGAAGACAATGGCCATGACTAGGGCGATGATACACATCCACATGACGGTAATGAAAAATCCAAGAGGATGGAAACTGATGGGGATGTATTTGAAGTTCATGCCAAAGATACCACTAATTAGGGTCAGCGGTAAGAGGATGACGGAAAAGATGGTGAGGATTTTGATGACTTCGTTGGTGCGAAAAGTGACCAGAGACTCGAAAGTTTTGACGAGGCCTTCGAGGTGATCCATGTCTGATTCGAGTTCAAAGGTAAAGGAGTTGATGGCTTCGAGGATTTTATTCCAGTCGGAGGCGTAGGTTTTGTCGAGATTGACGAGAGGACTTTCTTTGCCGCGATAGGAATCGAAGATGCGAGATTGACGTTCGAGAGCATTGTGAGCGATGATTTGATTGTAGCGAGTGACAGAGATAGTTTCGACAAATTTTTTAGCGAGGCGTTTTTCGAAGACTTCTTTATGGAGACGATCGATGATAATGCCTTGTTCGTCAATGTGTTTTTCAAGTTCGCCGAAGATTTCTAGCATCAAACGGGTGAAGAGACCGGCTGGGCCGGTTTTGAAACGGGACTCGGCATTGGAACTGGAATCTTTGGTGGATTCGAAGAATTGATTGAGAGCGTAGATGTTGCCACGGCTTTCGACGGTAACTAGGACGGTTTTGGTAATAAAGACATTGAGTTCGGACACGGAAAAGTTAGCAGAATTTTTAGGCAAAAAGGGGATATGAAAGATGAAGCTGGTGTAACTGGAAGTGATATTGATTTTGGGGCGGGGAGTTTTTTGGAGTTTACAACTGGATAGGGTTTCGTGGCTGAAGTTAAATTTTTGAGAGAGAAATTGAACGTCTTTGTCGGTGAGACATCTGTCGAAATGGTACCGGTGGTACTGGCCGTGTTTGAGGGACAGGTAGTTGGGCATGTGAATAGTATAGCAAGGAAACGAATCGAGCGAAAAGAAGCTGAAGTTGCCGGTTGTGAGAAGAGTTGATATTTTTTAGAGAATAAGAAGCGGATTGGTCTTTTGATCGTGTGACTGGCTCAGAGCAAATAGGTTAGTGTTGACTTTTTTTGTTGATGTAAGTCTCCCAAACTACCAAGAGGGGTGCGGCAGTAAAAGTTGAGCTGTAGGTGCCGGTGATGGTGCCGATGAGGAGGGCGAGAATGAAGAATCTGATGGAGTCACCACCCAGGAGGAAAAGCGAGGTAAGCATGAAGATGATGGTCATGGAGTTGTTGACTGAGCGAGCTAAAGTTTCGGCAATGGCTTTGTTGACGATGGAGGCAAAATCAGCTTTGGAATGGCGGTGGAGGGTTTCGCGGATGCGATCATAGACAACGATGGTGTCGTGAACAGAGAAGGAGAGAATGGTGAGAACCGCGGTGACGAAGAGGGTGTCGACTTGAATGTGGTAAAGATGACCCAAGATGGAAAAACTGCCGACGACGATAAGGGTATCGTGGAACATGGCGGCTACGGCGCAGACTCCGTATTTTAATTCTTTGAATTGGTAGGCGACGTAGATCAAGATAGCAATAGCGGCGAGAAGGATGGCAATGGTGGTTTTTTTGACGAGTTCGGCTCCGAGCGTAGGGCCGACGGTTTCGAAGCGAATTTCTTCGACTGAACCAAGCTCTTGGCCGATGGATGCTTGGATGGTTTGATTGGTAGCGGGGTCGAGGGGGGCGGTGCGGATTAAGTAAGTATCGCCGGTGAATTGAACGGAGGAGATGTCGGTGATGGGAGAGATGGTGTCGGTGATGAGTTGGTCAGAGAGATTAGTCCCTTGATGGGGAGTGATGTTGAGTTCAAGGAGGGAACCACCGGTAAAGTCGATGGCAGGCTGGAGACCATAGCGGAGGAGAGAGTAGATGCTGGGAATGATGACCAGAGCGGAGAGGGTAAAGTAGACTGGGGAGTATTTGATGAAGTTTGGGGACATGGTATTAATGAGGAATGAGGAAGAAATAAGAAATAATGAATTATTGGTGTGGTTGATAAAAGAGGCGGATGAGGGTACGAGTAACGATGATGCCGGTGAAGAGGCTGATGGCGATACCCAGAGCCAAAGTGAGAGCAAAACCGCGGACTAAACCTGAGGTGTTCAAGAATGTCCAGTTGAAGGGATTGAAAAGAATAAAGCAGATAGTGAGGGTGGCGATGTTAGCATCTTTGATGGAATCCCAAGCTCTACCGAATCCGAGTTCGATGGCGGTGGACCAAGGTTTACCGCTTCGTTGTTCTTCTTTGGTGCGTTCGAAGATGAGAATGTTGGAGTCAACGGCCATGCCAACTGAGAGAATAAAGCCCGCTAATCCTGGAAGGGTGAGGGTGACGCCAAGGAGCTTGTATAAGGCTAAAGTGATGATACCGTAAACGATGAGGGCCAGATCGGCGAGGAAACCGAGGCGGCTGTAGTAGAGAATCATAAAGCACATGACGATGACTAATCCGAGAAAGCCAGCTTGGAGGCTTTTGGTGACGGATTCTTGACCTAGGGTAGCACCGACGTTGTTTTGACCAATGACTTGGATGGGAACAGGAAGGGCACCGGCGTTTAATTGAATGCTTAGATTTTTGGCGTCCTCGGTGGTAAATTGACCGGAAATCACGGCTTCACCAGAGGTGATTTCGGCTTGAACGGTGGGAATGGTGATAGGAGCGCCATCGAGGAAAATAGCCACTGGTTGACCGAGGTTTCTTTTGGTGATGTCGGCGAAGAGTTTGGAGCCTTCGGGGCTAAAGATTAAGCCCACCACGGGTGAACCAGTTTGGGGATCGAACTGGACCGAGGCTTTTTTGAGGTGTTGGCCGGTGAGATCGGTGGGAATAAAAGAATTAATGAGTTGAGCGGCTGAAGGGGTGGCGGTAAGGGGAAGAAGATTAGGATCGGGCTCACGGAAATCTAGTTGGGCGGTTTGGCCTATAAGATCAATGGCTTGGGTAACATCTTGAATGCCGGGAAGCTCGACGATGATGCGATAAGTGTCAGCAGAAGGATCGACGCTGGTTTGGATAATGGGTTCGGAGACGCCAAAAAGGTCAATACGGCGAGAAATGATTTCGCGGGAACTTTCGAGAGCATCGGTTCTGTCTTGATTGGGGATATCGGACATATTGGCATCAAGTACTAGGTGAGTACCGCCTTGTAGATCGAGTCCGAGTTTGATTTGCGGGTCAAAAGTGAGGTGACGGCCGAATAGATGGAAGTCTGGGGTAAGTTTGGTGACGGTTTGATTGATTTGAAGCGGACCTTGATGAAGGTTTATGTGGAGGGACGATGGCAGGGCGATGTATAGAGAGATGAGGGTAGTGATGAGAATAAAGATGAACAGTTTTTGGGGAGTAAGCATAGAGACTCAAAAATAAGTGGATGAGGTGTAGATCGATGAAGTTATTGTATCAGGGGAAGTTGGCGCATGGATTTGAAGTTGGCAGTGAGACGACCTTTTTGGGGATCGGTCTTGACTACAACTTCATCGCCGAGCTTGATGCCGATTTTACGGGCAAATTTGGCCGGAATGGTAATGGCCAGAGAATTGCCGGTTTGAACGATTTTGGACATAAATGATTAATGTTCTATTGTGGTGGAAGTTGAGGGTTGGTGTCTCTGGGTTTTTGGCTAACCATATCTTCTTCGTTGCCGACGATCATAATGCGAGAACTGGCGAGAATGTTGAGGAGAAAAGGGTCGCGGCGATCTTTGCGAAATTGAAATTCTTCTTGAGTCATAACAGTATAGTTGATTTCGGTTTTACGAGTGGTTTCTTCTTTTCTGATTAAACCAGATAGTTCAGGGATGACTACGGTGCCAACGACCAGGAGATCGACTTCGTTGGGGTCGCGATCGAGGTGGTGAACGAATTTACCGGAAAACATGATGTATTTGATTTTGCCGATTTTGTTTTTATTTTTCCTAATAGCGGCACCAAGACCAGTGGTTTTGGCGACAAGAGAAAGAAGTTCGAGATAGAAATCGTAACTTTTGTTAGGGTAGTAGTAGAGACGGTTGCCGCGAGATTCGCTTTTGATGAAGCTAATACTTTCGAGACGCTTGAGCTCACGGCGAACAGCATTGATCTCCTCACCAGTGATGCGAGTGAGTTGACGAACGTAGTACATCTCGGTGGGGTCTGAGAGGAAAGTTTTGAGAAGTTTGACGCGGACTCTGGAAACCATGAAATCTTGAAGGCCAGCCATGGTTAGTATTCCTTTCCGGCAGGGAACTGGTAAATATCTTTATGACTCTATACCCGAAATATACCATAAAATCAATATTTTGTACTCAATTTGGGTGAAAATGTTGATGAGGGGAGGGAGTGTAGGAAGTAGAAAAAGCAGGAAAGGTAGTACGAGTAGAGGCGGCAAAGGGAGAAAATAAGAAGCTCAAGTGAAGGGGACTATAATATGGGGCTAGTAGTTGATGTCGGTGGAGGTGTCGACGATGGAGATCCAGATTTTTCCGGGAACAAAAGTGATATGGTTACCTTCGGTGTCGGTGAAGATGGTTCTGGCGGTACGACTTTTTTTATTCCAATTGGCTTCAATAACTTTGCCTTGTTGGAATACAAGAGCGTCTCCTTGGCTGATGGTGTCGTAGAGGAGATGTTTGAGGTCATCGATGCCGCTGGTTTCTTTGGTGAAGAGGATGACGAGGTTTTTAACGGCAATTTGTTGGTCGGTGTTTAAGTCAGTGTGGGGAGCACCTGCAGTGAAGCGAGAGTAATTCATTGAATCGGCTTGATATTGCCATTTAGCGGCGAATTGGTTGTAACCCTCCCAGAATTGGTATTCGATGGTGGTGGCGGAATTGCCTGAGGTGGGTTCGTTTGCGGATTTAAATTCCCACGGAGTGAAACCGTCGATCCAGTCTTCGCCGTCAGGGTCGGTGTTGGTCCAGTGGCGTTGAGCTGCGAGTTTCCAGAGCTGTTGGGTACTGGTGGTGAGGGTGTGTTCGGTGGCGAGGGAGACGTTGGGACCAAGCCGACCAGTGTCCCGCCAAAAAACGGGTTTGCCGATGCTCATGTGGTCAATGTCGTTTTCGAGGCGCCAACCGTAACTGGCGATTTGTTCGATGGCTTGGGCGCGTTTGTCGGTTTTACAGGGACCAAAGGAACCGTTTTCGTATTTTTCGGCGCTACAGTTGGCGCCACCGGCGTGGACGTAGATGGGGTAGTTGTATTCTGAGGCCCAGTCGACAAAGTAGGTACGGGCGCTGCGGACAGGGGCAATATTGTAGTCTTGATCAATGGCGTCACAGTAAAAAAGTCCCATAAATCGGGTGACTCCCCCTTCGGCGATAGCTTCGTAAACGATGTCGGCGGTGGTAATCCCTGATTGAGGCCTGGCTTCGACATGGTTGTTAATCATGACGGCCAAAGGTCGGCGCGGTTCCCAGGCTTCACGTTCGGTAACGGTGAAAAGTTCCCCATTGAGAGGGCAAACTTCGGTGCGAGGAGCTTCGGGGTCGATATTGAGACCATCCCCAGAATTTTGGGTTGAGGTATCGGTGGGAACGGTGGAGGGTTGGAGGTAGCTAAAGGTAGCAAAGGAAACTCCAGTGGAAAGGAAATATAGAAAGATGGAGGGAAGAACAGTTTTTATTTGTTTCATTTTTTAGAACTCCATTTTTTTGCTTGTTTGATACATTCAGATTCTTCTTTGGATAATGGGTTTTTGTCTTTGGGGTGGCCGTTTTTTATTTCTTTGGTGTAGATACGAGTTTGGTCTCGGGCGTGAAGCGAGGTTAAAAGAATACCATTGTCTTGTTGGTCAAGTAAACAGAGACAGAAACTTTGGTCGCCACCAGTGTTACCAAAAGGGTTGTAGCGAATGAAACCAATTTTTTGGATGTAGGTTTTGAGAGCTTTATTGGTGTCGCGCAGAGTATCACGGAAATCGTCGAGATCGCCTTCGATAGACTGGATATCTTTTTTGAGACTAATTAGGACTTGGGCAAAATCCTTTTTGTCGATACCGGAGGTGAGTCGTTTGTAGGTTTGGTAGGCACGGATGAGAAGACAAGTGATAATTGTTAGCCAAATAGCAAGAAGGGAAAGGGAAATGATCACGACTTGAGGTGGAATAGACATATTTTATGATTCTAGCCGCTGTTGATCATGGAAGCAAGATAGGATAGACTGCGGGCATTGTTTGGAGGTAGCAAAAATGGCAAGAAAAAAAACGAGAAAACAAAAGAAAGCTGTAGCTGTACGACGAATGCATAAAAAGCTTGATATGACTGCTAATGTCAAGGCTGATGCTGGGAAACTAACGTATAATTTGGAGGGAATTGAGTTGGAGACGAGAAGTAGGAAAGCACGACTGGAAAAGAAGAAAGAGGAAGAAAATTTATTCGATTATGATCCAGGATTATTAATGGCGGATATTCGAAAAACGGTGATTTTGTCGATGGTGGTGTTTGGAATGCAGATTGGGTTGTGGTGGTATCTCCAGTAAAATGAAGTGAGAAATGAGAATATATGATGATTGAGGCGAGAATGTTTGATATTTTGAAATTTTTGATAAATATGAGGAGAGGGGAATAATAAGGAACTGATGAAAGATTATCGGCCGAATAAAGAGATTCTGAAAAAGTATGCCCAAGTTTTGGTGGATTTTGCGCTGAATTCAGGATGTGGGGTGAAGAAAGGAGAAGTGGTGCAGTGTTTGGTGCCGGATGTGGCCAAGCCGCTGATGGTTTATCTTCAGGAAGCAATTTTAAAGGCTGGAGGCCAGCCGATGATGCGGATGTTGCCAACGGGATTGGAGAAATCATTTTATGAGTTGGCTAATGATGAACAGTTAACTTTTTTCCCGAAGAAATATTTGAAAGAACGAGTGGCGTTGGTGGATCATTCGGTGGGAATCTTGGCAGAGCATGACTTATATGAGTTGGCAGAGACCGATCCGGGAAAGATAATGAAGGCGGCAGAGGCGAAAAGGAAATACAAAGAGTGGCGAGATGAGAAGGAGTATGCGGGAAAGTTTACTTGGACACTGGCTATGTATGGAACAGGGGCAATGGCCCAGGAAGCGGGAATGAGTTTGAGGGGGTATTGGGATCAAATCATTCGGGCGTGTTTTTTGGACAAGGAAAATCCGATTGGTGAGTGGAAAAAAATTATGGCAATGCAGGAGAAGATAAAGCGCAAGTTGAACAAACTTCCTGTAAGGCGACTGCATGTAACAGGGAAGAATGTAGATCTGTGGCTGACTTTGGGAGAAAAGCGGCAATGGGTGGGGGGAAGTGGGAGAAATATCCCATCGTTTGAGATTTTCACCAGTCCGGATTGGCGAGGGACTGAGGGAATAATATATTTTAATCAACCATTGTATCGATATGGGAATATTGTTCGGGGAGCAAGACTAGAGTTTGTGAAGGGGAAAGTGGTGAAGGCGAGTGCTGAGACTGGAGGGAAGTTACTAAAACAGATTGTGGAGAGGCCGGAAGCGGATCGAGTGGGAGAGTTTTCGCTGACTGATGCGCGGATGTCGAGAATCACGAAGTTTATGGCCAATACTTTGTATGACGAAAATATGGGCGGGAAATATGGAAATACGCATATTGCGGTGGGGATGAGTTATAAGGATGCATACGCTGGTGATCCGAGAAAGGTAGGTAAGTTTGAATGGAAGCAGTTGGGGTTTAATTGGTCGGCGGAACATACGGATATTATTAGTACTGAAGATCGGGTGGTGACGGCAGAGTTAGTGGATGAGAGAAAAACAGTGATTTATAAAAAAGGTCAGTTTGTGGTGTAGCGATGAAACAACCAATTGAGTTTGTGTATTTTGATATTGGTGGGGTGTTGGTGGATCTGAATGGTTTGTGGAGAGATTTTTTTAATCTAAGCTCACTGGAGTTAAGTAAAGCTAGGGAAGAGTTTGCAAAGTATGATTTATTGGCCTGTAGGGGAGAGCTGACTGTAGATGAGATAAGAGAAATGTATCGAATTAAGTTGGATATTGAGATTGAAGATGTGGAGAATTATTTTGTGGAGAGGTTTATAAAACGTGAGAAGATGGATAAGTTGGTGAAAAAAGTGGCTTCCAAGTATCGTGTGGGGTTATTGTCAAATATTTGGGGAAATTTATTCCAGATGTTACAGGATCGAGATTTAATTCCTGATGTTGATTATGAGTGTGTGGTGTTGTCGAATCTGGTAAAGGAGACTAAACCTAACGAAGGAATTTATAGAATAGCTGCGGAAAGAGTGAATTGTGAAGGGGAGAAAATTTTGCTTGTAGATGATGTGGATGAAAATGTAGCAGGGGCGAGAAAGATGGGATGGAGAGGGGTGGAGTTTGGAACAGATCGGGTAGAGGAATCAATGAAGCGGATTGAAGAAGAGTTGAAGATTATTTGAGAAGGGCTTTGGCTTGGTGGAAAGCTTGGGCGCGGTGGGAGATTTGGTTTTTGAATTTGAGACCGAGTTGGGCGAAGGTTTTGCCGTTTCCTTGTGCGGGGATGAAGACCGGATCGTAGCCGAAGCCGGTGGTGCCCAGTGGTTTGGTGGAGATGTGGCCTTTGACAATGCCTTGGGTGGTTTGGACTTGACCGGATTTGGGATCGTAGATAGCAGCAACACAAGTGAAACGAGCGGTTCTGTGGGAGTGGGGAATTTTTTCGAGAAGTTTGAGGAGTTTGTCGATACGATCTTGGTCGTCTTGGCCGAAACGCTTGGATTCGACTCCAGGTTTGCCTCCTAGAGCATCGACTTCGAGGCCGGAATCGTCGGCGATGGTGAGCAGGCCGGATTTGTCACCGTAGGTTTTGGCTTTGATGATGGCGTTATCACGAAAGGTTTTGCCGACTTCTTCGGCTTCGAAGGAGGAATCAATAGGTGATTGGGAAAGAGAGACAATCTGGTAATCAAGAGAAGAGAAGCTTTTCTTGATTTCACGAAGTTTGCCAGGATTGGTGGTGGCGGCGAGGATTTTCATATTTAATCCGATGATTCGAATGCAATTAGATGAACTTGAATGGTGGAATTGTATTAGAAGCGGTGAAATTATACACAATCAGTGAGTGAGGAGGCCGAGAAAGGAGGAAACGAGAGATAGGACGATGGATCCTAAGATGGCGGGAAGGAGGCCTTCGAGTGTAAAACCTGGAGTAATATAGGCAGCTCCCCAAAGGAGAAATACATTTAAGACGAGAGCGAATAGGCCCAGGGTGATGAAGGTGATGGGGAGGGTGATGATTTTGAGGACAGGCTTGATAAAAGTGTTGATGATGCCGATAACAACAGCGGCTATAAGAGCGGTTTTTAAGTCTTGAATGATAAAGCCGGGGATGAGATAAGCTGTAATGAGCAGCGAGGCTGCGTTGACAACTATGGATCCAAGAAGTTTCATAGATGTCTATGATAATAGTAATTTAAAACGACTTCAAGAAAAGGAGGGTTATGACAGATGATGGAGACAAGACATTTGGTGATGATGTGGATGAAGCGAAGAAAGAGCCCCCAGAGAAACAGGATGAGGAGGCTTTTTCGGGAGAGATGGCGGCGCTGGAGAGCGATGATGATGTGGATGAGGTGGGAGAGGTATATGGGGTGGAATATAAAGATATGGAAGAGTTGAATGTAGCACGCAAGGTAGCAGTGGAAACAGAGCCAGAACCACCCACGGAAGATAAACCGGCTGATTAAGGAGTCGGAGAAGTAAGGTGGAGGCGGAAGAAGGAAAGGTCGCGGGAGACGACGGTGTTCCAGTTGGGCTGGAGATTGTGGTCGGCGTTGGGGTAGGTGTAGTAGGTGACGTCTAGTAACGGTTGATCCTGATCGTCGGTGAGATCGGTTAATGTCTGGGCTAATTCGTCGGACCACTGGAGGGGAACGGCGTCGTCTTGGCCGCCTTGGTGAATTTGGATGGGAGCGGTGATTTGGTCGAAGTAACTGTGTATAGAGAAGAGATCAGTGTCGTAGTCTTGTTCGAATTCGGCGAGGGATTTTCTGAGCGCTTTGCCGTGGTCATCGAATTCGTCGGTGTAGTAGAGGATGTTGTAGGGGAAAGGTTTGCTAACTGGTGCCCAGAGAGTAGTGGGGTAGGGCTGACCGGTGATTTCGAGAACTGAGAGGGCAATTTGGCCGCCGTTGCTGTGACCCCAGAGGAAGATATTGTGAGGATCGATGTAATCTAGAGTTTTGACGGATTCAATAAGAGTGATGACGGTGACTGGTTTTTGAAGACGAGCGGCATAAGTGTTGATGTCGGCTGGATCTGAATCACCGTAACCGGCGAAATCGGGAGCAAGGGTGATGAAACCATTACGAGCAAAAACGGCGGCGGCGTTTTGGGTACCAACTCCGGTCTGGTAGATTTCAGGATCGATGAAACCGCGAAGCATGATGACTACCGGGGTGATGGTATCGGCGTAATCTTGGGGAAGATTGATTTGGCCAGTGATGTGTTTACCTTCGGAGATGAAAGTAAATTGGTAGGCGGTGAATTGGGGTTGTTTGTCGATGATACCGATGATTTCGATAGGACTGGGGGAGATGGTGTGGGTGGCGAGGTTGTCGAAAGTGTATTCGTCTAGGGGGGTAGGTTTGGCTTTTTGATCGGTAAGGGGAGAAGTGATGGAAGGTCGAGGGGAGGATCGAAAGTACCAGATAGAAATACCAACTATACCAAGGAGGCTGAAGAAAGCGAACAAAAGAAAAAGTTGTTTGAGCACTCTAGCTATATGTAGCTGTTAATGAGGTGCAGGAAGGAGCGGGTTTATTTTAGCAAGAGAAACAAGATAAAGCGGCCGAAGTTACTAGCAGTTGGTATACTAAAAGGTTAATGGAGTACCATACACTGGAGTTGTGCGGATTAAGGCGGGAGTTGCCACTGGTGTATGTGGCGAAGAAAACTCGACTGGCACAGTGGTCGATGCTGGGAGATGTAGAGCTGGTGGATAAATTGGCTGATGAGTTGGAAAAGATTTTGAAACAATTTAAGTTTGAGTATTTGGTAGCTCCTGAAGTCAGGGTGTTGCCCTTGGTGCATGGAATAGCTTTAAGGTTGGGTCAAAAAACATTTGTAGTTTGTCGAAGATCGGTTAAACCCTATATGGTTGATCCGGTAATACTTAAACCACTGCCCCACTTTCCCAAACATGTGGCGCAAATGGTGATTGATGGTAGAGATGTTAAGTTGGTAGAGGGGAGGCGGGTGGTGGTGATTGATGATGTGGTATCAACGGGGGTAACGATGAGGATGATGACAAAATTGATGGAGAAAGTAGGGGCGAAAGTGGTGAAGTTGGTGGGGGTGATTAAGCAAGGAAAGCAGTTTGATGATTTGGCAGAAATGATAAATCTGGGAGAGTTACCGATTTTTAAAGATGTGTGAGTGTGGCTTGACTTTCGGGGATATAAGCGTCAAAGTGAATGGGTAACAGGTAAATACCTCTTTCCTGGAGAGGAAAATAAATGAATAACAGGAAAAATATTTTGGTTTGTGTTGTATTTGTGACCCGCTAGAGGCGGGTTTTTTGATGGGAAGAGGAGTACTTTAACAAGTCAAGCTAAGGATGGGTACTGGCTTGCTTGGGGGCGATGAGACCAGGATATGATCGTGGTCTTTTTGCCCCGAAGCAAGAATGGTTGGGGCTTAGTTCATGGGAGGTTAACCATGAAACGCTTTGCTTACGGTGTGTGGATTTTGGTTGTAGTGGCGATGCTGACATTAGCATCGGTGGGAGGCGTAGTGTTGAGTCAGGAAAGTCGGCTGCTGGACGACACGCCGCGGTTGGCAGTGATAAGCGCTTTCGATTCTGAATTGCAGTTACTGCTAGCTGAAGCTGAGATTGATGAAGTTCATACCCTCTATGGAGTGTCGTACCACGTAGGGCGCCTTCGAGGGAATGATGTGGTGATGTTTTTGTCGGGCGTGAGCATGGTCAACGCAGCGATGACAACCGAGCGGGCGCTGAATAATTTCAACGTGGATCGGATTCTGTTTTCTGGCATCGCCGGAGGGGTGAATCCGGAGCTGAATATCGGGGATGTGGTGATTCCGGTTCAGTATGGCCAGTATTTGGAAGCGTACTTTGCTCGGGAGATTGAGGGAGAATTTATGCCTCCCGTGTGGTGGACTCCGGAATTTCCAAACTACGGGATGATGTTCCCCAGCTCGGTGAGCGTGATTGATCTGGAAGCTGAGGCCCCCAACACTTACCAAGAGCAGTTCTGGTTCCCGGTGGACGAAGAGATGTACGAGGTAGCCTCTTCGTTGGATGTGGATTTGGATCAATGCACGGCAGATGGGGTGTGCTTGAGTGTCGATCCGGTCCTGGTGGTGGGTGGTAACGGGGTTTCCGGCCAGGCGTTCGTAGATAATGCCGAGTTCCGGGAATTTACCTTTAACACTTTTGGGGCCAATGTGCTGGAGATGGAAACGGCCGCGATTGCCCAAGTGGCGGCTTCTCATGGGATTCCATACCTGGCAGTCAGGTCACTAAGTGACCTGGCAGGTGGAGGTGAGGGGGAGAATGAGATCGGCACCTTTTTCCAACTGGCCTCGGATAACTCGGCAAAAGTATTGCTGGCCTTTTTGGAGGCCTGGTCGGAAATGTAAATCCGAGAGAGTTGGGGCAGAAGTATTTGTTCCAACTCTAGATTCTTTCGTATCTGAATGAACGAAATGGAGAATGAGATGAAACGCAACTGGTGGACTGTAGTTGTTTTGGTGGCAGTGATTATGTCTGCCATGGGGGTAATGGCCCAAACGGATGAGTTTGTGTTTGGGGTGGTGTTGGTTGGTCCGCGCAATGATCATGGCTGGAGTGAGGCGCATTTCGTGGCGGGTGAGTATGTGGAAGAACTGGTTGAAGATACTCGCATGGTCTTTTTTGAAAGCCTAAACCCAGCGGATGCTCCGGAAACCACACTGGAGCAGGTGGTGGAAGAAATGATTGCGGAAGGAGCGCAACTGATCTTTACTACCTCGGATGAATTTGAAGAAGACACGCTGGCGGTGGCTGAGAAGTATCCTGAAGTGCTGTTTGTGAATATTTCAGGGGATGATGCCCTAACTGGTGAAGCTCCCGAAAACCTGAGTAACTTGATGGGAGCGATGGAATGGGGCAAAGAGATCGCCGGATGTGCTGCGGCCTTGGCCACTGAAACTGGGAAGATCGGCTATTTAGGACCGCTGATTAACTTCGAGACCCGGCGATTGGCTTCGAGTGCGTATCTGGGAGCCCGCTACTGCTACGAGAATTACCGGGGGTTGGATCCGGATGAGCTGGAATTCACAGTAACCTGGATTGGGTTCTGGTTTAACATCCCCGGCTTTACCCTGGATCCAACTGAGGAGACCCAGCGTTTCTATGACCAAGGAACGGATGTGGTGATTAGTGGCATTGATACCACTGAAGCCCTGGTGGTCGCGGGGCAACGGGCCGAAGAAGGTGATGCTGTCTGGGCCGTCCCCTATGATTTCGAAGGAGCCTGTGGCGAAGCTCCTGATATTTGCTTGGGTGTCCCCTACTTTAACTGGGGGCCTGGATATACGCGTCTGGTGGAAGATGCTATGTCTGGAGACTGGGAGCAGAGTTGGGTTTGGGATACGCCCGACTGGGATGGCCTGACAGATAACGATAAGACTGCTGTAGGCTGGTTCAGCGGGGGTGGCTTGGACGAAGAGCAGCTATCCCAGATTGACGAGTTCATCTCTTTCCTGGCCGAGCAAGACTCTGGGAATATCGTCCCGGAAACTCTTGATGATTTTGGTTTGGGCTTGTGGGTTGGGCCGCTGAACCTTCAAGATGGAACCGTGCTGGCTGAGGAGGGGGAAGTGGTGTCGGCGCGCGACGTCTGGTATCTGCCGCAGTTACTGGCGGGTATGACGGGTGATAGTTCGGCACAGTAATAAGCTTGATGATAAATAACGGGGAGAGACAGCTGAGTCTGGCAACAGGCTTATGACTTGGTTTCTCCCCTTTTTCTTGGAGTGAAGGTGGTGGGGTACAATGATGGGAATGAAAAAGATATTGAGTGGGAGGGAAAAGTGGGGATGGATACTGCTGGTGATTGTAGGTTGGTGGTTGGTGACGGTGCCGGTGACGGATGCGGATCTGGGGTGGCATTTGATGACGGGGAAGTATGTGTGGCAGATGAAGGCGATACCTAGAGTTGATGTGTTTTCGTATAGTTTGCCGGGCCATTCATGGGTGGTACATTCGTGGTTTTATGATGTGATTTTGTGGGGTATGTATAGTCTTGGGGGAATGTGGGGAGTGGCAACTTTTCTTGAGTGGTTGGTGGTTGGGGCGGTGGGAGTGATGTATTTGATTGCACGAGAGTTGGTGAGGGATAAGTGGGTGGCTCTTTTGGTTTTGATAATGGTACCGGCAATGATGGAGTTTGTGGGTTTGCGAAATCACGGGGTGACTTTGCTGGGGCTGACGGTGGTATCGTGGTTGTTTGTAAGGAATCAAGAATCGAACAAAAAAGAAAAGTCTTGGAACGCATGGCTGAGGGAAAGTGGGTATTGGATACTGTTGCCGACGTTTTGGCTGTGGGCAAATATGCATGCTGGAGTGGTGATGGGTTGGGGATGGTATGGAATGTGGATAGTGACGGAGATGATGGTGTGCTGGTGGAAAGAAAAGCGAGTGAAGTGGTGGGAGGTGAAGCGAAAGCTGGGGGTGGGAGTGGTTTTGATGGGAGTGAGTTTGGTGAATCCATATGGTGTGAATATTGTGCGGTTTGCGCAGAGTTTGGCTGCGAGTCAAGCTAGTAAGTTGTACAACCAAGACTGGTTGCCGTTGTTGTCGAGCCGATTGCCGAGGGAAACGATTGGGTTGCGCTGGGGACTGGTATTGATGGTGTTATTGGTGGTGATGGCGGTGAAGGAAAAATGGAGAGAGAGAATATTGGTATTGGCGAGTCTAGGAATGGCGTTGCTCTCCGTGCGGTATAGTTTGTTGGTGTTGGTGGGATTGTTGCCGATGATTCCCGTTGTAGTAGAGGAAATGCTAGATAAAGTAAGGTGGGTAGCGAAGGAAAAGCGGAGAGGGTGGTTGGTGTTGGGAATACTCACGGTTTTGGTGGGAGGAAATATGGATGGAGTAAAAAGAGGAATGTGTGCAGCGGGATCGAACGAATGTTTGGCTAGGGAGGGAAGTTTTCCATTGGGGGCAGTTGAGTATTTGAAAAAGATGGGGGGGGAGTTGGAAATTGTGAATCATTATACCTGGGGAGGATATTTGATGTGGCAATTACCCCGAGCTAAGGTGTTTATCGATGGGCGGATGGACAACTTCGAGGTGGATGGAAGAGCGTGGATCGAAGTGTTTGCGGATATTGAGTCGATGCGGCCAGGTTGGGAAAAGTGGCTGGAAATGAAGGGTGGAAACGTGGTGTTGATACCGAGTGATTGGTCATTGGGGAAAGTTTTAGTCGATAGTGGAGAATGGGGGGTGGGATATGAAGATAAAATAAGTGTGGTACTGGTGAAAAATGAGGTGGTAGATGATTGATAAGCTGTTGCTAGCCGGGGTGGGAGTAGGGTTGTGGATGATGGGAGGTTGGTGGTGGAGTCAGCTGTGGACTAAGGGAATGAAAAGTGTAACGGGTTGGGAGAAGTGGGGTTGGGGGTTAGTGTGGTCCTTTTTGGGTCTGCCGTGGTTGGTATATATGATGCAGCAATTGGTAGGACTTAGAATTGGAGAGGCGACAGTGTGGGTAATAATGATTAGTTGGAGTGGGGTGGCGGGTTTGATGGTGAAAATGCAGGGTGGTGAGGTGGTGCCGAGAGTAGGATGGAGGAAATGGAGATGGTTGGAGATGGCGGCGTTGGGTATAGTGGTGGTGTTTGGAGTGATGGCGGTGATGAAGGTGTGGGTAGAGAATAGGCCCTTGGTGGGAGCCGATAGTGGCTTTTATTTGGAAAAGAGTGCGGAGGTGGTAAGAACGGGAGAGGTAAGGGGGGGGTTTGATAGGAGTGTAGTGCTAGTCATGCCGGTGGTGATGTCTATACTGATGGCCGTGTCGGTGGAAGCTGGGCTGAAATGGATGATAGTGGTAGAAGTGGTGATGTTGGGGGTGATGGTGAGGATGGTGACAAAGAGGGTGATAGAGGAAAAGTGGGCGGTGGTGGCGATGTTGCTGGCTTTGGTGTCGTGGGGTCTGTGGCGGATGAGTTGGGATTTGCATGCAATGATGTGGGGAATAATGGGGCAACTGATGGTGGTGTGGTGGTTGTTGGTGGGCTTGAAGGAACCAAAGAAATGGCGGTGGGTACTGATGATGACTGGTTGGTTTGGAGGAGTGCTGTTTAATCTTCATGGAATCGTAGCTTTTAGTAGTGTGTTGGTTTGGGTGAGTTTGGCGGTCTGGCTAGGTTGGCAGACAAGATCAAGGTGGTGGGGGCGGTGGAGGCGAGTTGGAGGTGGGTTGGTGCTGGTGAGCGTGATGTATGTGGTGGCGGGTTACCCCCTAGTATGGAAGGGTTGGGAGTCGGCGGTGCAGGGAGTGGTGTGGCCGTTGAAACAGAAGTTTGGGCGAGTAGCAGACGTGGAAAAGAAGAGTGAGGCGGTGGTAGCGGCCACGAGTGGGGCGAAGGTGGAGATACAAGCAGCTGGTTTTGAGGGTTTGGGACAAGAAAAAAAAAGTTGGAATTGGGCAGATTTTCCGCTGAAAAAGAGAGAGTTTTTGAATCAATACCATTGGAGCTGGTTGGTGGTGGTGGGGTGGGGTTTACTGATGGTAAGGAAGGGTGTGGATAAGAAGTGGGTGAAGAAAGTGGAAGCAGGAAGTGTGGTTTTGATTGGATTGGTGACTTTTTTGTTGACTCAACAAGAGTTTTTAGGCTTGAGATGGTATAGCGCTAGATTTGTGATGATGTTATTACCGTGGTTGGTGATAATAGTTGGAGTGGGGCTGGCGGGGATAGAAAAACAGTGGAGAAGGAAACGATTGAAGAGGTGGCGATGGTGGATGGCGATATTGGTGGCTGGACTGGTGATGGCTGAGTGGCGGGTGACGAGTGAGTTTTTGAAGGGATACAGAGCTACTATCGATGATGGTGAGTACGAATTTTACGGGCAAATTGGTGAGATTGTGGATGGGGAAGCACCTGTTTATGTGGCGAGTACGCAGCCGAGGTGGGCACCGGGATTGAATCCTAATGTGAATGTGGAGGTGGTGCGAGCGGATGCGATGTGTCAAGAAAGAAGTGTGAGAGACAAGATCGGAGAGGAGAGGTGGAATTTGGGTAGGGCGTTTTGGCAAGGCACCGACGAGATGGTGTCGGTGGCGATACTGGATGAATTGAGTGGAGGTGGAGATTATTTTGTGGTAGCGGATGGGAGAAGTCAGTGTGTGAAGGTAGAGTTGTTTGAAGGGGAGGAGTATGTGGTGTTGAATCGATACGGCGAGTTGGTGTTGGTGAAGAGAGTTAGATGAGGAGAGAATGAGCGGGTAATTTATTCTTGATTCTGAGGGCGGTATTGAAGGGCTTCGGCCAAGTGCATGGTTTTGATGATGGAAGAATTGGCAAGATCGGCGATGGTACGGGAGAGTTTGATGACTTTGTAGTAGGAGCGGGCAGAAAGGTTCATGGTGGAAGTGGCTTGGGCTAGAAGAGCCTGGGCTTGTTTTTCGAGGGGACAGAAGCGTTTGAGTTGGCGAGAAGTGAGTTCGGCGTTACAAGTGGTGTGAGAGCGGTGGAAGCGGAGCTGTTGTAAATGGCGGGCTTTCTGGACTCTTTGTTTGATGGATGAAGATGAT
>CAYNFZ010000003.1:0-28168 GCA_964396725.1 uncultured Pseudomonadales bacterium
CCCTGGATCGGGTGTCGTTTGAGATTAAAAAAGGACAGGTGTTGGGGTTTGTGGTATCTAACGGGGCGGGAAAGTCGACGATTCTGAAATTGGTGATGAAGATTACTAATCCTAACTCTGGAGAGGTGGAAACGCAGGGCAGTATTGCAGGATTGTTGGAATTGGGAACGGGGTTTCATGGCAATTTGACCGGGCGGGAGAACGTGTATTTGTATGGTTCGATACTGGGGTTTTCGCGAGCGAGAGTGAGAGAGATTTATGATGATATTGTGGAATTTGCTGGGGTGGAGGAGTCGATGGAGTCACCTCTCAAGCAGTTTTCGTCGGGGATGGTGGCCAGACTTGGGTTTGCGGTAGCAATACATTTGAATCCGGATATTTTGGTGATTGACGAAGTGCTGGCTGTAGGTGATATGTCGTTTCAGGAGAAATGCATGCGGTTTATGAAAGATTATTGTAGGGACCCCAAGCACACGGTACTATTTGTGTCGCATAATGTAGAAAATGTGAAGATGATTTGCGATGAAGTGATTTGGATTGAGCAGGGGCGAGTGAAGAAACGGGGTAAAACCAAGACAGTAGTGGAGGAGTATATCAAGTTTCAAAGAAAGCGAGAAGTGTAGTGCTGGCGGGAAAGACATTGCTGGTGAGTGGTGGCACGGGATCGTTTGGGAGGGCATTTATAGGCCAAGTGCTAGAGAAATACCCCAAAGTGAGCAAAGTGGTGGTGTATTCGCGGGATGAATACAAACAATTTAAGATGGGGTCACAGAAGCCGTTTGATAGTAAGAAGTTGCGGTATTTTGTGGGGGATGTGCGGGACCGGGAGCGGCTGTACCGGGCTTTGGATGGAGTGGATGTGGTGGTGCATGCGGCGGCTTTAAAGCAGATTCCTAGTTGTGAATACAACCCGTTTGAGGCGGTGAAGACGAACGTGTATGGGGCGCAGAACGTGATTGATGCGGCGATAGATCGGGGAGTGGAGCGGGTGGTGGCGTTGAGTACGGATAAGGCGTGTTCGCCGATAAATTTGTATGGAGCGACGAAGCTGTGTGCGGATAAATTGTTTATTGCGGGTAATGCTTACGTGGGGTCGAGAAAAACCAAGTTTAGCGTGGTGCGGTACGGAAATGTGGCGGGATCGCGAGGTTCAGTAATTCCCTACTTTCGACAGTTGATAAATGATGGAGCTAAGGCGCTACCGATTACGGACAAGCGGATGACGCGGTTTTGGCTGAAGCTGGAGCAGGCGGTGGAGTTGGTGTTGATTGCTTTGGATTCGATGCATGGAGGGGAGCTTTATGTGATGAAGATTCCGTCAATTAAGATCGTGGATTTGGCGCGGGCGATGGCCCCTAAGTTGGCGATAAAGGAAGTGGGGGTAAGGCCTGGAGAGAAACTGCATGAGATGATGATAAGTAGCGATGATGCTCCATATACATTGGAGTTTGGCAAGTATTTTGTGATTCGGCCGGCTTTGTCTTTTTGGAAGATGAGCAATCACAAGGCAGGCAAAAAAGTGGCGGCAGATTTTGAGTATCATAGCGGTAAAAATAACAAGTGGCTGGGGGTGCGGGAAATACGACAGTATTTGCAAAATCTGGAGATAGAAAATGGGTGGTAGAGTGATTAGTTATGGCAGGCAGACGATTGATGAGGCGGATGTAAGAGCGGTGGTGGCGGCCTTAAAATCTGAGTGGTTGACACAAGGGCCTTTGGTGGCCAAGTTTGAGAAGAGAGTGGCGGAGTATGTGGGAGCGGCCTACGCGGTGGCGGTGGCCAATGGGACGGCGGCGCTACATTTGGCGGTGCTGGCGCTGGAATTAGAAGCGGGGTTTGAGGGAATTACAACGCCAATGACGTTTGTGGCGAGCGCGAATTGTATTTTGTATGGTGGAGGGAAAGTGAAGTTTTGTGATATCGAGGGGAAAACTGGGTTGATGGATGTGGAGAAATTGGAGAAAGCATTTTCGGCACAAACCAAAGTGGTGATACCGGTGCATTATGCGGGGCAGAGTTGTGAGATGCGGACAATTCGCCGGCTGGCAAAGGAGAGAAAAGCATATGTGATTGAGGATGCGGCGCATGCGATCGGATCTTTTTATCGAGGAAAGAAGGTGGGGAGCTGTGAGTACTCCGACATGTGTGTGTTTTCGTTTCATCCGGTGAAGACGATGACAACGGGTGAGGGGGGAATGATTACTACAAACAATAAAGGGTTGTATGAAAACTTGGTGCAACTGCGGACGCATGGAATTACCAAGGATAGAAAGAAGATGAAAAAAAAGAACCCAGAGCCGTGGTGGTATGAGATGCAAAAGCTGGGGTTTAATTATCGGCTGACGGATTTGCAGGCAGCGTTGGGGGCGTCACAAATGAGGAAGTTGGATCGGTTTGTAGATCGTAGACGCAAGATTGTTGAGTGGTACAGAAAGGAATTTGAGGGGGATGATCGGTTCATGCTTCTTGCCGAACATAAAGACACAAAAGCGGCGTGGCATTTGTGTCCGGTGTTGATCGATTTTGAGAGAACTGGAAAAAGCAAACGCGAGTTGTTTGAATGGTTGGGGCAAAAAGGGATTAGGTTACAAGTCCATTACATTCCGGTGCATTTGCAGCCTTACTACCAGAAGTTGGGGTTTAGGAAAGATGATTTTCCGGCGGCAGAGAAGTTTTATGAGTGGGTACTATCTTTACCTTTGTATCCAGGGCTAACCAGAGTGGACGTGAGAAAGGTATGTAAATTGTTGAGGAGTTTATAGTGGAAACTTGTGAAATTTGGTTGTGCGGATAAGTTGAAAGGCTTCGGCTAGTTTGTTTCCTGATTCCATACCCCTGAAGCGCGCAAGGGTAGTTATGCCGAGTGATGATCTGGGGTGAGGGAAGCGGCTGACTTCTCCAGAGTACATTTGCATAAGGGTAATTTTAGCTTTAAGGAGTTGTAGGGTAAGGGGTTGGTAGAGATTGGGAGAAAAGGTAAGAGAGGCTTGTTTATGTTGCCATTCGGTTGAGGATAATACTTCGAATGAGTAGATAGAATGAACTGGAGTGAGTCCGGGCCTGGCTGCTGTTAAGGTGGCCTTGAAGGTTAGTTGGTGGTCGACGTTGAGGTCGCCATGATGATGGGTGAAGATAATGGTAGCTTGTGAGGCTGAAATGGCTGATTCAATTTCGCGAGTCAGATCCAGGAAGGGGACGCTGTCAAAGGCATTGTCGGGAAAATGACTGATGGGAAGGCAGGTAGCTTTGAGTTTTCGACAGACATGACGTGCCTGCTTGAGACGGGTGGTGGTGCGGGCTCGTTTGGCGCCGCGAGATGCTTCTCCAGGAGAAAGATATTTGATGTGGAGTTGGAGGTTAGTTTTGGCAAATAGGGATAGGGTGGCGCCCATACCAAGAATTTCGTCATCTGGGTGGGCGGCAAGAATAAGTACGTTACTTTTCATAAATTTCTACCTGGGTAGTGAGACGGTGTTTATTTTTTTTGACATCGGAAAAAACCAAGCGGAGCTTGGAGGTTTCCAGGAAAGCCTTTGGGTATTCTGGGGCATCAAGCATCCGAATATAGTCATAGGCAAGAGAGATATCGGCTTGACGGGGGATTTGGCTTTGGTGTGGTTGGCGGCGCTTGAAAGCAATAGGTTTGCCTTGCTGCGGTTTGGGGACAAGGTGTTGGTTGAGGAACTTGGGAATCATAAAGTTGAAAACGATCCTAGACATTCGAGCATAGATTTGAGTTGCATTGCCGGTCAAGCTTAAATTCCGCTTAAAATAAATAGGGCCGGTGTCGAGACCTTGATCAACTTTGATGGCAGAGATTTTGGTGGTTTTGTGATGGCGAAGAATGAGGTTTTGTAGCGGAGTACCTCCGCGACCATAAGGTAGGTCAGTCATGTGAAAGACTACACATTCGTAATTAGCCCAGATACTTTTGGGGATAATCCAGGACCAGTGGGGAATGAAAATGTAGCGAGGTTTAATGGGGGCAATTTTTCTGGGGATGAGGTCTGCTTTGGAAGTGATTAAATGCCAGTGGTATTGAGAAAACTTGGTTTTGAGGTGATGATAGTTGGCTATATTCCATGGTTTGATGGTAGCAACGATAAAAGATTGGTTCATTTTGAGTGGTGTTTGGATATTTTCAGGAAATACTTTTTGCCTTTGTGAATAAAAAAAGCTGGGTAGCGGTCGTTGTCGACTACTCTGAGAAGATTGAACTGCTGTCTAAGACTTTGATTGATGTCGAACTGATTGTCTTTGGGGGTGCGTTTGCGGTAGTAAGTGGGCGAGCCGCTCTGGGATTGAGATTGATTGTGAGGATGTTTGTTAAGGAAGCGTTTGACGAGTTTGAAAGTTACGCTGGCTTGTTTGCGGCGAATCTCGTTTATTAGCTCATGACCTTGGAGAGTAAAGTAAGACTGGGCATAGATGGGGCCGGTATCGAATCCTTGATTTGCCTCAAATAGAGTGACTGTAATTTTGCTTTTTCCTTCAAGGATTTGCCAAGTGACTGGTGACCAACCACGACCTTTGGGCAATCGGCTTTCGTGGACGACGAGATTGTGGTGGTTGAGAGATAGAGTTTGGGGCGATATTTTTTTCTCACAGCTTAAAAAGACCGCTACGTCTCCGGAGCCGATTTGATGATGCTGGTGAACTAGGACAACGTTATTGTGTAAAGAGAGATCATGGCGTAATTTTTGAATGTAGGGGACAATCCAACTTTGGGGGTTGTCGATGACGAGAGTGATTTTCATGAATTACTTTACTAAATCCCAGGTGAATGGAGTGCCTTTGGAGGCCGACTTGGTTAACTTCATGCCTAAAAGGATTTGGAAATAACGAGGATGAAGGCCGTCGCTGGGCCTGATAGCCTTTAAATTTGAGGGTAATAATTTAGCACCAGCTTTGGTGTCTTCGACAATATAAAGGGATCGATCAAACCTCTTTTTATTTTCTGTCTCACGACCCTGGGACACTATAAATGATACTTCTTTTACTGCTTTTTCGGCTTGACGAATGGCGGTGACCATGGCTTGAAATTCCTGAGGCTCCATGGAAAAACGATGGTCGGGACCTGGGGCGCGTTTGTTTAAGGTAACGTGTTTTTCTATGGCTCGAGCTCCTAGTGCGGCGGCGGCAACGGCGACACCGATTCCCGGAGAATGGTCGGAGACTCCAGTGGGGATGCCGTAGGTTTGAGAAATAAGATGCATATTGGGCAGGTTCATTTGCTCGGGGAGGGCCGGGTAACCGCTGGAACACTGGAGCATCATCAGCTTGCTACAGCCATTTGAACCGAGTACTTCGATTGATTCGGCGATATCTTTGGCCGTGGCACCACCGTTGCTGACAATAACAGGTTTACCGGTTTGGGCGACTTTTTTGAGTAGATTGTGATCCGCAAATTCAAATGAGGCAATTTTGTAGACATCGACTTTTACTTTAGTTTTGAGGAAATCAACGGCAGTGGGGTCGAAAGGGGTGGAAAAAAGAAGAAGACCTAGTTTGTCGGCAAGACGTTTGAGTTTTGGCTGCCATTCCCATGGAGTGTAAGCAATTTGATATAGTTCGTATAAAGTTTTGGGTCCGGCAAACTGATTGGAGCGAGGTATTTTGAAATTGCCTCGGTTAAGATTTAAGGTCATGGTATCTGGAGTGTAGGTTTGGAGTTTGACGGCATCGGCACCGGCTTTTTTGAAGGCTTTGATGGTTTTGACGGCTAGATCGTAGTCTTGATTGTGGTTGGCGGAGAGTTCGGCAATGATTAAGGCTTTGGATCGTGGACTGATAGAAAAACGACCAATTTTGAAGGAGGATTGAAACTGCATAGTACTGCTGGTCTGAGTTATTTATGATGGTTCTGTGGTGTGGTAGATTATGTTAATTGTAGAAAAAAAATTGAACAAATCAATGAAAAATTACAATGTGGCTGTAATTACGGCAAGGGGGGGTAGTAAAAGGATTCCAAGAAAGAATATTAAGTTATTTTTGGGTAAGCCAATTTTAGAGTATATAATTGCAGCTGCAAATGAGGCGGGTTGTTTTGGTGAAGTGATGGTTTCGACTGATGACACCGAGATCGCACGGGTTGCTAAAAAAGCCGGTGCAAAGGTCCCGTTTTACCGTTCCAAACGGAATTCTAGTGATTATGCTCCGACAGCGGATGTGGTGGTGGAAGTGCTGGCGGAATATGCGAAACGGAATGCGCGGTTTGAGTGCTGTTGTTGTTTGTATCCGACGGCTCCGTTTGTAACGGCGGCTAAAATTCGAGAAGGTCTAGAATTGCTGATAAAGAAAAGGGCATATTCGGTGGTTCCAGTGGTGAGATTTAGTTTTCCGGTGCAGAGAGCTTTTCGGATGAAGGATGGCAAAGTGGAGATGCTGGAACCAAAACATATGAGGACGCGATCTCAAGATTTGGAACCGAGATTTCATGATGCAGGACAGTTTTATTGGTTGAATGTAAAAAAGTTTATGAAGAAGCAAGAGTTGTTTGGTGAGAATACTTACGGAATGGAAATGGAAGAAATGGAAGTGCAGGATATTGATAATGAGCAAGACTGGAAAGTGGCAGAGTTAAAGCATTCGTTGGTGCAAAAGCAATAATCTTGGTTATGCGGAACTTTTCGACGCTTGTAATGAGAAGGTGTTTTAAGGGATTAGAACTCAACTTGAGATTTCATGTAGAGGCGCAGTCAGCTTTCTGTTTTGACTAATTAGGATCTGCAGGTCTTTGGTCCGGTGAGCTGAGACGGCATAAATATGACTAACTAATTGAGGTCTGATAAAGTAAGCCAGATGAGAAGTTTCATAAAGACAAATATAGAATTTTGGTGCGAGCATAGAGCTTGTGGAGACAAGGGCAAGTTGCTGGTCGAGTGCTCGAGCAATCCTGTGACAAATCATTCCAACGCGGTGATGGGAAAGGCGGTGGCTGCGGCGTTGAGCTTGAAAATCTCCTGGCTTATAACTGGAAATGTTTCAAAAGAATTGATGCAGAGCTATGAACAAGACTCTGTTTGTACAAACCCACCCAATATTGGGTGGGGGGATAGGTTGAAGTTGTGGGTTTGGGCGGTATTTTTTTATTGGCAGTTTGTATTAGTCGAGAACAAGCTATTGGATTTTGAGTACCGAGGTGTCGTGTATGGGGATTTTGTCTATGATGCTTATCTAGCAAGGTTTAAGAAAGCGACCCTGCACAGATTTGACTTAGATTTGGTAAGAGTGTTTTACCAGTTGTTGTTTCAGGATCTACGAGCGAGAGAAGTATTGAGTCCTGAGGTGCAAGCAGTATTGGTATCACACCACATAGGACTGGGCACGGGTCCGTTGACTAGAGTGGCTTTGTCAAAAGGTGTTGAGGTGTATTGGAAAGGCGCTGGGAATGGAATAATCAATCTGACTAAATATAAGTCGCTGAAAAATGTATATGACTATCCCAAAAGGCCATCGAGGAAGGAGGTTGTGGTTTTGAGCGGAAAAAGGCATAGCAAAGTGAAAAGAGACTTTCAGGCCCTAACTAAAGAGGCTGAAAAATCTCCGCTGCAGGTTTTTCAGGAAGGATTTAAGAACCGGATGAAAGGAAAATATAGCCGGAAAGAGTTTTTGGAGTTGGTGGGGTTTGAGGATAGACCGATCATCTTTGTGATAATGCATGCATTTAATGATCATCCCCACTCACATTTTGAAAAGATGCTGTTTGACGATTATTACTGTTGGTTTGCAGAAACGCTCGAGTTTGCGAAAGCCCATGAAGACAAGAACTGGATTTTTAAGGAACACCCTTCTATTCAGTACTATCCAACTAATGATGTGCATGTAAAGAGAATGATGCTCGATTTGCCTGAACACATCCGTTTTTTTGATGCTGATTATGGCTGTAATTCTGCGGACGTGCTCAGGGTTGCTGACATGGTGACAACTTGTTTGGGGAGTGTTGGAGTAGAGTTTGCAGTTTTTGCTAAAAAGAAAGCGGTAATTGCGGGTGATTCAGCATATAGTGGGTTTGGATTTACTCTTGATCCAAAACAAAAGCGGGATTATTTTGCGCTTCTTGCTAGTGGAATTAGTCCTAAACTAACACAAAAAGAGTACGCAAAAGCTGTGGCGTTCTACACTTACTTTAATAAATACAGCAATATATCTTTTCATGCTGGCCCTGAATTGTCATATCGTCAAACCAAGGATCCTGGTTATTTGAAACGGGAGTACTATGATTTGGTCCTTGGTCAGTATCAGAGGCACAAAAAAGAAATCTATAAGGAATTTAAATATTACGTTGATCAATTACGAGAAAAATCATTTGAACGCCTGGTTGCTTTGTAGGTAAGTAGATCATGAACAGATCAAAAAAGAAAATCTTGGTGGTAAGTAATTTATATCCCCCCTTTCAGATAGGAGGTTATGAAATTGCGGAGAAAGACACGGTAGAATTGATGAGGAAATGTGGATTTGAAGTCGAAGTGATTACTAGTGATTATGGTGAAGGGCACGGTGGGTTAGAAACAAATTTGGTTAGAAAAATGCGCCTGACGGCTGATTGGTATGGTAAAAATGAGAAGATTGATCCAATAAAGAACGCTCGACATAACCTGGTAGTAGTAAGGAAGAAAATTGCTATGTTTAAACCAGATGCGATTTATGCTTGGAATATGACCTATCTGGGAAAGCAATTAGTTCGTTATCTGGTTTCTGAAGACGAACCGGTGGTGTTTCATTTGATGGACACAGGGTTGGCTAAGTTGTTTAGAACAAAGCGTAACGCCGGTGCTATGGAGCGGAAGTTGTGGGAGAGTGTCTTTGTCCGCGATGTCTTCCCCTGGCAGCTGAAAAATGTGATTTACATAAGTAATCATATTAGGGAACAGCATGAGACTGTGGGGCTGCTGCCAGAGAAAGGAAAGGTAATTTATCCTGGTATTGATAGCAAGAATGTAGCCAAAAAGAAGCACTATAAGCTTCTTGGAAATAAACTTAGGTGCGTGTTTGTGGGTCAAGTAGCCGAACACAAGGGAGTGTTGCTACTAAAGAAAGGTCTGGAAAGATTTGCTGAAGCAAATCCAAAGATACAAGTACGGCTGTCAATTTATGGTTGGGGAAACGAAGGTTATGTGCGCAAAGTGAAAAATGTGAAAAAAATAAAGATAAGATTTAAGAAGTTTGTGGATCGCAAAATCATTTACAAAGAACTAAAAGATTTTGACGTAGGATTTTTTCCTTCGGTCTGGGAAGAACCTTTTGGAATTGCCCAGCTGGAGATGATGGCGGCTGGGCTACCGATTATTTCTACGGGTAGAGGAGGGTCAAGGGAAATGTTGGATAAAAAAAATTCTCTGTTATTGGATCCGATTACTCCAGAAAACTTTTCGAAACAGATTTCTTCACTTGTAAAGGATTATGATCGTGTAGCAGTTAAGATAGGAAGGGCTGCAAGAAAGGGCGTTGCAATGCGTTTTTCGGAAAATCAGTATCGGGAGAGCCTGATGGACTTTTGGGGTTCGGTACTGGAGTCCTCTGTGCAAAAAGTGTAAGCAATATAAATAATTCATGCTTGGTGGGTTAATAATGATTTTATTGAGGTGGTTAAAACCAGTTTACGATTGGATTTTGGACTTGCTGATTAAGGTTGGTGGGAGGGGTTGGAGCTACCAACTGATTGTTATCTTGGCTGAGAAATCGGGAATTGATCTCCTGACTCTAGCTTATAAACAGTTGGGGATTTTGAACGGAGGTACTTTTGAACATTCTGGCGAAGAATATGTGGTTGCAAATGTATTGCCGGAGTATGTGATGACAGAAGACCCTGCGTTTTTTGATGTAGGGGCACATGTGGGTGGTTACTCAAAAATGTTGAAGAGATACTATCCGAGTTCGGTGATACATGCATTCGAACCAAATCCGAAAGTCTTCAAGAAGCTCCAGGCTGCTTTTGACGATTCAGAGGTAAAATGTAACAAACTCGGACTGGGTTCGGCTAATAAGTCACGTGTGCTATATCGTTTTGTGGATAATGACAAATCTGAATTGTCTTCGAGTAACGCTGAGGCAATTACAAACCTTGATGGTTATTCGGGAAAGATAGAGAAAGTGCCTTTTCGAACTACAACACTTGACCATTATTGTACAAAGCACGTGGTGTCGAGGATTGATTTTCTTAAAATAGATGTTGAAGGAGGAGAGTTGGATGTGATCAGAGGTGCATCAAAACTGATCTCCAAAGGTAAGATTCGGCTGATCCAGTTTGAATTTAACGAACATAATTTGTTTAATCGAGTGATACTTAAGGACTTTTTTGATGTGCTGAGAGAGTACGATATTTTTCGTGTAAAGAAAGATTGTTTGATTCCACTAAAAAAATATTCCACACGAGATGAGATTTTTTGTTACCAAAATTTGTTGGCGGTGAGAAGAACAAAAAGTAGAGATAGTCGGTGATAAACTATTTGACGATTTACTTTTTGTGATTTGGGGTGACTACAGAAATACATTGAAATAACGTATTTTTCATGATGTTGAAGAATAAGCGGTTAATTTATGTTTGGGGAATACTGATTGTTACTTTGGTAACGCTAGTTTTTTCAGTAAGTTGGATTCGTTCTGTTCCTTTTACGAAGGCTTATCCGGTGCTAGACGACCTTGACGCAGTAGGGTACTATGGCAGGTTTCTGATTTACTCACGAGAACCAATTCACTTCCCTTTGGGAAAGATTGATGGTTTAACTTTTCCTTATCAAATTTCCCCTTTATCGAGAGGAGGAATTCCACTGTTTGCATTTGTCTTTAAAGTGCTAGGTAAAGCTTATCCATCTTTGTCTATTTTTTTTTATTTTCCGTTGGTTGAGATTGTGTCGGTAGCAATAACTGCAAGTTTGACTTTTGCTTTGCTTTATAAATTGGGGATTCGATCGGCGGCGATTATGACCCTGGGAGTAGTGACACTAAGTCTGTCGTTTCCCTTGCTTTATCGCAGTTCAGAGTACTCGGGTTTACTTACGTTTCAACTGATTCATGTGCCTGTGTATTTTCTCTGGACTTATGGTTTCTGGCAGTTTCGAGGAAAGGCGTCCTACAAAAATGCATGGTTTATTTGGTTTTTGTTACCTACAGCTTTTATGCTGGATTTTTACTTAGTTTTTAGCTTGATTGTAATCAACGGGGTGGCACTGTCTTTATTGATAATAAAGTATTACATGTCAAGGTTAAGATCTATCTGGAGATCCATAAAAATAATGCTGTTCTCTGGGTTTTGTGCGATGATTGTCGGTGCTGGAGCAATGAGCCAGTTTGGAAGATTAACACACCTACCTCAGCCGACAAGGCATTCAGTGGTATATGGTCGCTTTCGTAGAGAGCCGATCTATGGTGGAGGAAAAGGGGGGGTTATCATGTAGCCGACGCCCTTTCGCCTTTAATCGCATCAGAATACGATAGTAGTGTAGAAAAGGTCAACAATCTTGGACCTGATGCAATATTGACCAGATTAGGTTATCCCCTAACTACCTCTGTACTTCAAAAGGGCCAAAAAGTGGGGACTGGATATGTGGGATCGGTTCCTCTAGTCGTGGGAATATTTTTGCTTATTAAGCTGTTACTGGAGAGAAGAAAGAGTGGTTATGTTTTTCATTGGCCAGTTATTGTTGAAAAGTTTCTTGTATCGAAGCCTGAGGTGGAGCTGGGAATAGCGTTTTTTGGCTTGTTTGTGGTAAGTTGGGGTTACATCATTCACGTGGCTGGCGTCAGGTTTAATTGGATTCCAACTCCCAGTTTAGTGATGGCTTTAGTTTGGCCCCGTTTAGTATATGTGAGAGCGCTGGATAGATTTGTGGTGCCTTTTACTTTGTTTTTGGTGGGTCTAGTGGTATATCAGTTTAATCGGTGTTATGAAAAAACTAGCGAGAAGAAAAGAGTGGTTGTTGCTATGTTGGCTTTTCTTCTAGCAGGGGGGCATATTTATGAAATCAAGGGATATTTAGGACCAAATAGAACAACCGTAACAAATCCAATAACTCAAGCACTGTCCTGCAGAGATCAGTTTGTTGTAAGATTCCTGGCACAAGGGAGGCAAGCTTTATTGTTAGTACCGATGTTTAGAGATTCTGTAAGTTGGAATCTGATCGGATACTCTCTTGCTTACCATAGTCAGTTGCCTATTAATGGAAATACGGTAGCGTTGGGGATTCCCTCAGAAGTGGCGCAAACTTTTCAAAATGACATAGTTGCGATTGAGGGGGGCAAAATCTCGCAAATTGTTGAGCAGTATGGTCAGGTGATGATTGCATCCCCAAGTGATATAGCTGCTAAAATTATTGATAATTCAGATGTTAAACTGAACAGCGTTGCTCTTGAAAGTCAGGACGTAGTAATTTTGTTACCACAGGAATAAAGGAGTATCTTACTAAATTTATAGGATCTGGCTGAGAACAAAAAAAAGATATCACTTAGTTGCGGAGGTAACAAAAGTTGGGTTCGTTCCGACTTTTATAGAATTTGCCTAATATGTGGATGATAATTGTCCGTATCTTTCATAGTCTGATTTATAGATGTAAATTAATTTGGAAGATTTCATTTTGTCTGGATAGGAATTTGCCTAATTTCGATGTTGCCAATAAACCAGACATTGAGGTAATAGGTAATGCTGATGTGTTGAGATTTTTTAGGGTAGGAGATGTCTGGAAGACAAAATTGCCAAGAGACTATTCACAGCTTACTAGAAAAGGTGAAGTAAACCTTATGTCTATAGAAACTGATGTAGGAGAGCTTCTATGTGGTTTGGTGAGGTGGAGGAGCGCGAAAAAAGTGATTGAGGTGGGAGTATATAAAGGGGCTGGATCTGTAGCGTTGGCTAGAGGTTTGGATAGCTGTGTTGGGGGTGAATTGCATCTGGTGGATATAGATGAAGGTCTGTTGGCAGAAGTGGAGAAGGAAATCTTTGAGAAATATAAGAAAGTGAAGGTTACTAGTTATGTTGGAGATAGTAGTGTTGTGGGTAAGAGGCTAAAAATAAAAGCTGATCTGATTTTTGTTGACGCTGATCATAGATATCTGGCGGCAAATCGAGATGCGAGAATATACTGGAAACTACTGAAAAAGGGCGGGTTGCTTGTGTTACATGATACAGTCCACCTTGCAGGAACGAGGCGAGTTGCAAATGAGTGGAATAAAAGAGGTATTGAGTTAATAACTGTGGCTTCTAGCGGAGGGTCTGGAGTTACAATTATGAAAAAGAAGTGATTGGGTATGTCTATGATAAAAACGAACGCTTGTTCAAAAACGACAAAGATTGATTGGTATCATACGTTTGATTTTGGTGATGAGGTGGTACGTGGAAGGTACGACTGGAGACCGTACTTTAATCAATTTGAGCTGGGTAATTTAAGGAAAAAAACAGTACTGGATGTAGGGGCTGGAGATGGATTTTTTTCGTTCGAGTTTGAAAAAAAGGGGGGGCAAAGTTACGGCGACTGATATCAAATCCCCAGAGTGGTTGGATGTCAACCAGCTGGGGATAGAGCTTAAGCCCAGATGGGGAGGGCACGCGGATCCATTTGCTGTAGCACGAAAAAAACTAGGCGCAAAAGTAAATAAAAGACATATTAATTTGTACAAAATGACACCAAAGCAGATAGGACGATTTGATCTTGTTTTTTGCAATGATTTATTGCTGCATTTGACTGATCCACTGAGGGCTTTGGTGGTGTTAAGAAATGTGTCTAGGAATTTGGTAGTGGTTGGCACACCGATAATGGAGGAAGCTAGCGGTTGGAGGACAAAGGCAGCAGAAAAAATACGTGGAAGCGAAAAAAGGTCTGTGGCACAGTTTGTGGGCGCTGATGGTGGGGGGGCGTTTTGGTTACCAACGATGACTTGTTTGGAGAATATGGTGAAAGCTGCTGGATTGAAGATAATAAAAACTCAATTGATTGAGTTAGACCCCAAGGATGCCGAGTATGCTAGAAGACGAGGTGTAATTCATGCTGAAATCTAAAGTGGTTGAAAACTCCGTAATACACTGTAGGTTTTTGGTCTTCGTATATAGGTCTTTGTGATCAACATGAATAGAGGTTTTTATGATTATCCGAATTGAAGGCTGCATTTTTCGCTTACAGAGGACGGGGGGGGTGGGTCGGTATATGAGAGAGTTGGTGGGTGAGCTGGGAGGAATGAATGAACTGGAGGTCGAGCTGGTGATGGATAGGCCGGAGAAGCAGAGGCTGGATTTTGGAGATGGTGTGGAAGTGGTAAAGAATTATATGCCTGGAAGTAGACTGGTGCCATGGCTTGAGAAGGTGAATGAGTGGAAGGCAGAAAGATACTGGAAAAGTACACACCATGGATTGGTGCACGCGAGCTATTTTAAGGTAAATGAAAATTGTAGATTGCCGATGGTGGTGACAGTGTACGATATGATTTATGAGAAGTTCCCACAAATGTTTGATAAGCCAGCTGAAAAGCTGCTGGTTGAGAAAAAAAAGAGAGCAATCGAGAAAGCAGATGGAGTAATTTGCATATCCGATGCCGTAAAGGCGGATGTGTTGAGACTAACTGGGGTAAAAGGAGAAAAAGTTTGGACAACGCATCTGGCAGTTGTGGAAGAGTTTGCCAAGCCCGTGCGGCAAAATGAGATAAGGAAAGTATTAAGAAAGTATGTGTTGAAAAAAGGGTATTTGTTGTGGGTGGGAAAGAGAGGAAAGTATAAAAACTTTGAGTTGTTGATGAAGGTGGTGGCTAAAATGACCCACAGGTCGAAAGTTGTGTGTGTGGGTGGTGAGAGTTGGACGAAACAAGAAGAGGAGTTGATGAAGCGGCACAAAATGGAGGAAGCATTTTTGTTACTCCCCTACCCCAGTGACCAAGAACTGGCTTGCTTGTACGCCGGAGCAAGGATGCTGGTGACCGGATCGCTGGATGAAGGGTTTGGTCTGACTCTGGTTGAGGCGATGGCGTGTGCTTGTCCGGTGGCGGCGAGTGATATCCCTGTTTTCCGGGAAGTGGCGGGGAAAGCAGCTTGTTGGTTTGATCCGAAAAGTGCTGAGAGTTTGAGGCGGGCGATAGAATCAATGGATGAAAAGGCGCGAAAAAGATTGGTGGAGTTGGGGAGAAAGCAGGCCAAGAAGTATAGTTGGAAGAAAACGGCGGAAAAAACGGTAGAAATTTATAGGAAGATTTTGAATGAAAAGGGTAAGTAAAATAAGCGTGGTGACGCCGAGCTATAACCAGGCTCGGTTTATTGGGGAGACGGTGGAGAGTGTGTTGACCCAGAAGGGAGATTTTGAGTTGGAGTATATAGTGATGGATGGGGGTTCACAGGACGCAACGGTGGAAGTCTTGAAAGACTATGAAAAGAAAGTGAAACAAAAAAGGATTACTGTGGGGTGCAAGCGTGTGAGGTTTGAGTGGGTGAGTAGGAAAGATAAAGGCCAGTCTGATGCGATAAACAAAGGGCTGGCGAAGGCGAGAGGGGAGATGTTGGCCTACATTAATTCTGATGATAAATACAGGAAAGGAGGGTTGGAGGCGGCTAGGAAAGCACTGGAGAAAAGGAAAATAGAGGCGGTGTATTCGGATTGTGTATTTATCGATGGCCAAGGGAAAGAGCGAGAGCGGAGGCAGTCACGACCGTTTGATTTGGAACAGCTGCTGGATGAGAAGAATTACATTTTGCAGCCGACGCTTTTTTTTACTAGAAGCATGTATGAGACAGTGGGAGAGTTTAGCCGAGATTTGTACTACTGCATGGACTATGATTACTGGATTCGGGCGGCGAGAGCCGGGTGCAAATTTGGATATGAGAAAGGTAAGTATTGGGCTGAGTTTAGAGTGTACGCGGACAACAAGACGGCGAATGTAGACGCTACGTGGCGGGAGACGCGAAAGGTGGCGAGAAAGTACGGGGGAAAGTTTTATTCGACGATGCTGTACACGCGGTGGAGAAGAAAGACCAGGATGGCGCTTGATGGAATAGGCATAGATGGTGAACGCGTGTTGGAGACGATCAGTCAAGGAAAAAGAAAATTGGTGGGTTAAGAAAAGAGTTGTAGATATTTTTTGGCTTGAGCTGGAAGAGTGAGATTTTTGGTAGAGATAGTGTGGTACGCGTTGGTGGCTAGCTTGGCTGTGAGGGAGGGGCGCGTGAGGAGTTGGGTGAGAGAATGGGTGAGGCTGACAGTGTCGAAGGGGTTGACTATGAGGGCTGAATGGTTGTGCTTGAGGAGTTCGGCGGTACCACAGTACTGGGAAATAACGAGAGGGGTTTTGGTAGCAATGGCTTCGGTGGCGACATTGGGGAAGGAGTCAAAACACATGGATGGGATGCAGACAACGTCTGAGAAGTGGTAGGCGACGGAAAGCTGCTGGTGGTTGAGGTTACCGAGATTTTTGACGCGTCGACTGAGTTGGTGGGCTTTGGCCTGGGAAAGGAAACCCTGCAAACCATCATCCTGAGGACCGGCTAGGAGTAGTCTGGTGTGTTGGGGGAGAAGGGGGAGGATTTGGAGTAGTTGGTGGGCGCCTTTGTGTTTACGGATACGGCCAACTAAAAGAAGATGTTTGTGTGATGTGTGGAGATGATATTTATTGATGAAGCTGGAGATGGAACTGGTGTTTTTGGCCCAATTTTTAAGGTCAATGCCGTTGTAGATGACTTTGGTATGGCAGAGACCGTTTTGTTGGTAGAGTTGTTGGAGTAATTTAGAGACAACGACAAGATGCTGAGGGTAGGTAGTAAGATAGTGTTTGACAACGATGTTTCTGAAGGGGTTGAAGTGGAGTTTGTTTTTCCAGGCTTGGGAGAGAAAGTGGGGGTTGAGATCGAGGGTGTCGGGGATGCAATCATGATCGGCGTCGATGAAGTTGGTGAGGCGGCCATAGAAAAATGGCATGGTGTCGTGGCCGGTGAAGATGAGTTTTGCGGTATGTTTTCGAGCAATGGCAAGGGAATGGTAAGAGAGGTAAGCGTGGAGGTTGTGGGCGTTAATGACGTCAGGCTGGAGTTGGCTGAGAAGTTGGTTGAGTTGGGAAATGACGCTGGGGTTATAAAGCGAGACGTATGCTTGATAACGGAGAGGATACTGGACGTGAAGAGAGTAAACAGAGAGCCCTTGATGGGTATATTTGGATTCTTTGTGGCGGTTGGTGGTAATGATGGTGACATGGTGGCCAAGGCGCTGGAACTGGAGTGCCAATCTTTCTACAACCACAGCGGCACCACCTTTGGAGCGAGGAGGGTAATCGTCGTTTAAAAAGATAATTTTCATTTATGGTGGTATTTTATGAGTCCCCGGAAGAAAATGCCATGAGACGTGGTAATATGTGGTGCCTACACGAGAAGGTGTTTTAAATTATAATGAGTCGGATGAAACTGATTATTCAAATTCCTTGTTACAACGAAGAAAAAACGTTGCCGCTGGTGATAAAGGATTTGCCGAAGAAAATTCCGGGAGTGAAGAAAATCGAAATCCAAGTGATCAATGATGGATCGACTGATAAGACTGAAAAAGTGGCGAGAAAGTTGAAAGTGAAACACATAGTTTCTTTTAAGCAGAATTTGGGACTGGCCCAAGCTTTTATGGTGGGGGTCAATAACGCATTGGCGCAAGGGGCAGACATTTTGGTAAATACTGACGGTGATAATCAGTATCAGGGCCGAGATACAGCCAAGTTGGTGAAGCCGATTGTGAAGGGTCAAGCTGATTTGGTGATAGGGTGCCGGTCGATAGATGAACATCCGGATTTTTCTCAGGAGAAAAAGTGGCTACAGAAAGTAGGTTCGAAAGTAATGAGGTTAATTTCAAAAACCAATGTGGCGGATGCGGCGAGCGGTTTTCGGGCATATAGTCGGGAAGCTATGCTGCAACTGAATGTGTTTTCGGATTTTAGCTATTGCATGGAAACTTTGTTACAAGCGGGCTATAAGCAAATGAAGGTAGTGGGGGTAGATATCAGGGTGAATAAAAAAACCCGCGAATCACGGCTGTATAAGACTATGCTTCATTATTTGTGGAGGTCGGGGAATACGATTGTGGACATCTTTTTTCTTTACTGGTCGAAGATTTTCTTTTCTCTGTTGTCGATGGTGTTTTTTGTGGTAGCTGTTTTATTGGTGGTGAGATTTTTATATCGGATTCTTTTTCTTGGTTCTGTGGCTGGGACTTTTTGGCCGACGGTGGTTTTGGCTGGGGTACTTTTGATTGCGAGTATTCAAATATATCTGACAGGGGTGCTGGCTTCGATGGTGTCTTCTAACCGGAAGTTATCTGAGGAAATATTGTATCGGATGAAGAGGGAGGAGTATGGGGTCAAGAGTAGAAAGAAGCGGTAGAAGGGTGCCGAGTCGGGCCTTATTGGTTGGGGTGGTGAGTTTGGTAAGTCTGTGGCTGGTGTGGCGACAAGTTGGTACGGCTGAGCTGGTGAACAGGATGAGAAATTTTGAGTTGTTGGATGGAGTAGTAATGTTGGGTTTTTCTGTAATGTTAGTGGGGATGACAGGTTTGAGGTGGTATGGAGTAGCCAAGTCACAAGGAGAAGTGAAGTTGTTTGAGGCGATAAGAACAAGCATGGTGGCTAATGTGCTCAACAGTGTGACACCTTCTAAGGCTGGGGATTTGGCAAAAGGTTGGTTGTTGGGAAGGGATAAGATGAGGGGGATTGTGGCTGTAGGATTGGAGAGAATGGTGGATGTAACAATGTTGGGAGGGATTACTCTGATGGGATATTTTGTTGATCATAGCCAAATAAACTTATTGGTGGGTGGGGTAGTAATTGCTGGAGTGCCGGGGTTATTGTTGCTGGGTGGAGTGATGATACTGATGGCGAGGAAGAGAGGGAAGCAGTACAGATGGGCAAAGATGATAATCCAGGTATGGAACAGTTGGAGGGAAAGGCCCAAACTTGTGTTGGTAACGATGCTTTCTTCGTTGGCGGTGTGGTTGACAAATCTGTCGCTGGCAATTTATTTGGCGAAAGCGTTGGGGGTTAGTCGGGTGGCGGAGATAGCGGTGGGATTGCCTCTGGCGATTTGGGTGGGGTTGGTACCGGTGGCGATGGGGGGTATCGGGACTAGAGATGCTGCATTGGTGTATTTTTTGTCTGACAAGATTGAGGTGGAAATCCTGACATTGGTAGCTCTGGGTTATACTTTAGTGACTTATTGGATGACGGCACTGATATCACTACCATTTGTAACTATGGATGCTGTCCGGTTATTTAATAGAAGGAAATAAGGATGAGACTGAGCCAGCTACAAGAAGAGATTATCGCGAAAGGAGCGTGTACCCAGTGTGGTAGTTGTGTGGGGTTGAATCCTGAAAACATGACACAAGTTCAAACCTGGAGAGGTCCTTATCCGAAAGTGATCAAGGAGGGAGTGGTGCAGGGTGGGCGAGGCATTTGCCCGGCTTATGGAGTGAGATACAGGGAATTAAATGAGTTGGTGTTTGGCAAAAGTCCGGATAGTTGGTTGTTGGGAAATTATCGGTGGGGAGGGGTGGTTTATGCGGCCAATGAAGAGGTGAGGCGAGGTGGAGCTTCTGGAGGAGTAATTTCTAGGGTGTTGATATGGTTACTAGAAAAAAAATTAGTAGACGGTGTGGTGGTAGCAAGTCAAAGCAAAAGCAAACCTTGGCAAGCTGTTCCACTGATTGTGGAAACAAGAAAACAGGTGCTGGCAGCCGCTGGTTCAATTTATGTGCCGGTGATGACAAATAGTATTTTGTCTGAAGTAAAAAGGTTCAAGGGCAGGCTGGCGTATGTGGGGTTGCCGGATCAAGTGGCAAGTTTGAGAAAAATGCAGCAATTGAAGAATAAAGCGGCGATGAAGATTAAGTTTGTGATAGGTCCATATGTTGGGACGGCTATGTATCCTGAGGCATTGGCAAGTTATATGAGATCGAATGGCTATAGCGGTTTAAATGAGATTAAAGAATTGAGGTTTCGAGCGGGAGAGTGGCCAGGATATTTGGAAATTGTGACTACGACAGGTAAAAAGCTAAGAGCGAGTAAGTTTTATTACAATTATTTAATTCCTTTTTATATAACTCGGAACAGTTTAACTTCGGTGGATTTTACAAACGAATTGACAGATATTTCGGTGGGAGATGCGTGGCATCCTAAATACGAATCTTTGGGAAAAGGATTTAGCGTGGTGCTAGCCAGATCGAGCAGGGGATTGAAAATAATTAAGGAAATGATGAAAGAAGGTGTGGTCAAAGGGGAAGAAAAGCGTGAGCAAGAGCTGGTGAATATGCACGGACATATGTTGGATTTTAAAAAACGTGGGGCGTTTATCAGGCTAGCTTGGATGAGAAGAATGGGGAAGAGCGTGCCTAAGTATGACTATGAACCTAAAGAAATGCCTGCAGTTAGATATGTGGTGGAGTTGGTGATTAGTGGTCTGTTTTTTGTGGGCAGATGGAGGTGGGTGAGAAACACGGTGGAAAAGATTCCGATTGAGATCATGGGGAGGCTGTTTGGTGGGCTGCGAGAACGATGGAAACAGATATCGCGATCCAGTAAAAGGAAGGGGCTGATGCAGGTAAAATTTAGATCGATTCGTGATGTTTGAAAAACTCATAGAGAAAAGGTTACCGCAGTTATTAACGAATCTAGATCGGGATGAGGACTCCCCTACTTTTGGATGTTTTGACCGCAATTTCTGGCATTACAAGATTCGTGATTTTTCTTCGGCCATACTGCAACAGGCTGGGGTGAGTTTACTGTTGGCAGATGAGGCGGTTGTGCCTGAAGAAATAAAGAGAGTGTGGTTGGAGGGAGTGGTGGATTTTTGGGCGCGGCTGCCAAGTAAAGAAGGTGGTCTGAATGAGTATTATCCGTTTGAAGGGAGTTATCCGGCGACAGCCTTTTCTTTGCAGGCAATGGCGTGGTTGCTGCAACGGAAGCCGGAATTGATGAACGAAAAAGTGGAAGTGCAGATGCAGAGGGCTGCACGGTTTTTACTGGAGAATCGTGAAGAACGGGCCAGCAACCAGGAGGCTGCGGCGATTAGTGGTTTGATGGAGGCAAAGAAGTTGGGAGTTGGTATAGATGGAGGGAAACTAAAGCAAAAACTCAATGCTTTGTTGGGGCTTTTTGATAGTGATGGTTGGTTTATGGAATATGGAGGGGCTGATTTGGGATACCAGTCGGTGCTGGTGGATATGTTGGTTGATTATTTGGACGCGGGTGGGGATAGGAAAGTAGAAAAGTATTTATCGAAAGCCGTGGATTTTATGGATGAATGGGTGACTAAAGATGGTGACATTTTGACGGTGATAAATAGTCGGGAAACTGATTACGTGGTGCCTTATGGTTTGGTGAAATTGGCGAGGAAATATAAAAAGGCAGGGGAGTTGGTAAGCCGAGTGTACAAAAACCTGGGAGAAGCTTCTCACTTTGAGTGGGCATGTGATGAAAGATACCTGCTTCACTACAGATTTACTAGTGTAATGAAAGCTGAGGCAGAATTGAGGCGTAGACGTTTGCGAGTGGCAGCGAGTAAACCGAAAAAAAATAGCCAATTTTTCCGACAATTGAGAGGTTGGGTAAAGAATAGCGGTGATACATCCTTGGCTATTGCGGGCGCTAAGGGAGGGGCGTGGCAACTGGTTGTAGGAAATGAGACACACATTGATTATGGTTACCGAGTATTTCAGGATGGGCAAATGTGGTTGAGTATGGTGCAGAGTGATGATACAAAGATGGAGATGGTGGACCAAAGTAAAATACGAGTAGTGGCTAAACTGAGCAAACCGCGACTGATGGTAGCTTCGGTGTGGAAAAATATGCTGCTGAGGATAGTTAGTTTTTGGGTGGGAAGAAGAATGGTCGGGCTACTAAAAGGATGGATGATATTTTTTCAGGCTGGAGATGAATTTAGATTAGAAAGGGAGTTTGATTTGAGCAAGATGAGGGTGACTGACAGAATTGAGGGGAGTGGTAAATTCGAGGTGTGTAGGGCACAAAGTGTTCCGACAAGACATGTGGCGAGTGCATATAATTTTGGCGGAGAGAAAGAGAAAATTAAGGGAGTGGTGGAGGTGGTTGAAGGAAGTTATTGGAGGACTAGCCGGTTGGATCAAAAGTGATAGAGATAGTTGTGACAATTACTAGAAACAAGGGTAAGATTGGGAAATTTGCGGATAAGTTCTGGATCGAGCGGTTCTGAGTACCACAGATGGGTAATTGGGTGTTTGGCTAGAATTTCTGGTGAGTCCTCGACAAAAGGGAGAGGATTAATGAGAAGAATCTGGGTGTCAAGAAAGTAGGCTCTGTCAAGAGTGGTGGCAACATAGGCCTCTGAGGGAATGCGTTGGGAAAATTCTAGGTATTCAGAGACGGAATTCATGTAGTTTTCTTCACCAGCCTTACCAAAGGCGTCGGTGGTGATAACGCCATCGTAATAGAAAGTGTGGTAGGGATTGATGAAAAAAATCAGGGTGGAGATTACTATGGTTGAAATCAGGCTGGAATAGAGAATGATGTTTTGAGCTACGGATGATAATGTTTTTACGGAAAGTAGACTAAGCAGGATGACAAGAGGGAAGAGGGAGACGGAGTAGCGAAATTTGAACATTTGCCACATGCCGAAAGCGAGAAAATGAATGAAAGTTAGAACGAGCAGGGAATAGATTTGGCGTCGACGTAGATGTTTGGGCTTTAGCAGTCGGATAATAAAAAGGAAAAGTAGGGGTAGATAATTAATCATTTTTCTGGAAAAGTATATTGTGGAGCTAAATAGAGAATGCGGTATGGATAAGAAGAAACCAAAACGAGCTTGGGTTCCGAGAGTGATATCAAGGACGAATTGGTTATTGGTCCAAGTGACTTGTGTTCCAGGTGAAAAGCGGGCTAAGTTGGTAGCGAGGATTGGAGTATGGTAGTGTTGGAGATTGAAGAGAATCCAGGGTGAGATGGTTATGGCGAATGAGGAAAATAAGATTAGTAAGTTGAGGCGAGATAAGGTGTGACTCATAGCCTGGACTGCCATAACTGCAAGTAATAGCAGTGAGAGCGGGTAGTTGACTAAAAATCCGAGTCCGATGAGGATTCCTGACAAAAAAGAGAAGGTGGTGGTTTTCTTGGGTGGATGAAGAAACATGTAAGCGAGACATAAAATAATCAATGTCTGGAATATGTATCGGGAACCGTTGGCGGAAAAGTCAATTGAGAGGAAGGATAGGGAGTAAATGGCGGTGGCGATCAAGGAGAGTGAAGATTTGAGAATTTTGTTGGCTGAGAGATAAAACAAGATGAATGAGGGGAGAAATATGAGCAGAGTAAGGATTTTGGCTGCAGAGTAGGTATCTTGTTTTGTGAGGCGAGATAGCATTGATATCATGACTATCCATAACGGGGGCTTATCGGAAATAATGAATTTATCAGTGAGGTGGGAGGCCTGGGTAACTACCGGCCCATAGAAAGGTACGGCAAACAAGCCAGTGTCTAGCAGTTGCTGGGCGACAAAAATTTCTTGGAAAATATCCCCGTGAGGGTATCGATTGAAATGGTAGGAAATTGATCTGAGGAAAAAAGATATGAGAAATATGATTAGGAGTGCTAGCTTGTGCGAATTGAGTACTGTTTTTGACGTAGACATTATTTATTACGTAGGCGTTGTTTGAGTTAATTTATAGGAAGTTTTGATCAAAGATGGAGTTAGTTTAGCAGATGGTGGAATTGAGAGATGCGATGGCTGAACGGTGATGATGGGAAGGTGGCGTTTGAGAGGTAGTTGTGGTAGGTTGGGGGGAGTTGTGAAGTAGAGGAGTGATGTGAAAAAGAAAGATAAATTCAAGCTGGTGATGATTGTGGGGGCGGGGCATTTGGGGTCGACCCTGCTGGACATGCTGCTTCATGGACATAGTGAAATATTGGGTGCGGGTGAGGTGGCAAGGTTGAGTCGGTTTTTTGAAATTTAATATGATAAGAGTGCCAAGAAAATGCAGGATTTTTGGGATAAGGTGGGTGGGGAATTGAGGAGAATATGTGAATTTGTGGGGGTGAGGTTTCAACCGAAGATGTTTGAGTTCGGGGCGAATAGTTACTATGGTATATTGGGCAATAAAATGAAGAAGAAGAAGAGTAACGAAATTAGGTTGGATGAGAGTGGAAGAGGGAAATGAAAAAACGAGATCGGTGGGCGTTTAGTCTGGTGGCGGGATGGATGAATAAGTTGAACGGTTATTAAAAAGCGGGAAAAAATGCGGATGAATTGCAAGGAAGTGGAGGCAGTCGATCGTGTTGGATGATAATCCGGGGAGAGTTCAAGCTGGGAAACGATTTGGGGTGAAGTATGTGGTGCCACTGCTTTTGAAGAAGGAGCCTGTGGTGGTGTTTTCTCCGGGGAGGGTGGGGTCGACGGCAATATATTTGTCGCTACTGGACAGCGGCGTGCCGGCGATACATTTGCATCGGCTGCCGAATTTACGGAGTGAAAAATACAAGCGGCCGCTGGTTAGTTTTGGATTGTTGAATCTAACTGGAGTAAAAAATGTGGTAGGGGGGTATAGGGAACCGATTTCTTGGTTGGTGTCGAATTATTTTCAGAAATTGCACAAGTACACAGGTGATGAACGACCGTATCGAAAATCGGCAAAGTATTTGAAAGAAAATTTTGTAGAGAAGTATTTACCAAATTACGCCCGCAGGCCTTTGTCTTGGTTTGAGAGGATTTTTAATAAGTCGCTGGGAGTGGGTTTTGGGGATTACAAGCAGTCCGAGTACAAGGATTGTTACGAGATTTCAAAAGGTGAGGTGGTAGTGGTGATTGTACGAGCCGGGGTTGATGATGTGAGTAAAGAGGGGTTAATACGAGAAAAACTGAGGGTGGGTGAGTTTAAAATCAGCAAGAAAAACAGGACTGCGAGAAAGAAATTTGGGGGGTTATATGCTAAGTTTCGTGAGAAGTTGAAACTGAAGAAAGAGGTAATTAGAGAGATTTATAGTTATCCGGACCCGAAGTTTTTTTTCGATGAGAATGATTTGAAGGGAGCAATAGCAAAATGGGGAAAGTAAGAGTGTGGTATACGGAAAACTGTTTTATCTTGATTGAGTGATGGAAAGGTAAAGAGACTGGAATTTTCGAGAGATAATAGACCAGTCGTGTTGTTTGGCCCAGGCAATGGAGTTGGTGGAGAGGCGACTGTAAAGTTTTGTATCATTTAAGAGTTTAGTTAAGGCGCGGGCGGTGGAGGCGGGTGAGTTTTCTTGGGCTAGTAGCCCGGTTTGGCCGTGTTTGACGGCTGATGGGACTCCCCCACTCCGGGAGGCGATGACGGGTTTGCCGCAGGCGGCGGCTTCGAGGTAAACCAACCCAAAGCCTTCAAAGTGGTGATTGTGAGAACGGGGAGTATGTAGGTACAGATTGCAAAAGTGGAGGTAGCGAATCAGCTCTTGGCGAGAAAGATGGCCCAGAAGGAAAACGTGTTTTTCTAGGTGAAGACTGCTGATTAGCTGTTGAAGATGTTTTTTTTGTTCACCTTGACCAATGATGATGTATTTTAGTTGAGGAAGATCGGGAACTAGTTGGGCTACGGCACGGATGGCAACATCGAACCCTTTGCGTTTTTTGAGAGCACCGATACCGAGGAGAATTGGGCCATGAGGGTATTGCTTTTTAAGCCGAGCGAGATTGGGGATGGGCGAGAATTCTTTTGTGGAGATGGCGTTGGGGATAGTTGAGATGGGGGAAGTGAGATGGGTGTGGGTTTTAATCTGGTTGGCGGTATAGGCGCTGGGGCAATGGAGATGAGAAGCGGAGTTATACGCTCTTGTGAGAAAAAATTTTTCTGGCTGGTGGGTAAGGGGGAGAACTCCGTAGGTGCCTTGGGCGCCGATGATGAGAGGAAGGTGGTTTCGGGTGGCGAGGCGGTGGGCAAGAATCGCGTAGGGGAAGGCAAAGAGGCTGTGGATCAAGTCGGCTTGTAGGTGGGGAGGTTTCCAGGTGAGAAAATCCCAGGCGTGGATTTGTTTGATGGAAAAAATGTGGCGAGGAAGAATGGGGAGAATGTAGACGCGGGGAAGCCGGGGTGGGGATGGGTGGCGGGGCAGTAGCAGAGTGACTTGGTGGAGTCGCGCGAGGTGGCTGACGAGTTCGTAAGTCATGTTACCGTAGCCGTTGGTGGGATCGACGGTGTTGGAAAGAAGGATAAGTTTCATAAAGTTTCGGTACGAAAGGTATGGTAGCATTATACGGCGTAAATGAGCAGGTGGATGTTATGAGAAAAAAGGTAGTAGTCACGGGTGGGGCAGGATTTATTGGCAGTCATTTGGTCAAAAGGTTGGTGCGGGATGGGTATGAAGTGGTGGTGGTGGATAATTTGTGTGAAGGCAAGAAAGAGAATTTGGGGAAGGCGTTAAAAGAGGTGGAGTTTTGCCAGGATGATATTCGGGATGTAGAACGGCTGAAGAAGATTTTTGTAGGAGTGGATACGGTATTTCATGAGGCGGCTTTGCGGAGCGTGAAACGGAGTGTGGATAATCCGCTGGCGACGAATGAAAATAATGTAACCGGAACGCTTAATGTGTTGGAGGCGGCACGGGAAATAAGAGTGAGGAGGGTGGTGTCGGCGTCGTCTTCGAGTGTATACGGAAAAACCGAAGTGAAGATATTTACTGAAGAGATGTGTGCAAACCCACAGTCGCCGTATGCGTTGAGCAAGCTGGCGGGTGAGGTGTATTCAAGGCTGTACTGGGAACTTTATGGCCTCCAGGCGGTGAGTTTGCGGTATTTTAATGTGTTTGGGCCGGGACAAGATCCGGAGAATCAGTACGCGGCAGTGGTACCGATATTTATCACGAAGTTGATGAAAGATGAAGCGCCGACGATTCATTGGGACGGGGATCAGTCGCGGGATTTTACTTTTATTGACAATGTAGTGGAGGCAAATGTGCAGGCGATGGAGGCAAAAAATGTGGGGGGTGAAGTGCTGAATGTGGCGGCAGGAAAAAGTTATTCGATCAATCATTTGTATGGCGAGATCGAGAAGTTGGTGGGGAGATCATTGAAGCCCATATCGGCGCCGAAGCGGGCGGGGGATGTGAGATACACGTGCGGGTCGGGGGTAAAAGCGGAGAAGTTGTTGGGAAAAACGCAGAAGATTAGTTTTGAGAAGGGATTGAAACAAACGGTGGAGTGGTTTGAGAAACAGGGTCGAGAATGAGTGATCCAGTTTACTTTTTGGGTTTGAAGCAAGAAACGGTGGAGAAGACGCCGAAGTTGGGAAAGAGTTGGAGGAGGAGTTGGCTTATGGCCGGAGGAAAAGGAACGAAGCGGACGGTTTGGTGATGGTCGATGGTGAGGCCGTGGTGCTGTAGAAATTGAAGAAAGGCTTGGTGGGTGAAGACGGATTTGTGGCCCCAGCGGGCGGTGGGGTGGCCGCGGAGGGGGTTGCCGAACTGAGTTTCTGAAGGGTGAAGAGTGATGGGTTGTTGGCCGATGAGAAGCTGGAAGCGGTAGTGGAGGGCGGCGAGGTTGGTGGTACTGATGACGAGTTGGCCGCCGGGTTTTAATATACGGATAACTTGTTGGATGAAGTCGTCGGTGAAGTAGAGATGCTCGATGATTTGGTTGGCGGTGATTAGGTCGAAGGTGTGGTCTTGATAAGGAAGGGGTTGGTTGAGATCGAAGCGGATAACGTTGATACCGAGGGCGTGGGCGTTTGTGGCATTGCCGGGACTGATTTCGAGGCCGTGGATGGATTTGGCTTTGGCTTTTTGGGCGATCTGGAGGGTAAATTTACCGCCGTGGCAACCGAGATCGAGGACGGTAGCGGCTGGTGGTCTGATGTAGTCCAAGAAGACTTGTTTGTTTTCTTGGTCGGAGGAGGAACAGCATTGATCGACTAAGTGTTGCATAGGGTTATTGTAGCGTTTGTTTAAAGGCGGGAAGAGAATGAATGTGCTGGATTAAAGAGAGGGCGCGCTGGTGCCAAGTATATTGCCGAGCAAGACGTTTAGCGCGGGCGGCTTTGATTTTGACGGTTTGAGGGTGGCTTAAGATGGTAGTGAGACCTCGAGCTAGGGAGGAGGCGGAATCGGGTTGGACTAGGTAGGAGTTTTGAGAGGAAAGGATTTCTTGGAGACTGGGTAGTTTGGTAGCGAGGATGGGTTTGCCCGCGGCCAGGTATTCGAAGAGTTTGAGAGGTGAGGCGTTGTAGGCGAAGTGGTGGGT
>CAYNFZ010000004.1:0-25786 GCA_964396725.1 uncultured Pseudomonadales bacterium
CGTCGGGGTTGTTAGGGTCTTTCCAACCAGCGTTTGGGTCGCACCAATGAGACAAAAGGTATCGGAAGCGCCTCCTGGATCCGGCACAGTGAGAGTCGTGTCCTGTCCAGGATCAGCCGCCTGGATCAGAAAATTGTTGCTTATCTGGTGAGACGAAGAGTGCACAAAATGAGAGGAATGAACAAGCTGATTAATCAATGAAGGCGTTTGGTTTCATAGAAAAGTGTTGAAGAGCCAGGCGACGAGGAGGACCTGGGGGATGGTGACGAGAGGAAGCCAGAGGGCGGACTTGCGGCCGATGTTGGTCCAGATGAGGCCGATTTCGGTAAAGTCGGTAATGACTCCGGCCATGAGAAAGACAAAAGGGTTACCGATAGTGCCGACTTGTTTGTAGATCTCGAAAGCGATGGGGGCGCTGCCTTCGGAGCAGACTTCGATGATGGTGGCGAAGGCGAGAGTGAGAATGAGGCCGAGAATGCCGGGGCCGAAGAAGCGCATAAAGTAGTGGCCGGGGACGTAGGCTTGGATGGCGGCGGCGATGAGAAAGCCGATGATGATCCACCAGAGGACCATGTTGGCGAGGCCGAGGGCGCCGAAGAAAACGCCTTTGTGGGCGGGGGCGGGTTGAAAGTGTTTGAGGTTTTGCCAATCAACAGCGGTGGATTTGGGGGCGGGACGGGATGATTCGATGAGGGAGTGTTTTTCGAGGAAGATAAAGATGGTGCCGGTGATGAGAGCGATAATCATGGCAGCGGTGATGATCAGGAGTGCCTTGAGACCAAAAAAACTAAAGAGGAGGATGGTGACGGGCAAATTGGCCCAAGGCGAGGCGAGCAAGAAGGTGATGACCGAGGGGATGCTGGCGCCTTTTTTGTAGAGTTGGATGGAGAGCGCGAGGATACCGTGGGAGCAGGCAGACATAAAAAAGCCGGCGATGACGGCTGATAATAGCGACCGAGGACGATGGCTGCCGAGGTGTTTGAAGATAAAATTATCGGGGACAAAGTAGTCGATGAGGCCGCCGATGAGGAATCCGAGGAGAATGGCCCACCAGATTTGGTTGAGATAGGAGATAAGGCTGGTGTTTAGGGGTTTAAGGAAGGGGTGGGGGATGAAAGAAACGGCGAAGATGAGAAGAAAAGCAAGGCTGGCAAGTTTGAGGTTGCGGCTCAAAGTAAGGGGGTGGGAAGTGGTGGCACAATGGTCGCTGGATTGGGGTCGGGAATTTTTTGCCAGATTCATGCCGCCGCACTTGGGGCATTTACCAGGCTTTTCTTGTTTGATTTCGGGGTGCATGGGGCAGGTATAGTAGTCGGTTGATTTGGTGGTTGAGGAAGAGCGATGTTTCATGGCAGCTAGAGCATAGAGGCAGTGGAGGGGGAATGCAAACTGGAGGGCGGTTGATTTTTGGAGGGGAAATTCTAGACTATATGTGTGCTATCAATACAAGGAGGAAGTGGTGCAACCAAAGAATACTTATACAGACAAAAATGAGACTGGTTGCTGCCCGGTGCCAGATGTGGGTGCCTGGGACAAAGCCGAGGTGACCTGGAAAGACAAGAAGTTTATTCGGGATACGACGCTACAGATTTTTCATATTCCGCTGAATATGGGCCAGATGATGAAGCGGGCGTGGGGTAAGATCGAGAAAGCCAAGGCCGCGCCGCCGATCAGGGAGTGGTTGATGTTGTCGTATGATCCTAGTCCGTGGAAAGGTGAGCACTACATGGCGGTGACCCGTGAGGTGCCAGATGCAGAGAACGTGAAGATTTCGGGGCGGTTTTTGACGCGGGTGTTTGAAGGAGAGTTTAAAGAAGCTCCACAGTGGATGAGGGAAATGGAGAGGTATGTAAAAGACAAGAAAGAGAAGATGGAGAAGGTGTACTTTTTCTATACCACTTGCCCTAAGTGCGCCAAGCACTATGGGAAGAACTATGTGGTGGGGTTGGCGCAGGTGGAATGAAGAAAAATGCCAAAGTAGATGAGTATATTGATCGACAGAAAGTGCCGCAGAAGGAAATTTGTAAGCGGTTAAGAAAATTGTTATTGGAAGCGTTACCTGATGGTGAAGAGGAGTTTAAGCTGGGAGTGCCTTGGTATGAAGATCGGTTTTATATAGTGGGTTTGAGAGATAGTGTGAATATGGGGTTTTGTATTGAGGGAATTGAAGAGAAGGAGATGGGTGAGTTGAGAGGCAAAGGAAAAATGATGAGACATTTGAAGTTTAGAAGGCTGGAGGAAGTAGACGAAGTTCAGGTTGAGCGCTTGATTAGACTGGGAATGAAGAAAGCTACGCCAAGTTGTGGGGTGAAGCAGAAGTAGCGGGTTTTTGATTGCGGGGGGTTTGGGCGATACAATAAGGATATGATGGAAAAGTATCTAGTGGGAGCAATGTTTTTGGGATATGGGGCGGTGGCGGTGGTGAGGCCGGATTTGATGGCCAAGTATCAGACCTGGGTGAACAAGAAGATTTTGGGGGCGAAGTTTGAGGCGAGCGAGCGAACGCTTAAGTTTTACCGAGGTGTGGGATTGTTGTTTCTCGGCTTCTCGGGGTTAGTGCTGTTTGGAGTGATAGAGTAGAAAGTGTGGCTATGGTTAGTCTTTGAGGTGGTAGGAGGCTTTGATCCAAGATAGAAGTTGAGAGTCGAGATCTTGTTTGGATGTGAGCTTGAAGCAGTTTTTGTAGGTGGTTTGGGATAAGGGAACGCAGTGGGTGAGTTTGGGACTGGGGATTTTTTGGTCGAGGGCGAAACGGATTTCTAGATGGTCTTTTTTGGGAAGAGCGGCGAGAAAATCGTAGTTGCCAAAAAGATGAATATAGCAGGGGATGGAGATGATTTTACAGGTACCGATTCGGGAATTGATGGTGTGGACTAAATGGTCGAACAAGTTATGCGCGAGAGGTTTGCTGATGAAGTGAGATTGAAGGTGAACTTTTTTACAACTTTGAGATTGGCTAGCGTCGTGGAAAATACGGTCGCATTTATTGCTTGTCCACATAGGAGTATTTTTCCTGACGGCGGAGTTATTGGGCGAAGGGGCAGGTGCCGGTGGGACAAGAGGGAGTGCTGGGTGAAGAACTAGAAGAGCGGGATTTGGTGAGGGACATGGGTTTGTATTCGGGCGTGGATTGATGGCACTGGGGACAGTTGGCAACGTAGCGCCAGGTGGGGCCGAAAACGGAACTGGTGCTGGTTTGTTTGGTGCCTGGAGCTTGGAAAGTGTGGTGGCAATCCTGGCAGAAAAAGGTGTGTTTCATGGATTAGATCCTATACTGGGGGGAGTATATGTCAAGAGTGACTGGTGAGAGCTAATGGGTTATTCGGTGGGGGAGGGAAGAGAACCGAAGCGACCGCCGGTGCTGATGGTTTCGGCAGTAACACTACCGTCGTCGTTACTTTCACCAAAGACCATGATGGAGTCCTCGGGCTTGAGATCTCCTACAGTACCCTCGCTAGCGGTGGTGATGGTGGTGGTCTCGGAAACAAGAATGAGTTGGCTACCACCGTCGGGGAGGGCGATGGTGACGGTGTCACCCTCGATGGAGAGAATTTGGCCTCTGATCATGCTGGCGCCAGATAGACTGGTGGCAGATTGGCGAAAGTTAAAGTTACCGCGGGGAGTTTGGCCGTTGGGACCGGTAAATTGGCGGAGTTGGGGAGTGGAAGGAGTTTTCGAGGCTTGGTATTTAGTGCCGGCGAAGAAGCCGAGGCCACCGGCTGATATGGCGGTGATGATGATGGGGAGGAGGATGTTTTTCATAGAAATTTTTGTATAACTGGTAATATTATTCGTATCTTAGGGCTTCGATGGGTTGGAGGTTGGCGGCTTTGCGGGCAGGATACCACCCAAAGACAAGGCCAATGATAGCGGATACGCCAACGGCGAGAACGATGGAGATTGGCGAAATAGTGAAGGGTAAGCTCATGAAATGGGTGATCAAGCCGGAGATGGCAACACCGACAACCATACCGATTAAGCCGCCGAGTAAGGTAATGATGATGGCTTCGAGAAGAAACTGGGTGATGATGTGGGCTTTTTTGGCGCCGAGGGCTTTGCGGAGGCCGATTTCTCGGGTTCTTTCGGTAACGGTAACGAGCATGATGTTCATAATGCCGATGCCGCCGACAACGAGGGAGATAGCGGCAATGCCGGAAAGGAGGGTGGTGAAGGTGCCGGTGACTTCGGAGATAGTGCCAAGGAGGTCTTCTTGGGAGAAGATTTCAAAGTCGGCCTGAGCTGGGTCGGAGATGCGGTGTTTTTGGAGGAGTACTTGGGTAACTTGGTTTCGGGCGAGATCCATAACTTCGGGATCGGTAGCGGCTAGGCTAATGGTAGAGAGAGAGTCGTCGCCAAAGATCAAGTTTTGGGCGGTGGTGAGGGGGATAAAGACTTGATCGTCCTGGTTAAAGCGGCCAGAACCACCTTTGGCCTGGGTGATACCAATGATGGTAAAGGCTTGGCTGTTGATGCGGAGGGTTTGGCCGATTGGATTGATGTTTTCGCCGAAGAGTTCGCTGACGACGTTGGGGCCGATGACAGCGACACGGCTCATGGAAGTCAGGTGAGACGAAGTAATGAAACTGCCGGACTGGACGCTGGAGTTGTTGACGACGGAGTAAGCTGGAGTGACGCCGATGATGGTAGTGTTCATGTTGTTTCTACCGGCGACGAGTTGACCGTTACCGGAGCTTTCGGCGGAAACGGCTTGGATGGTGGTGATAAAGGGAGAAGATTCGAGAATCTTGACGTCATCGGTAGTAAGACTGCTGGCGCTACCGAAACCGCCACGAATGCCACTAGAGCTACTGAAGCCGGGTCGGACGGTGAGCAAGTTGGTTCCCAGAGAAGTGATTCTATCGGTGACTAATTTTTGGGAAGCTTGGCCGAGGCTAACGAGAGCGATGACGCTGCCGATGCCGATGACGACTCCGAGAGTGGCGAGGCCGGTACGGATTTTGTTGACAGTGAGGCTGGAGAGGCTTTCGTGGAGAAGTTCGGTGATTTCCATGTTAGTTTATTTTTTCTTAGATCGACGCCGAGATGATTTGGTGTGATCTTTAGTGATACGGCCGTCTTTTAAGTAAATGATACGTTTAGCGTACTGGGCGATGTCGGATTCGTGGGTAATGATAATGATGGTGTGGCCTTGGTTGTTGAGTTGCTGGAAAAGAGACATGATTTCGTGGGCTTGGGTAGAGGCAATGTTGCCTGTGGGTTCGTCGGCCAAGATAATACTGGGGTTAAGACTGAGGGCGCGAGCGATGGCGACACGTTGTTGCTGGCCGCCGGAGAGTTGGTTGGAAGCATGGTGGAGACGATTACCGAGACCGACTTGACGGAGGAGTTGGGTGGCTTTGGTGATACGTTGGGTTTTGGGAACGCCGGCATAGATCATGGGAATGATGACGTTTCGCAGGGCGGAGGTGCGAGGTAGGAGGTTGAAAGCCTGGAAGATGAAGCCAATTTTTTGATTTCTGATTTCGGCGAGACGATCGTCGCTTAAGGCACTAACTAGGCTGCCGTCGAGAAAGTATTCACCATCACTTGGGATATCGAGCGCGCCGAGAATGTGCATGAGAGTGGATTTGCCGGAGCCGGAAGGGCCCATGATGGCGATGAATTCTCCCGTATCGATGGAGAAGGAAATATCTTTGAGAGCGGTGGTTTCGACTGCGGTGGAACGGTAGGTTTTGGTGAGATGATTGGCTTGGATCAGGCTCACTGGTGACCTCCCGGCCCTCCCATGCGGATGAAGGTGCCGCCTCCACCACCAAATCCAGAGAAGCCGGAATTCTGAGTGCTTTGGCCGGTGATGCCTTGAAGACCGGTGATGATAACGGTGTCACCTTCACTGAGACCGGAGACGATTTCGATCTCGGTGTCGGAGCTGAGTCCGGTTTCGACGGGGAGCATGACTTGTTGGCCGTCGCGGAGGACCTGAACGAAAGATTGATCGTTTTGGGTGGTGACGGCGGTGACGGGAAGTTTGAGAACCGATTGCTCTCGATCGAGGATAACTTTGGCGGTGATGGCCATGTTGGGGAGGATTTGGTCGGTAGTGGAGTCAAATTTGACCAGGACGCCGTATTGAGTGACGCCGTTGGTGACAGAGCCGACGCGATCGACGCTGGCGATGGTACCGGTGAAGCTGGTGTTGGGAAGGCTGTCGAGGATGAGGGTGGCTTTTTGGCCGACTTGGATCTGGTTGATGTCGATTTCAGTGACTTGGAAGCTGGCGATGGGAAGGCCCCCAGTTTTAATAGTAGCGACGGTTTGGTTGACGGCACCGCCACTGGTGTTGGTGGAACCAGAAACGGTGAGGCCCTCGGCTAAGTTGAGACCGACGATGGTGCCGGTTACAGGAGCAGTAATGGTGGATTGGTAGAGAGTGTAGTTGTACCAGGCTTGCTGTTTGGAGGCTTGGGCGCCTTGAATAGCGATGGCTTGGGATTTGTAATTGATTTCGGCGGCAAGCCATTGTTTTTGGATGATTTGGAATTCAGCCAGCTCTCGCTCTGTGGAATTGGGATCTTCGAATTGGCTGTCGTTGGTTTTGTTGATGTAGTCGTCCCAAGAATCAAACATGGTGGCTTGTTGAGAGTATTGCGTGGCGATGGAAGATTCGGCGTTTTTCTTGGAGGAAAGATAAGAAGCCCAGGCTTGGGCTTGGTTGGTTTGACCTTGCGAATCCAGAGTGATTTCGGCGAGCTTGTCGCCTTGAGCTACGGTTTGACCATCGGTAACGTAGACTTGACTAACGACACCAGAGGCTTTGGTGAAGACGGAGATGAGGTTGGATTGTTCGACGGTACCGGAGAGAGTGAGGGTGGTGATAAGGTCACCGCGTTCGACGGTGGCGGTTTGGGTGGGAGCTTGGTTGGAGGCTGGTTGATGAGTTTGGCGCCAGACGAATCCAGTGATGAGAGAGATGGTAAGGATGCCCGAGACAATTTTTTGTTTCCCACTCCAGGAGAGAGGATTGATAATTTTCATGGTGTTCTCGATTATATCGCTAATATTGGTGTGGGCAATGAGGGTAATGTTAACTGGTGAAACTGAGAAGAAGTTGAGAAAAATTGAGTTGATGAAGGGCGGTATGTGGCGGAATGTGATAGGTTTTCTACGAGATGTTATGTGATGTTTTTAACAAGAGGATGTGAAATGGGGTACAGTTCTATCCGATCTGGAGAATGATAAATGATTTTCCACAACAGGTGTGGTTTTTCTTCACCAACTTCTTCAGTCTCCGCGCTACCGGTTCCCGGGGTTTAAGGCAATAAAATCCCGAGGTGTCTGGATCACTCTATGACCGGGGTGTAAACAATGTCAGTTGGCATATAATCAGTTTATGCGCTCTTTCTTAAAACGATTAAGGTTGTCTTCTCGTTATATTCTTCTGTTTGTTGTTATGGCAGCTGTTTCTCAGTGGATGATTTTGAAATTGTACTTATCTAGTCTGGGACAAAAACAGCAAATCTTGACTGAAATCAAAGATTCGCCGTTGATTGAACTTATCGAATCCAAAACTAATTTAAAACTACATTCATTTAGGATGGTCGCATCGCCTCGGCTTTATGCAGCAATGATTGGTATTCCCGGTAGACCATACATGGTGTTGTCTAGTCGCTTGAATGACGAGTTCTCTGACAGTGAAAAAGAGTATGTTGTATTGCACGAGATTGGACATTATTTACTACACCATTCAATTAAAGAAAGTGCGTTTTTTCTGATTCTGTTTATCATTGGTTGTTTGATTGTACGGAGCAGGTCACCTCTAATTATTCCTGTTATTGGGGTAGTGTTCGGACTGTTATACATACAATTTGGAATGCGAAGCGAGTACGAGGCCGACAACTTTTCCGTCACCCATATTACTGATCCTCGTGGAATGATTTCTGCTACCGAAAAGTTTAAAAATGCCCACGATCCACCTTTGGATGATTACAGCCCCATGTGGCCTCTATTGTATCGCAGCACGCCATACCACGAACGAGTGAACATGGCCGAAGAAGAAATCAAAACAAGGGTGAATTAGTAGGGTTTTGTAAAATACAACGAGACGATAATAACAGTCGGCCGTTCCGGCTCTGGCTCCCCTGCCCGAACCGACTGCAGCTTTCCTGCACCTGTTTCTTCCGCCTCCGCCCAACCGGTCTCTGAGTATTGATGCAATGAAATCCCGAGGTGTCTATTTATCCTTCCGACTTGACCCTTGAAGTGTTAACGAAGTGGGAAGCTTAAGCGTAGGAGGAGAGATTAACACCCCTGGGTATTCTATAGACCAGTGTCTCCAATGCGACACAAACGATGTTTGTGCATTGAATAAACGAGGGAAGGCAGTGAAATGATATAATTTGATGTAGTCTTATTACTTTTTTTGACATGCCAATTTATGTACACTGAAATTGAAAGAAAATTAAAGAGGGCCAAATGAAAGCTATTGATCTTTCAAAAGTGTTGAACAAATTCAAGAATGAATGGTTACTTCTTGACTCAAAAAATAACATTCTTAGTCACTCCAAATCTTTTTCAAAAATCATGGAACAAGCAGAAGGAAAAGATGATGTTACAGTGGCACTGTCCGGAACAAACTTTGGCAGTTATGTGATGTAATCTTGTGGTTTTCCCATACAAAAAACTTCCAAATTCCCCACCCAAAGATAATCTTTATATGCCCACTGTGGATGTCATTTTGGGTAATCCAAAAACAAAGAAGCTCACAAATGCAAGTATATTCTCTCTGGTTGACTCTGGAGCAGGTGTGTGTATGTGTAAAGAATCGATTGTGGTATGGTTGCAGATCAACCTTATTATGGCAAAAACTTATACATTCACCGCAGCGAACAATACTAACTTTACTGGAAAGAAGATATTCATGAACATGCAAGTTGCCGGAAGAATAGTAAATTGCCCATTCTTCGCTGTTGATGACACACTACTTGCTTATCCTGTAATTTTGGGACAGAAGGGGTTTTTTAGTCAATTTAAGATAAGTTTTGACTACTCAAATTTGTCGTTCGAAATAATTTAACACGTATACATATACAGTATATATACAGGGACGGTTCCCAATTACCTTGATATATACATTCTAAGTCAACTAAACTCGTGGATAAATACTAAGAGTTTAGTACACCCCCAGGAGTGTTCATCTCTCCTCCTTCGCTGAAGCTATGGATAGACAAGAAGACACTTCGGGAATAGGTGAGAGAATCCTTTACTTCGGCTCTTCGACACTTCAACAATCTCAGGGTAAACAGGCTTAGAGTAAACAAGCTCAGTGTAAACTGGTTCAGGATAAGAAAGCTCGTGTCTTGTGAAGAAGTTACGGAACACCAGAAAAAGAAGACTGTTTATGAGGAGAGAGTGATGGTAAGGCGTTTGTCCAGAGCGGCGGCGATTTTTTCGAGAAGTTGGACAGAGGGGTTTAAGGTCAGACTTTCGATGCGGGAGATAACGGCTTGGGTGGTGTGGGCTTTTTTAGCTAGATCTCTTTGGGAGAGTTTGCGTTCCAGGCGAGTCTTTATAAGTTCTCTGGTGATTTGGTATTGGACTTCGCTTTGAGCCCATTGTTTTTTGAAGGCGGGATTTTGGAGACGTTGATTAAGATAGTTGTTGAAAGTAATGTTTTTCATGGTAAGTATGATATCTGATTGGATATCATTTGTATAGACTTGAATGTCGGGAAAGGGCGAGTTTGATTTCTTTTGTTGGAGTTAGTCGGGATTTCTTGAAAAAGATGTGAATGATGAGGACACGTTTTCTATTTAGGGGAACACAGAAAATCCTAATGTTGTCACGACCAAGAATTCGCAATTCCCAAAGCGGAATACCAGTTAATTTCTTGCAGTTGGGAATAGCTGGCGTGAGACCAAATTCCTGAAGGCACTGGAGTTGACGGAGGATTTTGGTTTCTTGTTTAAGAGTAAGTTTTTCCAGAAACTTTGAGATAGGTGAGATGCCGGTGGGAGAGGTGAAAAATTCCAAGGTGATTCTTGTCATATCAAAATATTAGCAAAAGGTGGAGTATTTCACACCAGGTGTGGTTTGCTCTCCTCCTTCGCGAAAAGGTTAAAAGATCGATGAGCTTTCGACGGAAACAGTGGACACGTCGGGAATAGGTGAGAGAATCCTTCACTTCGGCTCTTCGATGCTTCGACTGTGCTCAGCACATGCAAGTTCAGCGTAAACTAACTCAGGACAAGCCCTTCGGCTAGGCTCAGGACAAATCCTTCGGTTTCACTCAGGAGAATAAAAAGCGCGGTGTCCTTCGCCAAGGCTTCGGAACACCAAGGAAAAGAGAAGTTTAGGTTCAGTTGTTTTGTTATAATCCCTTTTCTCATATCAACGTTATTGTTATAGTAAATATATGAAGAAGAAAATAATAAAAAAGTCGGTGTTTGTGATTGCAACTAAGTTGGGTCGTAGAGCAGCTAAGATCGGCTACTACACCAAGGATGGTGAGTCAGTTGATGCCGTAGATGTGGAGAAAATACGTGACAGCAGAGGAACGGTGAGCTTTTATACCCGAGTAGCTGCTTAAAAGATCTATGGGTGGAAAGAAGAAGCAGACAAAGATTGACTTTCACACCGGAATTGTTGGTATTGTTCCAGCTACACAAGAAGCATTAAAGCAGAATGAAGTGGATGTCTTGGTTAGAAAGACGGAGAAGGACAGCCTGGTTAATTTCAAAAAAACGTTGGGGTCAAAATTAGAGCTAGATTTAAAAAGTGATGATAGTTTTCCGACTGATGACGAAGTGTTTGTGTTTATTGTGCAATACTTTGCTGGAAATCGTGAATACCAGCGACGTGATGTAGACAATATGGCCAAAACAATTCTGGATGTATTGTGTGGTAGATTGTATCGAGATGATAGTCAAGTCAAAACTTTACTGGTGAGCAAGAAGATAGAAAAGAGAGTGCCGCAGGATTTTGCTTACATCGCAGTTAAAAAAGTTGGAACAAGAGGGGATGTGGATGCTTTGAAGATTTCTGGAATAGAAAGGTCGGTAACTTTATACCAGGAACTGAAGAGTAAGGGAGTGTTTTAAGAGAGGCGTGGAGAGGAGATTAGTTGGCTCTAGATTTGGTTAGGCGAAAGATAGCTGAAGATATGAGAAGTGTAAGAAATCGAGCGAAACAGTCAAGGTGAAGAAGTTAAGATTTGATTTCGCCGCCGAATTCGTCTTTGATTTCCTGGACGCGTTTGCCGAGGAATGAGTATTTGAGTAAGATTTCTTTTCGATCAAATCCGAGGATTTTGATTTTTTCAAGATATGTTTCTTTGGTGATTTGCTGCTGGGCGTACTCCAGCGAGAGCCTGACGCTTTGCTGAAAGAGCTGATCCAGGTTGGCGAGGAGTTGGTCCATTTCTTCGACTAGCTTCATGGCTTTGACGAAATTTTTACGGTAATCCATTTTCTTGTTATCTTGTAATTCTGATTTGGGTTTGGTGGCAATTATACGGCGAATATATAAGTTTGTGAGGAATACGGTTTTTAATGTGGGAGGGGAGAAAAAAAGAAAACCAAACAAGGGGTAGTACAGATGAGTGAACTCGTGGTTAAATAGGGGCAGAGAATTATTCGCGGGTAATTAGGGTGGAGGTGTATGAAGGCATTGGTTGTTTATGATTCGGAGTTTGGAAATACTGAGAGAGTGGCGAATAAAATTGTCGAAGGCTTGAAATCTGAGGTAAAAGTGAAGATTGAGTTAGCGGGAAAAAATCAAGTGAGTGAGTTGTCTGGAGTAGATTTGTTGGTGCTGGGGTCACCGGTACAAGGAGGGCGAGCGATTGAAGGAGTGCAGGAATTTTTGCATGGAATTCCAGACGGAGGGCTGAAGGGTGTGGCGGTGGCGGTGTTTGATACTCGGTTTCGGGCGGCGGATCAGAATGTGGGATTGAAGATACTGATGAGAATGATTGGGTATGCGGGAGATAAGATGGGCGAGAGTTTGGAGAAAAAAGGAGGCAGGCTGGTGGTAGAGCCGGAAGGGTTTATCGTCAAAGGAAAAGAAGGGCCGCTGGAGGAAGGAGAGCTGGCGCGAGCAAAGAAGTGGGGTCGAGAGTTGGTACAGTTGGTGAAGGAAAGACGGAGGAAGTGAGCTTTGGCGTGACTAGTGTCCTAGAGGCCTGGGGTGGTGTTTAGGTTGAGTAGAAGACTGGTTGAGAATTAATTCGCCGGTGGCGAGCATTCTTTCTCTTCTGCCACCGATATGTCGGGGGAATTTCCTGAGGGTGGATTTGAGGGTGCTGAAAACTAGTTTCATTCCACGGGCAGCTGAGGTGGTGACGCCGAAGGTTTGGGCGGCGGTAAAGTAATCTGCGGCTATGCGGTCGAGTTGTTGTTGGGCGAGGGACGGGTTGGGTTGTTGGGTAAATACCTGGGTGGCGAAAGTGCATAGGCCGAGTCGCTGGTCGTCTGGGAGATCGAAGAAGTCGTCGACGACTTGGCTACCCATGACCAAATTATACAAGCCACAAAGTTTGGTCTCGATGGAAGTCTGGGGTTGACCCTGAGTCATCCAAGCGTATTTGGCTTCGAGGGCTTGCCAGGTGAGGTTTGATTTGGGAATAGGTTGGGTGCGGTGAGGGTCGAGGTCGTCGGCCAAGAGTGCGGCGGCGTTGTGGGTGAGGCTGATGGCATTCATGATTTCTCGGTAGTTGGTCACGGTGGTGAGACTCCATTCCTGCGGGGACGTGTTTCGTGCGGTTGCTTCACAAAAGAGTATTTCCCTTTGGTAGCTGCGAAGGAGTTGCTTTCTTCTGTGAGTTTCCGATGCGGATATCTTGGCTTCGGATGTGCTGGCGCGAAGCGCCTGTTTCCAGTTATGAAAGATGGTTTCGACGACGGGTTGCTGTTTTTGGGCTCTGGCTGTCGGAATGATGTCGACGGCGTCGTTGAGCTCGACTCCCAGCCAAGAGATGCAGTTGAAGAAGCGCAAATGGGGGTGGTAGTGTAAATTCTGGTTGCTTAGTTTTTGGGGAAAAGCGGCTTTCATGCCGGCGAGAGTGAGGGCACCGATGGGGATGATTTTGTCTTTTTGAGTACGATAGAGCTTGATGGAATCCAGAGTTGCTCGGGTCAAATCGAACAAAGTGAGGGGCTGCTTGACACATTTTGGGGAAGAATCGGGGGAGTCTGATGGTTGGTCAGGCATGATTTCTGACATGAGGATATTTTACCACAAGCTAGTACTTTTTCATTGATTGGTAGGTGAAATGAAGGTAGAAATGAGTACTTTTTTTACACTCTTTGGTCTTGGTCGGTGGGTGGTGGTGGTTGGTCTGAGGCTGACGAGGGTGAACGAGAGTCGTTTAACCATTCAACGTAGGTGCAGCCAGTGGCTTGACGAGCTTCTCTGTCCCAGCCGGAGGTGGAGCATTTTTTCATTTTTTTGCCTTTGGCGGTGGTGTAGAGGACGAGTTTGGCGCCACAGGTGGGACAATCTTCGTTTAATTCCTCGGTTTTACCAGTGATCCATTCGATATAGTCACAGCCTGTCGGTTTTCTGGCCTCTTTATCCCAGCCGCCTTTGGTGCATTTTTTCATTTTTTTGCCGAAGCGGGTGACGCGCAACTCAAGAGGTGCGCCACATTTGGGGCAGTTTTCGTCAAGAGTTTGGGGCTCGGCTTGGAGCCATTTGACATAAGGACAACCTTCGACCTTTTTGGTGTCGGGGTTCCAAGAGCCCTTGGAACAACGTTGGAGTTTGCGTCCAGTGTTGGTTTCTTCGATGGGTTTTAAGGGTGCGCCGCATTGCGGACAAGTGTCTGGTGTTTTCATGAATTTAGAATACCATACTGGATAGTTGTTGCGGGATTGAGTGGGTGGGAGGGATGGAGTAGGATGGCAAAATAAGGAAGCGGGATGAAAAAAGGAGATTTGACTAGTTTTGTGTATGTGGAATTAAATCCAGAAGCCAAGCAAGGGTTGGTGGTGTTACATGGTACGGGTGGGGATGAGCGAGATTTGCTGCCATTGATTGCCGGGATTGAGGGGCGGTATCGGGTGATGAGTTTACGGGGTAGGGTGAGGGAATATGGAATGCTTAGGTTTTTTGAGAGATTGGAGCCGGGAGCGAAAGTGAAAGAGAGTGTGGAACGGGAGACGGCGGCTCTGGCAGGGTTTGTGAAGGCATGGCGAGAAGACAGGCGGTTGGAGGAGAGATTGGTGTGGTTAGGCTATTCCAATGGGGCAAATATGATTTTGGCGATGACGATGTTGCATCCAGAATTGGTGGATAGAGCAGTGTTACTGCATGGGATGATGGTAATAAAAGGAGGAGATGTGGACCTTGATGGCAAAGAATTTTTGGTGACTAGTGGAGAGAAGGATGAGTGGATTACTAAAGCTGAGAGTAAGAAAATGGTGGAATATTTACGGAGGCACAGGGCGCGGGTTGAAGTGGTGGCCCATCAAGGAGGGCATGAGATTCGAGGCGAAGAGGTGGAGGCGCTGAGTCGGTTTTTATAAGTTGAAGAGATGGGGTTTAGTCCCCCTTCGCGGAATCCCCCGAGCGTAAACTCGTGGGATGTAGAGTGAATTCCGCTTCAGAGGGATTTGCGCTAATTGCCCGAAGCGTACATGTTGATTCCTCGACCGTGAGGTTGTAGGAGCTTCAATTAGCTTTGAGGTGTTGGTCGAAGAATTCGACTGAGCGTTGCATGGCCAAGGAAAAGTTAGTGGTGAGGTTGTGGTTGTCGCCTGGGTAGAGATAAAGTCGGGAGTCGGGACTGATGGGTTCGAGTTTTTGGTAGAAGAGTTGGGAAAGCTGGAAAGGGACGGATTGGTCACCGCGAGCGTGGTGGAGTTGGATAGGGCCGGAAAGGTCGGAGAGGAAGCTGGTAGCTGAGATAGAGTCGGCGAAATCCTGGTCGAGGAGTGAGTTGATGTATTGGCGAGTACGTTGACGGTGATGATTGACTATGGCTGATTGCTCTGATGAGGAAGGGCGTTTGTTCCACCATTCTTGGTAGAGATCTGGGTAGGAACCGACAACGCCGGACCAGATGACTCCGGCTTTGATGTCGGGATTGATGACCATGGCGCGTTGGGTGATCCAGCCACCCATGGAATGGCCCCACATGCCGATTTTTTGGGGATCGACTCGGGAGTCTTGAGCGAGTGAAGTAAAAGCGTTGAGGACGTCGATGGTGTAGTCGGGAGTGCCGTAACCGCCGGTGGCTTCACCTTCGGAGTTGTCGTGGCCACGGTAGTCGGGTTTGAGGACGATGTAACCCTGGCGAGCGAAGCCGGCGACGTAGTCGGTATAACGCAGCGTAGTGCGGTAGATTTCTGGGGCGATGTAGCCGTGATTGAAGACGATGGCGGGCCAGCCTGATTTGGGAGTTGCGCCGTTTGGAATGGTAAGGAGAGCGAATTGCTTGAGGCCTTGGGATTGGTAGGAGACAACGAATTGCTGGTAGTTGGAACCGGGAGCAAGGGTCTGTTCAACTTGTATGGGACTGCCGGGATAATCTTGTTGGCGGAGGTATTCGATTTGAAGAGGGTGGACAAATACGGGCGAGTCGAGGGTAGGGGGATCGTCGGGATCGCCGCCGCCGGTGATAAGAGGGTTGGAAAAAACGAGAGGAGAGTTGGGGGCAACTTGGCTGCTGATTATCCAAGCAGTGATGAGGATCACTACGAGGGCTGCGATAAGGATGAGTTTGATTCTGCTCATGGAAGTGGGTTTGTTGGGAGTAGAATGGTTAACGCAGAAGTCGAGAAATGGTTGAGAAACAAAAAACGCCACTGCTGTGAACGATTGCACAGCGAGTGGCGCTAGAAGGCAGGAATGGGCTAGAGGATGAGGAAAATACCGATGGCGGCGATGATGAAACCGATGGCGGCACCGAGGATTTGGTACGGCCGTTGTTGGTTGGAGTCGAGATTTCTGATGACGGGATAGAGTTGGGTAGCGGCACCGATGAGGCCCAACACGGCCATGATCAAACCGATCCAGGCCTGGGTGATTTGCTCGGGTTCGATGCGAGGCCATTGGCAGTTGACGGCTTGGTAGCGGTCTTGGACTGAATCGGGCGCCTGAGAGGAGAGGTGGATGTCTTGGGAGAGCAAGAATTGGCCTTCAAACAAGATCTCAACGGCCCAGGAAGCACCTTTTTTGATGGCGAAGAGGTTGTGGTAAAACAAGGGCCAGCCCTGATCCCACATGACGGTTTCGACGCACCAGAGTTCGCTGGCTCCGGTGAAGCCTAAAGTACTGAGATAGCTGGAGTCGACAGGTGAGCGCTGAGCGGAGCTGATGTCAATCTGGAGCTGTTGGGCTCTTTGACGTCTTTGGAATTCGAGGTTGGTAAGATCGACCGGATCGGGCGGTTGTAGAGGGGCGGTTTGGATGGCGGTAGGGTCGAACCCGTGGGTCAAGTCCTGATTGGTGGAGGTGAAGTTGGGGGAATCGAGTAATAGAAGAGTATTGAAAGCGTAATCATAGAGCTGGGATACAACCTCGGTTACCGCCGTTTGGGGCAGGCCGGTGTAGATGGGACTGCAGGCAACGAGCAACAATACGGTAAGAATGAGGAGACGGGCCTTCATGGAGGGGATGCCTTTCGGTTGTCGGAGCGAAATTAGCGGAAGAGTGAAATGTTAAGGTCCGATGTGGATTTTATCACCCTTCGCAGAAGACCCCGGCTTTTTAGCCGTGGATGAATGTTCCAAATTCTGCTTCCTCCTTCGCTAAACCTCTGTCGCTAAAGCTTCAAAGGTCAGAGAGCTACGGAAGGACAGGTCGGAGTGATTTCAGCTCCAAATAAAAAAGATGCCACGCCTCACGAAAGTGGGATGTGGAGCTTGATCGCGATTATTGACTTGAGATCAACAAAAACTGGTGGCAGAAGAAGTTTGGGAAAGAGCTTTGTAGAGGGGGTTATAATGTGTGGGTATGGCAAACAAGGGGAAAAAGATTTTATGTGTGTTTGCTCATCCGGATGATGAATCGTTTGGACCAGGGGGTTCGATTGCGGAATGGACGAGTGAGGGAGCGCGAGTCCAGGTGGTGTGTGTTACACGTGGGGAAGCGGGGATAAATGGAGTGGGGGGAGATTTGGCCATGGTGCGGGAAAAAGAGTTGCTAGCTGCAGTGGCGATTTTGGGGATAGAAAAAGTGGAGTTTCTTGATTTTGTGGATGGAGAAATTGGGAATAACGATTTATCCAAGCTGGAGAAATTGATCACGGATAAGATGAGGCGGTTCGGTCCCGATTTGGTGGTGACTTATGATTTAAACGGGGTGAGTGGGCATTTGGATCATATTGCGGTAGCTTCGGCGACGACGCAAGCTTTTAAGAAAACGAAGATTGCGGAAAAAATTTATTACTACACACTGACACGGGAGAGAACGGACTTGGTGGAGGAGTATTTTGTGCATTTTCCAGATGGGAAACTGAGACGGGAGATTGATTTGGTAGTGGATGTGTCGTCGGTGTGGGAGATCAAAGTACGAGCTATGCGAGAGCACAAAAGCCAGATTGAGGATGTGGAAAGGATCCTGGATCGAGCTAGGAAGTTGCCGAAGGAAGATTATTTTACAGTGCGGAGAATTGAGGATTTTTCGGTGCAGGGCTGAAAGCATGGGTTGCAACTGGTTGAGGTGATGTCTAAACTGCTTGTACAATGCAAAGAAGAAGGATGAGAACACAGTTGCTATTGATGGGGTGTGGGCTGATTTTGGCGGGATGTTCTCTGGTGGGAGGTGGAAAAAAAGAAGTAGAAGGGGAGCTAGGAGTGGAGTTGTTGAGTTGGAATGATATGGGGCCGATCGATTACGATGACACGACGGATTGGACTAAATTTTCTTTTTCTGATTTTACGTTGAAGATGCCGCGGAATTTCCGAGTGATTAATTTGTCCGATAGTCAAGGCTATGTGGAGTTGGTGAATTTTGCGGAAGTAAATGGGAAGGTCACGGCAGATAGCAATGAGTTTGGGAATCTGAAAGTGAAGATCGCGGCAGATACTGATTTTACGAATGTAGATGAGGCGGTAGGGGGGAAGAGGGAGGTGGCGACGATGAATATTGCTGGGCAGAAGGCAACCAAGGTGGATGAAGGGGACAAAGTGGTGGTTTATGTAAAGAGTTTGGTAGCAAATGAAGTGTATCGGTTTGAGTTTAATGCGGATTTTACAAGGTTTGTGGGATTAGTGGATGAGGTGTTGGGAACGGTGTCGTTTGAGCGGCGGGGATCGCTGAATTAGGCAGTTTTTCGAGTGGCGGGTTGGTTAAATAAAGTGGCAACGACGGTGTTGTTTGCGGTGACGGCGGGGGCGATTATTTACACGCCAATTCGGGAAGAGTTGCCGGACGATTCGGGAAAGCCGTGGCTGTTTGTATTGGGAGCAGGGATTCCAGCACTAACGGTGAGTGTGTTGGTGTAAAAATAGTGTTTGGATGGCAGATTGATTTGGGTGTAGGATGAAGCCAATGGAATTGCTTAATCCTTTCTTGGTGATTAGTGTGGTACTGGTGTTTGTGTTTGTGGTGGGGAGATGGTTGGAGAAATTGAAAATACCTTGGGTATTTGCCAGTTTGCTGTTGGGTTTGGTGGTGGTGGTAGTGGGAAATCCGATGAAGATGGTGACTGATTCGGAGTTGTTTAAGTTTTTGGCTGAGACGGGAATGTTTTTGCTGTTGTTTATTATTGGTTTTGAAATTGATTTACATAAGATTAGAAAGCGGAGTGGGTTTATTTTTAAAAGTGCGACGGTGATTATTGCGCTAGAAGCGATGGTGGGAGGGGTGGTAATTCATGAGATTTTTCGCCAAGGCTGGTTGGTATCTTTGTTGGTGGCATTTTCATTTGCGACGGTGGGAGAGGCGGTGCTGGTGCCGATTTTGGACGAATATGGAATATTAAATTCAAAATTGGGACAGGTATTGGTGGGATTGGGAACGGTAGATGATTTGGTGGAGGTGGTGGTACTGGTGATCGCGGTGTCGTTGGTCGATCTGGCGGGACAGAGAAATATTGGACTGGTAGTGGGGGCGCTGTCTCTGTTAATGCTGGTTACGACGGCGATACTGAAATTTGAGGAACAGGGTGAAAGATTCAAGTTCCATAAGGTGGAGACGTTGTTTTTGTTTGTGTTGTTTATGTTGTTTTTGTTTGTGGGAATTGGCCGATGGGCAGACGCAGGATCGCTGGGCGCACTTCTGGCTGGAATCGTAGTGAGAAATATGATTTCGAGAAGTAGGCTGAAGTTGATCGAGAGCGAGTTAAAGGCGATGTGCTATGGTTTGTTTGCGCCGATTTTCTTTTTCTGGGTGGGTTTGAGTTTGAAACTTGAAGTGCTGATTAAATATTTCCCTTATGTGTTGGTGGTGATGGCAGTGTCGGCGGGTTTGAAGATGTTGGGGAGTGCGATTACGGGGAGAAAACAGTTTTCATGGAAAGAAATTGTGTTGCTGGGAACGGGATTGTCGGTGAGGTTTAGCACCAGTATCGTGATTATTAAAATTCTGTTCGAACACGGGTTATTATCTGAAGCTGTCTATGGGGTGATGGTGACGTCGAGTATTGGATTTACTTTCTTGGTGCCGATCGTGTTTTCGAGATTGATAAATAGCTGGAGGGCGAGTTTGAGATTTTGAGGCTGAAAGTGAAGTGGGGATGTTTTTTTCTGTGGAGGAGTGGTGGTGATTACTTTAGAATGATGGTGAATTAGGAGGATGGTTTGGGGAAGAGAAGAAAAAGCTTTTCCATGGGTAAGCTGTTGATGTATGTGGCGCCGGTGGTGGTGGCGATTGGAATCCAGTTTTTGTTTGTGTATTTGTCGTGGATGCCGAGAAGTGAGGAAGTGGCTCTTTTTTATGTGGATTTGGAATTGGTGGTACCGGTGAAAACACGAGAAGAGATTTTAATTCAACCAGCTCCGAGTCCGAATGAGTTGGCGAAGTGGTTCGAAGAAAATGCCGAGTGTTACGGAGTACCACGAAGAACGCTGGAGTATATAGCTTATTGCGAATCGAGATATAACCCGACGGCGACGAATGGAAAACATGCGGGGATGTATCAGTTTAATCCGACTACGTGGATGGCGACGCGAGGGAGAATGGGTATGGATCCCAATCCTGATTTGAGGTTTGATGCGGAGGAGGCGATACGGACGGCGGCGTTTAAGATTTCTAATGGAGGGATTGGGGCGTGGGCTTATTGCTCGAGTCGGTTGGCGATGAAGAGTTGAGGGTGAGTGGGGATTGAATAAAAACCCGAAGTGGATTATGGTGGGAAGACGATGAAATTGGCGATAGTGGATGTGGAGACGACGGGAATTAGCCCGATGCGAGACCGAGTGATCGAGCTGGGCGTGGTGTTGGTGGATGGAAATAAAATGGTGGACATGTGGTCGTCCCTGGTTAATCCGGGACGGAGCATTAGTCCGGTGATTACGTCAATTACAGGAATTGAACAGGAAGATCTCGTGGATGCACCGAGGTTTGATGTAGTTGTTGAAGAGCTGGAAGAGAGGCTTTCGGGACGGGTAATGGTGGCGCACAATGCTCGGTTTGATTATGGTTTTTTGCGATCTGAGTTTAGACGGGTAGGAAAGGACTTGATAGTGCCGCAGTTGTGTACGGTGAGGTTGTCACGAAAGTTGTATTGGAGACACAAGGGTCATAGCTTGGATCGGATAATTGAGCGGTTTGGATGGGAGCGTGAAGCGAGGCATAGGGCCTTGGGAGATGCCCAAGTGGTGTGGAAGTTTTTGCAGAGGGCGATAGAGGATAGAGGGAAAGATAAAGTGGAAGAATTGATTGAGGAGGTGGTGGCACGGCCGGCGATTCCGTCATATGTAAATCGAGAGATAATTGATGAATTGCCGCAATGTTCGGGAGTTTATGTGTTTTATGGAGCAGAGGGAGAAGTGTTGTATGTGGGAAAAAGTGTGAACGTAAAGGAGCGAGTGCTGAGTCATTTCTATGCTGATTTGAGGGATACAAAGGAATTGTTGATGAAAGAAAAGATCAGAGACGTGGAGGCAATGACAACAGCTGGGGAGTTGGAGGCATTGCTGACTGAAGCGGAAATGGTGAAGCAGATGCAGCCGGTTTATAACCGCAAGCTGAAGCGGTCTAGAGCTTTTTGGGTGATGAAGGTGAAAACCAATGAAGGTGGGTATAAGGTCCCTCAGATGCAGCAAAAGTTATCGGTCGAGGTGAATGAGTTGGATGAGATGGTGGTGATGTTTAAGTCTAAGAGAAGTGGAGTGAATAGACTGAGGAAATTGGTGAAGGCTTATGGATTGTGTTTGAAGTTGACAGGATTGGAATCGGGTAAAGGGGCTTGTTTTGGATATCATTTGAAGATGTGTAAGGGGGCATGTTTGGGTCAAGAGAGTCCACAGGATTATAACCAACGGATGGATAAAGCTGTAGAGGAGTTGAGAATTGCTAGTTGGCCCTATGAAGGGCCGATTGTGGTGAGTGAGTACAACAAGGAGACAGAACAGGCAAAGTCGCATGTGTTTGATAAGTGGTGCTATCTGGGGAGTGGAGAGAATGAAAGTGAGATGGGGGAGGTAATGAACCAGGGAGGTGAAGCACGGGAGTTTGACGTGGATATTTACCAGATATTGAAAAGTTATTTAAGACAGCAAAAAAATGCGGTGCAAGTTATGAAATTGAGCGAAAATTAACGATTTTTCTCGTTGCGGACAAAAAGGTAAGTGCCGATGGAGATGAAGATGACAAAGAAAACGGTGACTACAGCGAGGTTTAGAAATGGTGGGAAAAGAGTGGTGTAGGGCTTTTGGGGTGAGTTGGCGTAATAAACGCTACGGACTAAGTCGATGGCGTAAGTCATGGGGGCGAGCCGAGATGCGATAGTAAGAGGTAAGGGTAGGTTCTGGATAGGGTTGAAGACTCCAGCGAGAAAGTATTGAGGGAAGAGAAGAAAGGGAAAGATTTGGTTAGCGGAGCGCTGCTCGGAAAGATTGGCCATAACTATGAGACCAAAGGCACCGCCAAAGAAGGAGATGGCGACAAAGAAGGGAAAAAGGCGAAGGAGTGCCATGAGATCGAGGGGAACGCGGAAAACGAGGGCAAAGAGAATGACGCCAAATACTTGGACGAAGGAAACTAGGGTTTCGCCCAAGATTTTGCCAATGACGATGGAATAGCGGGAGATGGGACTGATGAAAAGTTCTTGGGCAAAGTCGGTTTGGCGATCCTCGACGAGGGAAATGATACCTGAGGCGGTGGATTGAAATAAGGTTTGGCCTACAACACCGGTGAAAACAAAGGTAAGAAAGTTGTAGGGAAGCTGGTTGCTTAAATTTGATTGGAGGCTAGTACCTAAAATCCCGATGAAGATGGTGGGGAAAATGAAGTTGGCGGCGATACGGGCTCGGTCACGGAGAAGTTTGGTGAGGTCGCGGAAGGCGATGGTGAGGATGGCGTTGAGTTCGGTGATCATGAAGGATGGAGTCAATGATTGAGGGATGTAGGAATTAGGTAGTGGGATGGGAGTTGTGGGCGGTATCTTGATTGATGATTTTGACGTACGCTTGTTCGAGAGTGGGGTCGATGATTTTGAGATGATTTAAGGGGGTGGTGATTTGATGAATGATTTTTTGGGGATTGTGGTGGTATAGGTAGAGACGAAAAGGACCTGAGCCGGTGAATTTAAAATTGAGGGATTGAAGTTCTTGCTGAAGTTTGAGGCGGTGGGATGAGTTGAGTTCGATGTAGCGCCCGAGAAGTGCGTCTTTGATTTCTTGGGGAGTGCCTTTGTGGGCAAGTTTGCCTTGATTGATGATGCAGATGTAGTCGGAGTTTTCGGCCTCTTCGAGGTAATGGGTGGTGAGAAAGATGGTGATTTTTTCTTTTTGTTTGACTTGTTGAAGGTATTGCCAGAGATTAGCGCGACTGATGGGATCGAGACCGGTGGTGGGTTCATCGAGGAAAAGAATTTTGGGGTGATGCATGAGGCTGCGGATGATTTCGAGTTTGCGCTTCATGCCGCCAGAGAGGGTTTTAACGGATTTATGAATGTCATGGTGGAGACCGAGGACTTGGGCGAGTTGCGTAACTCTTTTTTGGTAGGGGGAAGGCATGGTGGAAAAGGTGGGCCGGTAAGGGTAAAGACCGTAGAGATTGGCGTGGAAGCGGATGTTTTCTTCGGCGGTCAAGTTGCGATCAAGGCTGGGGTTTTGGAAAATGACACCGATATTTTTTCTGACTTGGGCGGCTTGATGGTCGATATCATATCCGGCGAGGGTGACTGAGCCGAAAGTTTTGGAAAGGATAGTAGTGAGAATAGAAATGGTGGTGGTTTTGCCGGCGCCGTTGGGTCCCAAGAGGGAGAAGAAGGAACCTTCCTCGACATAAAAAGAGACATTATCAACGGCGTTGATGGAGGCTTTGCGATAGCGTTTGGTAAGGCCGATGACTTCGATGATGTGGAAGGAATTAGTGCTCATGTTGAGGCATAATAGCTGAGATGGGGTGGAATAGGAAGAGGGGGTGAATATTACTGGAGGGGATTTAGAAAAGCAGGAAAAATTTCTGGTCTTCGATGCATTGCTTGTGGCGCTGGATGATGAAGAAAAGTTGGGCTTCGTAAGCTGCTTGTTCTTCTTGGGAGGATAGATCGCCAGGGACTTGCCAGTCTCGGGTCTGGGTTTCCTGAAGAATGCGATTGAAGCAGTTGGAGTCGATTTGCTTGACGCGTACGAGGAAAAAATATACGGTAATGAGAGCCAGGAAAATAGTGACAAAGATAGTTATGAGGTAACCTTTGGTGGCGTTGGAGAGTTTCTTGAGCATGGACAGGGATCACTGGAATTGATGGTGGGCTGGCTAGCTATTCGAATATTTCGGCGTTTTGGCCTGGTTTGAGTTTGAGTGATTCGGTGGCGACTTGAAGAATGTGAGTGGCGACTTTGGATGGAGGCATGCCCTGGTGGTTGGTCATGCTGGTGGACACCATGCCGGGGCTGACGGAGTAAACGCGGATTTTGTAGGGTTCGAGTTCTGGTCCGAGAGCTTGAGTTAAACCGAGAACGGCGAATTTGGTGGCGGAGTAGACGGCGAGGTTGGGATAGGCAGTTTTGCTGGCACCGGAGGCAATATTGACGATGACTCCCCCACCTTGGTCTTTCATAACAGGTGCGGCAACGTATATAGTGTTGATGATACCCTTGATGTTGGTATCGACAATTTGGTGTAGAGTGGATATTTTTTCTTCGAGCATAGGTTTCCAGGAGATGATACCGGCGTTGTTGATTAAAATGTCGAGAGTGTTGAAGGCGATGATGGTCCGGCTGATGATCAATTCAGTTTGGTTTTCGTGAGCAACGTTACCGTGGAGAATGACAGATTGACCCCCAGCTTGGTCGACATCTAAGGCTGTTTCGGCAGCAGCCTTTTGGTTGGATACGTAGTTGATGGCGATGTTGGCTCCGTGCTGGGCAGCTAGGAGCGCGGTGGCACGACCAATACCGCGAGAAGCGCCGGTGATGAGGATAGTTTTGCCTTTGAGAGATTTCATACGCCAGAGGAGTGAATTTCGGGGAAGAAGGATGAGGCGACCTTACCGACGATATATCCGAGGAGAGCGGCGGATAAGGAGATAGTGATCATCTCGATACCGTTTCTTAAAGGATTGATGCGGGTGAGCTTGCCGCTAGTGAAACCGAGGGTAAAAAGAGCGATGACTACACTGACGATGGATACGGGAATGGCGATGGCAACGGGAAAGATCCAGTAAGCATAAAGGGGAACGATACCGCCAGTGATGTAAGAAATGCCCATGTAGAGTGCGTCTTTGATGGGATTGTCTTGGCGGTGTTGGTGCCTGCGAGTGAGACCGTCGGCTAGAACTTCGGATTTGTTGGAGAGGTAAGTACCGGCTGCCATGGATAGGCTTTCGACGGCGATGATGACAAAACCGGAGACGATGACGATAGCCCGATTGTCGGTAGCACCAGCAAGACCGGTGATGGCGCCCAGGGTAGAGACCATACCATCTTCGAGACCAAAGATGATTTCACGGAGTTCACGGAGGATGATTTTGAGGTATTGGTTCATGGAGTTATAGTTTGTCGATAGAAATCAGTTGGTGTTTCATAGTGTTGAGATCGAGGATAACGAAGGAAGGGCCGTGTTGTTTTTCGATATTTCTTTGCCATGGATCCATGACCATGGTGTGGCCAGGGTTGATAAAGAGAGTACCAGCGATGGTGGTTACTTCATAAAGGTGCTCATGGCCACCGATATAGAGATTGAATTCGTGGGTCTGGGCGATTTTTTTAACCAAGTGGGTATAGTGATTCATGAATATTTTTTTACCGTGAATCTCGAGGTCCATGTCTCGGTTGTGACAAGTAAGTTTGTGGGAATTGGAGGCGAGCTGGGTGATGGTGCTCAATTCACCGTCGTTGTTACCGAAAACAAAGTGAAGGTGACCGTGGTAATGGGTGTGGAAGCGATTGATGATACCAGGATAACAAATGTCACCGGCGTGAAAAGCTGTATCAATTTGGTGTTGGTTTAGGTAATCGATGATGTTGACTACAGCTTGGGTGTTATCGTGGGTGTCGGAGATGATGGCGATTTTCATAGATATTAGTGAGATTCGAGAGTGATGATGAATGAATTATACCTTGTCTTGTGGCAAGTGTTGATGGCGGGAAACTGAAAGAGAATTTATTTCATGACGCAGACGGTACGGGGGAAGTAAAAGGTGAGGAAGAGAACTTGGATGGGTTCATAGGTGCGGGTGCAGCGAATGAAGTGGCCTTCGAAGACGACGTTT
>CAYNFZ010000005.1:0-14947 GCA_964396725.1 uncultured Pseudomonadales bacterium
AAGGTGGTAGAGGATAGTGGCGGTGGTGGTTTTACCATCGGTACCGGTGACAGCGAGGATGGTGAGATGGCGAGCGGGAAAACGGAAACGAAACAGGGCTACTAGGGCAATGAAGCCGTGATAAAGGTTTTTGAGGGATTGGGGAAGGAGATGTTTGAAGTGAAGAAATAAGAAGGACACAATGGTATTTTAGCTGGCGGGAGAGACGTTGCCAAGAAAGAACGGTTATAGGTTGTAATCTTGGAGATTGAGGGTAAAATAGCTTTGATGTAATGAATGTGTAAACATGATAAACAATGCGGAGCAAGAAACTATAGAATTGGTGGAGTCATCTGAGGAAACGATGGTGTTGCCGCAGGTACTTGGAGTAGTACCTCGAGAAGAAGATTTGGCTTTGATTGGAAAAGAGGTGGGTGTTACTAGAGTGAGTGTGGGGGCGGGCTATGAGATTCGGCCTGGGGTGCCGGTGTGGTATGACATACACGCGATAAATCAACCGGATCGGTGGCCAATGAAATATGTGCTGGTGACAGCCAAGGAACAGGGAAGAAGAGATCCGATAGCGTGCGGAGACTCGCCCTTGAGCCATCTGGGTGAGTATTATGATTTGAATTATTACTTTGAGCGGGGATGCTTTGGTAGTAGGAACCAGGCTTTGACGGGATATAAAAATGGGGTGCCTGATTACGAAGCAAGATGGGGAGAAGGCAATCTGGACGGAAAGAAGAATTTGTTGGTGTCGGAAGAATTGCCAGAAGGAGAAGCACGAATAGTGACCATGAATTTGATTTTGACTTCGAGAATGGTGGCCAGGCTACTAGGAGCCCGGTACTACGCGCCGAATGTAGGTAGGAGAGCGTGGGACCCAGATCTCGCAGTAAACGGCCAAATGGTGGCTTAGTGGTCGGGGGGGATGTTGAAGTATTGCAACAGTTGATGGGCGAGGTCGAACCATAGGGGGGCGGCGGTTTCTGAGGCCCAAGGTGAAGAACTGGGTTGTGTAAGTTTGACGAGCATGACGAATTTGGGGTGGGAAACAGGGGCGAAACCAATGAAAGAAGCGATGGTTTTGTCTTGATCGTAGTGGCCGGCGATGGGGATTTGGGCTGTACCGGTTTTGCCGGCGACGCGATAATCTCGAAGCACGGCCCATTGAGCTTCACCATGGTGGGCGGCTGTTTCCATCATGGCGGTGATTTTTTGGGCAGTGGATGAAGCGATGACGCGGTACTTGATAGCGGGAGGAATGGTGGTGGTCTCGTCACCTTCGACGACGGCGATGACGTGGGGGACGACGAGGTTGCCGCCGTTGGCGATGGCGGAGATGGCGGTAGCCATTTGAATCCCGGTGACGGCGATACCTTGACCAAAGGAGGCGGTAGCGAGATCGATATCGCCCCAATTGGAGCGAAGATGAGCGGAGGTTTCCTCTTGGAGATCGATACCGGTGAATTGGCCAAAGCCAAAGTTGGTAATGTAATCGACAAATTTGTCCTTACCTAGTTTGAAGGCGGTGAAGATCATGCCGGTGTTGTCGGAACGGGCGAGGACATCGGTCATGGTTTGATCGGGGTTATATTGGTTGTTCCAGGTACGAATAGTGTACTTGCCGATGGCGACCGGGCCGTTGCAGGTGTGGTCGCAGACGGTGTCGGGTTCGACTACGCCGGCGTCGATGGCGGCGGCCATGGTGATGACTTTGAAGGTGGAGCCGGGTTCGTAGGTGTTGGCAATAAGAGGATTTTTATAGAGGTTGGTATCGTAGAGATGAAATTGGTCGGGATCGTAGGAAGGGAATGCAGCCAGAGCTAAAATAGCTCCAGAGAAAGGATCCATGACGATGATTTCACCACTTTTGGCGCCATATTTTTCGATACCCTGTGAAAGTTGAGTTTCGACTTGGTATTGGATGCTACGATCGAGGTGGGCGATCAAGTTCCTGCCATTTCTAGCTGGTTGACGGTTGAAGAGTCCAATTAAGATGGGTTGGCCGGCGGCGTCGGTTTCTTGAGTAATTTGACCAGATCGACCACGAAGTTCGCGGTCGTAGAAACCTTCGAGACCGAAATATCCTTGAGGCTCTCCGGCTTCGTTAATGCCGACGAATCCAAGTAGATGAGCAGACATGGAAGCTTCAGGGTAGAGACGATCGAGATGGCGATCGAATCCCAGGCCTTCTAGGTGAAGGTCGGTGATGGTTTCTTGAGTAATTTTGTCTAGATTGCGTTGGAGAGGTACCCAAGTGGTATCGGTGCGGGTGAGTTGAGTGAGAAGAAATTGGTTGGTTTCTTGGATACGGAGAGGGTAAGGTTTAGCGGCTTGAGTGGCATCTTGAGGGTGAGGATCGATAAGCAAGGGAGCAAGAACGGAGCTGATAGAGGAGGGCGGATCGATGATTTGGGGAAGGTAAGCAAAAAGGGTGAATTTGGGTTGGTTGGAAACCAGGGCGTAACCGTCGTTGGAGCGGATTTGGCCGCGTTCGGGATCAATTTGTTGGTCGACGGAGCGTTGGTTTTGGGCAGCATGACTGAGATAGCGGCTGGTGATTATTTGCCAATAGAACAGGCGAGATAGGAGGGCAAAAGCAAAGATTACAAGGAAGAGTTTGAGGAGATGGAGGCGAGCCTGAACCATGGTAAGGAGATTGTATTATATTTGGCGAGAAGGAAAGGGTAACGGCGAATTATTCAGACAAGGCAACGGTGACGCTTGGGTAAGAGAGTGAGAAGGCGGATTCAGGAGGAATAAATCCCTCAGTTTGAGCTTGTTTCTGTAGATAACCTAGAGAAGAAAAGGAGAGGATATGTTGTTGGAGGACGCGATTGTGTTCGGAGAGCTGCTGTTTTTGTTGTTCGAGTGTTTTGAGTTTTTCTCCAGTGGTGGTGTAGGAAGATGAGACGACGATATTGGTCAAGGTAAGGATGAAAATAAGCAAGGTAACGGGAAGGAAAAAGGGTTTAATGGAGGTCATGTTTTTTGGGCTATTCTTAATTTGGCGCTTCTGGCTCGAGGATTGATGGAGAGTTCTTGAGAGTTAGCGGTGATGGGTTTTGGGGTAATGATTTGAATGTGATTGGTTGTAGCTTGGTCGAGAAAGAAATGTTTGACAAGACGATCTTCGCCGGAGTGGAAGGAGATGGTGATGAGCCTGCCGCCAGGTTTGAGGAGAGAGATAGCTTGAGGCAGGGCAAGTTCGAGGCTAGTGAGTTCGTCGTTAACGGCGATACGTAGGGCTTGAAAGACTTTGGTGGCGGGGTGAATGTGGTGGATTTTGTGGGTTTTATAGATGGATTCGATGAGATTGGTGAGTTGGGCGGTGGTAGTGATGGGTGAATGGGATCGAACCTGGATGATTTTGCGGGCTATTTGGGCGGCCCTGGGTTCATCGGAGTATTTGGTAAAAAGTCGGGCGAGTTCTTTTTGGCCACCGGCGGCGAGCAAATCTTGTGCGGTAACGGTGAGGTCTTGGTCCATGCGCATGTCTAGAGGAGCGCTGGCGTGGAGGCTGAAACCGCGTTCCGGGTGGGTAAGTTGCCAGGACGAGACGCCTAAATCGAGAAGGATGCCATCTACTGGGGCAAATTTGTGGGTAGTGGCGATGGTGGTGAGATGACGGAAATTGCCATGAACAAGTGTAAGACGAGGGGATGCCAAGTGCTTAGCGACATAGTCGATGGCATCTTGATCGCAGTCAATACCCAGAACCGATCCACCAGCTTGAAGAATTTTTTGGGTGTGTCCCCCACCTCCCAGAGTGGCGTCGATGTATTTGCCTTGAGGTTTGATGTGGAGGGCTTTGATGCTTTCGGAGAGGAGTACTGGAGAGTGATAGGTCATAGACAAAAGTCAGGCGGGCAGGCGGTAACAGGCATAATTTATGATGATTGATTGACTGGTACTGCTAGTTCCTGGCTTTTGGTGTTCAGGGTATCCAGATGGGTGGCGTAGGTAACTGGATTCCAGATTTCGACCCAGTGAACGGAACCGGCGATGACGACTTTGGATTGGAGGTTGGCCCAATCTCTGAGTAATTTGGGTAAATGGATTCTACCTTGAGAGTCAAAGTCGACTTGGGTAGCGGAGTGGGCAATGAGGCGACGAAGGGAGCGGTCGTTTGGGCCGACTAGAGGATGGGTGCCTAAGTTTTTGATTAATTCCGACCAAGTGTTAAAGGGCAAGAGGGTAAGGTGAGGCTCCAGGCCTCGAGTAAGAATGGGATTATCCCCGAGTTCGGGGCGAAAACTGGCGGGAATGGCCAGTCTACCTTTGGTCTGGAGAGAGTGATGAAAACTTCCGATTAACATAACTTGTATTATAGTGATATTTCACCACTTTTCACCACCATGTTTAATAAAACCAGTTATCACAAGTGTTGTCAAGAAGAAAATGTGGCTGGATGGTAGAGTTATTGGAGACTGAAGACCAAGGGTCGGCAATGGCACGTTAAGAGAGGAAGGTGTGAAAATGCCTAAGAAAATTACCCCAGGGAAGTGCGATATTTGTGGGAAGCCGTTTGATATCGAAAAAGAAGCCGAAGATTGTGAGGCTACAGGATGGCTGGGGTACAGCTGAGAAATTGGTCAAGAATTTCTCGAGGTTGGCAGTGACGGAGTGGTGCTTCTGATTGAGGGTCGAAGAATAAGAAAAAGGACGCACAGGAATCAGTATCGGGTGCGGTACTGGCCCGACGAAAGAAGTTACCAGCTAAGATGGCTGATGGAGTTTTACTTGGAGAAGCAGGTTAAAAGAAGCCTGAAAACACTGGGCAAAGTTCGGGATAATAGCAGGTCTGCGGTGAGATAGTGTCAGTTGACGGCGATGTAGACGGGAAGGAGGTCAACCTCGGCGGTGGCGGTTTTTTCATCGACTGAGGTGTCGAATTTGACCCACTTGGTTTCATCCCAACCGAGGATGGTGGCATCTGGAGCAGCCTGTGAAAGGCGAAGTGTGAGGTTGACTGTAGTGTCTGGAGGGAGATCATCTGGTGTGAAGAGGCCGTATGGTCCAGAGATGATTTCTCCTTCTTTTTGCTGGGGTAGGCCGGATGTTTGCATGATTACGACGTAGTCGGCTTGATCGAGAGCGGTGCCGACGTCGAGCTGGAGTTTGGAGTCTCGGGAGGAAAAGAGACCATCGGCAGCTTTAGCGTCGATGAAACGCCAATCGAGCTTGAGGGCGTAATTTTCGGGACCACGAAATTTAAGGGTGAGAGTGCCACCTTGGACGTCTTGGTGGAAAGAACAGGCTCCGCCGGCGCTACAGCTGCCGAGGAGAATTTTTTGGGTAACGGGTAAATCGGAAGTGAGATCAAATGTGCCGAAAGCGCCTTGAAGTAAGGTGCCGGCTTGGTATTCGAGTTCGTATTCGGTTTCTGAAGCTTGTTTGGGTAGGGAGTGGAGCGAGAGGGTGAGTTCGCGGCCGTCGGCCCGAGGGGCGAGAGTGATGTAAGGACGGTCGGCGAGATCAATGACGTTGATGAGGGCAGTGATGGGCTCTTTTTCTTGTGGATCGCTTGTTTTTTTGCGGAAGAAAGAGCAGCCTGGAAGAAGTAGGAGCAAGAGAACTAAAGGAATGAGCTTGTTGGACATAAAAGACTATTGGTGACTGTTAATAGATAAATAAAACTATATCACAGGGCGGTGGAGCGATGCTTTAGGTGATTTTCTGAGAAAGGAAAGCCGAGAGTTTGTCCAAGGAAACACGCTGTTGTTGGGCGGTGTCGCGGAAGCGAACGGTGACGTCTTGGGTTTTTTGAGTGTCGAAGTCGATGGTGACGCAGAAGGGGGTGCCGATTTCATCTTGAGCGGCGTAGCGTTTACCGATGTTGCCGCGAGCGTCCCAAGCGACGGAAAAAGTTTGGGAGAGTTGATCGCGGACGGTTTCGGCTTGAGAAACAAGCTGGGGTTTGTTGGCCAAAAGAGGAAAGACGGCGACGGTGTAGGGAGCAAATCGAGAAGGAAGTTTGAGATAGGTGCGATCTTTGGTTTGATGAAAAGATTCAGCAAGAAGAGCCAAGAAAATGCGATTGATGCCAAAGGTGGGTTCGATGACGTGGGGAATGAAACGGCGGCTGCTGTTGTGGGGATCGATGTAGCGCATGTCTTGACCGGATTTTTCCATGTGGTTTTTAAGGTCAAAATCGGTGCGGTAGGCTAAGCCAAACATTTCTTTGAAACCGCCAAAGGGGTAGTTGAAATCGAGATCTTCGGTGCGTTTGGAGTAGTGGGAGCGTTCGTCGTCGGTATGGATGCGCCAGCGGAGGTTTTTGGCGGATAATCCAAGAGAAAGGGCAAATTGATACGTTTCTTGTTTCCAAGTGTCAAAGAGTTGTCGCCAGTCTTGAGTTTCTGGATCAAAAAAGTATTCAAATTCAGAAAGATTGAACTCTAAAGTACGGAAAATAAAGTTACCCAGGGTGATTTCGTTTCTAAAGGCTTTGCCTTGCTGGGCTAAACCAAAGGGGAGTTTGGGGCTTAGGGTGTTGAGAATATTCTTGAAGTTGGTGAACATACCTTGGGCGATTTCGCCACGAAGATAAGCAGTAGATTTTTTGTCGGGAAGGATACCGATTTGGGTTTTGAAGAGAAGGTTGAATTGACGAGCATCGGTCCAGTCGATTTGTCCACAGGTTGGACAAGGGATATTTTCTTGATTTATGATTTGGCTTAATTCTTCGGCAGAGAGGCCTTCGACACGGTGGGGTTTGGATTTTTTGGTTGCGTGATTTTCGATCAAATGGTCGGCGCGGATGCGGGTGTGGCAGGCTTTGCAATCGATTAAGACATCGGTAAAACTGGCGGTGTGTCCCGATGCTTCCCAAACTTTGGGGCTCATGATGATAGAGGTATCGAGACCGAAGATGTCGGAGCGTTTGGTAACGAAGTAATTCCACCAGTAGTTTTGGATGTTTCTGAGCATCTCCACACCCATGGGTCCAAAATCATAGGTGTTGGCGAGGCCGCCGTAGATTTCGGAGCCGGGAAATACAAACGCACGACGTTTGGCGAGGGCGACTATTTGGGTAAATTTATCGGCGGATGTAGACATGTTACCTCTTATGATAACAAAAAAATCCCTGACTAATGCCAGGGATCCTTCGATATACTCAGGACGGTTCCACCCTGGTTCCCTACCTCGCTACGGGATAGAGCACCTTAATTATGTCCGGGTAACTTTGAAAAATGATGTAACAAAGTATGACGGATAAACAGCTCCCGCTTGCCAAAGCGATCACAGCTCCTATTTTGTTGTGATTACAATTTTAGAGAGGAATTGGTGGGTGTCAAGTTGTAGGGGATTGATGATTAGTTGAGGGTTTGTGATAAATTAGGCTGGATGCAGAAAGAAAAACTGGATTGTACTTGGTGGGAGCTGTCGAATGAGACTTTGGCTGTGGGAGTGAAGACATGGGCGGTTGATCTAGGAGTTACGACGGCATTGCTTGATTTGGATGATACGTTATGCGATACATCGGCGCTGTTTTGGAATGCGATTGAGGATTATTGGCGAAATATGGAAAGAATAACAGGAGGAAAACAGAGACTGGCCTTTGAGGAATGCGTCAAGTGGTGGAAGGGAGTATTTGCCGGAATGAGGGAAGTGTTTGTGGTTCATCCATCGATCACGGACTACACGGCTTACGTGATTGCCAAGGAATATGGTGTGAGACTGGGAAGCCGGGATTTAGTGGAGGCGCTGGAACAGCTTCAAATAGACATTTATTACACCGAACCGACAATATATGAGGACGTGGATCGGACGCTTCGAATTTTCAAGCAGGCTGGGCTGGATTCGAGGGTAGGCACAATTGCTTTGGAACCGTGGACTTGGAGAAAGTTGAAAGTGATAGATAGATTTAGTGAGGAGGAGGTATGTTGCTTTGAGGTGACTGAACCAAAGCAGGGTCAGTGGGTGAAGGGATTACGAAAATTTGGGGTGGCGGGGCATGAGTGTGTGATTGTGGGTGATAATTATGAGGAGGATATAGTACCGATGCTGGAACTGGGGGCGAGGCGAGGATATTGGGTAGCTCACGGGCGGGAGGAGCGACGGTTAATGCTTGGGGTGATACGGATCGAGGAGTTTAAAGACCTGTTGCCGGCGATACTGAGTCAGAGCCAGTGGGACTGGCGGTCGAGCTTGGTGTGACGATTGTTTTATGAGGAGAGGAAGAAATCTTTGGTGCGGAGTTTGCGTTCGGTAATGGATTCGAGGTGGGATTGCAGGGCGGTTTCGGAGTTAGAATGGGGTAAACCAAAACCCAGATCGATGAGAACTTGTTTGATAGTGAGGAGCATGTGGTCTCGTTTGATGCCGGCGGTGTTAAGATCAGAGAGAAGGTGAACGAGGAGGCGAAATACTTTGGGATTGGGAGAAGCTTCGACGGTTAAAAGATCGATGATTTCGAGAATTTGGTAGATTTGAGTGATGCGAGTGAGGGAGGATTTGGCGTGGGGAAAGGAGTGGAGAAGCTCAACCTGGGTGACGAGGGAAGTACTTTTTGTGCTGATGCAGAAGAGTTTGGCGTGGTTGCCGATTTCCAAGGCAGGCCGTTTGCGGGAGGAGAGCTTGCGGACACCTTTGGCTAAAAGATCGAGTTTGCCCTGATCCTGGGTAAAAACGGTAAGAAAACGATCGGCTTCGCGGAAGTTGTGGCGTTTTAGGATAATGGCTTCGACCCGGAACGTTTTGGGCATAGATTAGGGGTCAAACTGGAGAGTTTTGTCTTGTGAAAGGATAAATTCTTGTTTCTGTTGGTCGTTGTAGAGGACGGTGTAGGTGGGGAGTTTCTGGCCGGGTTGTTTTTGGATGGTGAGTTGGTAAGGCTGGGTTTGAGCGGGAGTGGTGTAGGTAAGTTTGATTTTGGCGCGAGATTCCGGTTGGAAGCGGAAGAAGCCGGCGACGACGTGTTTATCAAGTTCCTCGAATTCTTGGAGAGAGTCGGCTTCGAACCCGAGAGCTTCGTCGAGAGTGGTGCCGAGAGGGAAATAAAATCTGGTGTAGCCACGGTATTCTGGATTTAGGCAGAGTTTACCGGCTTCGGGATCACAGTTGCTGGCTGGGGCGGGATTGTCGTAGGAAATGGTGAGTTGGTGCTGGTAGCCGGTATCGGCGGGGGTAACGCTCAGCTGGACGTCTTGGGTGATAAAGAGATTGGCTTTGCCGCCGCCTAAGTTGGCGTCAACAACCAAGAGATAATCTCCTTCTGGATGGGTGACCCGACCGCCAAAACCAGCCGATTCGATGGCGGTTTGGGCTGATTCGTCTTGCATGTAGAAGAGGACGTGTTTTTGCTGGATGTTTTTTAGGATGGTCTGGAACAGGGAAGGCCAGACTTGGTGGGGAGCACCGTAGGCTTTGAGAATCAGGGTCTGCATCAGGGGAACCAAAAAGGCCTTTCTGTCATCGCGAACATAGGCAACGGGTCGGGTGGAAAAATCTTCGAGTTCGTAGATGACTTGGGGACAATCACAACGAGGGTCGATTTCGGCGGTAAAGGTACCGAAGCCGGGAACTTCGACAGGACCGAGAACGGTAATAAGGTCGCTTAATACTTGAGTATCGACGGCAATGACGCCGTCAAGGTCGCTAGGCTCAGACGGAATGGTGAGGTAATGGGAAAGAAAGAGGTCCATGGAGGTTTTAAAATCGGGAGAGAAGTTCATGTCGCGGAGGTTCCAATAGTACATCTTGAGTTTATCGCGAAGAATTTGGGGGGGTTCGATGCGGCTGTTGAATTTGTTGTCGAGAGTGTAGATATCGTCACTTTTTTCCTGGTGAATGGTGCCCTTTTCGACTCTAATGACTCCGTAGGCAGTCATGAAACCACCGGTGGGTCGAATTTCGGCGTCGTTTTGGAAGAGCATGAGATACTTTTGTTCTGCTTCGAGACCAGCGAGGGTGGGTAAGACTTCAAGTAGGGGTTTGAGGTCGGAGACGGTGGAGACGGCCGTCACGGAAAGGTCTTGGCCTTGGATGATGAGTTGATCGAGTTGGTAGTCCTGAAGTTGGATTTGATAGCGATGAGGGTTGACGTGAGCGAGTTGGTCGCGAGTGATGGTTAGGTCGGCGATAATGGATTCAAGAGAGGGGGAGATGTCTTTGAGAGTCTGGATGATACGGAGAATGCGCTCTTGGGCGGTACCGCCGGTGAAGGAACCTTCGCCCTCAAATCCGATAACATCGGCATAGGGTTCGAGGGTGTCGATGGTGGTTTGGCCGGCGCTGATGCCGGCTAAAACGGCCTGGAAAAGATGGTCGCCGTCTGAGTAGTAACCACGCAGGGGAGTGAATTGATACCAAGCGAGAAATTTGTAGGTGGATTGGGCGCGGGTGAGTTTGGTGTGGAGCTGGGAGAGGTTTTCTTTAGCTTGGGGGAGGTTTTGGGATTTAATGGAGTCGAGCACGCTGCGGGCGCTGGATTCGATACCAGGGATCTGGGATTTGAGGGAAAAAGCGGGAATGGAGGTGGCTACGAAGGCAAGGGTGAGAAGGGCAAAAATGCTAGCCAGGATAGTGATGATGACTTTAAATCTGGTAGATCTTTTTTTCTTGGCCGGGGAGAGCTTCTTAGCTAAAGCGGATTGAGTGGCGGCTTTGGTGATAGCGGTTAAAATATTGGAGTGGGATGAGTGTATTTTCATATAAACAGACTGTAGATCAAGTATATCAGGCTGATTACCACTTGCTAATCATGGCTTTGGGGGTTTTGAGCATGATGATAAGGTCGGCAAGGAGAGATTTTTTGGAAGCGTATTCGGCATCCATTTTGGCGCGTTTGGCAAAGGGGACTTCGTTACGACCCGAGGTTTGCCAAGGGCCGGTGATGCCAGGTTTGACGGTGAGGATTTGGCTGACGTAGTTTTTGGTTTTGAGGTAGCGCCGGCTTTGTTCATTGAGCTCTTGTTTGACATAGGCCCGAGGGCCGACCATACTCATTTCGCCTTTGAGGACGTTATACAATTGAGGAAATTCGTCGATGGTGAGGGAGCGAAGGAGGCGACCAAATTTGGTGATTCTGGGATCATTTTGGAGTTTCCAGTCGCCGGCTTTGAACTGGGCGAGGAGCTTTTTGTCTTGTTTGTGGAGGAGATCATCGGCGTTTTTGACCATGGTACGAAATTTGTAGAGCCAGAACTCTTGGCCGTTTTTACCAACGCGACGGTGGCGGAAGATGACGGGTCCTGGGGAATCAAGGTAAATGAGAAAGGGAACGATACACCAAACGGGTAAAAAGAGAATAAAAAGGATGCTGGCTACAAAAATATCGATGATTCTTTTGACAAGATGATACATAGACACAAAGCGGGTGGATTAGGTGTAATGACTTAATTCTGAATCTTTGAGTTCGTTAACTAGTTTTTTGACTTCAGGAATGGATTCTTTGGTGGTAATCAGTATAACATCGGGGGTAACGACGATCACCATACCCTCGAGATCGATGGTGGTAACTAGCTGATCGGTGTAGGAATAGATGAGGCAGTCGGTGGTATTTCTGGTTTTAGTGTTACCGTGGGTGATGTTTTGCTCGGGAGACGACTGGAGGGCTTCTTTGAGAGCTTCCCAGGCTCCCAGATCGCTCCAACCAAGATCGACAGAAATAACTACGGCTTGCTGGGGAGGGATTTTTTCGATGATTAAGTTATCAAAGGACATTTTGGGGAAGGTGGGGTAGAGTTTTTCGAGTTGCTGTTGGTGGTTTGGGTGGCCGAAGCTATGTTTGAGTTGGAGGAGGTGTTGATGCATCTGGGGAGCGTGGAGTTTAAATTGGTCCATGATGTAGGCGGGAGTGGCGATAAAGTAACCTGGGTTCCAAGCGTGATTGGGGCTGGCGAGATATTTGGTAGCGGTGTCTAGATCAGGGCGGTAGTGCCAGGATTTGAATTCTTTGATGGAGAGGCCGTTGATGATTTGGAGTTGATCACCGAATTCGATCCAGCCAAGATTTTGGCTAGCAAACCTGGCTTTTTGGCCAAGAAAAACGATTTGATTGGGGTGTTTGTGGAGATATTGGGCGCCGGTTTGGAGGGCGAGTTTGAATTGGTCGACATTTTTTAGGAGATGATCACTCCAGAGTATAGCAGTAGGGGTATGAGGAAATTTTTGGGAGAGGACGGCCATGGAGTAACCGACGGCGGGAGCGACATCGTTTCTGACAGGTTCGCCGATGATGTTTTGTTTGGGGATCTGGGGAAGCTGGGAATGAATGATGTCGACGTAGCGAGAACCAGTAGAGATGTAGATGTCTTGGGGAGCGAAATCGGGAAAAAGACGGTCCACGGTGAGTTGAAGGGTGGATTTATCGTCGATGATTTTTTCGAATTGTTTGGGAGTGGCTTCACGAGAGACAGGCCACATGCGAGTACCGACGCCACCTGCGAAAATAACGGCTTTCATAGGAACGAGTTTTGATGCTGTTGCCATGAACTTTGAATATAGTTTTGTAATTGGTGTTGGAAGATGGAGGTGGAAAAGTTGTGGGCGTTTTTTTTGCAGGTCTGGGGGAAAAAACGCATGGTTTGACTTCTTTTGATTGCGCGAATTAAAGAAGTTGGTGTGTGGTGACGAAAAATGGTACCGGTTTTTCCGGGAATAACGGTTTCGGCGCCACCTCCTTGGGCATAACTGATAACTGGTTTGCCACAAAATTGGGCTTCAACACTGACGATACCAAAATCTTCTTCGGAGGGAAATATCAAGGCACGAGTGTTTTGGTAGAAGGCAGCCAGTTTGGCTTCGGATAAACCGCCGAGTATTTTAACATTGGGAGAAGCAAGTTTTTGGAGGGCATTTTTTTGAGAACCTTCGCCGATGATGACGAGTTGGTGAGGAAGGTGACGGAAGGCCTGGATGGCTAAGTCAATACGTTTGTAGGGAACCAAACGAGAGACGAGGAGGTAGTATTCGTCGGGTAAGGCGGTGGTAAGATCGGGTTTGATGCAAGAGAAATCCTGGACGGGAGGATAGATGATGGCATCGGCGGGTCGGCGGTAATATTTGTGACTTCTAGCGCTGACGGTTTTGGAAATGGCGATAAGACGGTCGGGTCTCCAGGCAGCGATCTGATCCCAGCGGCGGAGACGGGAGAAAAAGAGAGGGGTGATTTTGCGGGTGAGAAAGTTATGGTTGGGACTATGGGTGACCTGACGGTAAAAGTGGGTGTGACTCCAAAGATATCGTGTGGGAGTGAGGAGGTAGCAGAAGTGTAGAGTATGGGGTTTGGTGATGATTCCCTTGGCTTCAGCACTGGTGACAGAGATAACTACATCGTAGTAATCGAAGTTGAAGGATTCAAAAGCGTAGGGAGCGGCCCAAGCAAACCATTCGTGGTGCGTGGATGCTCCAGGGATGTGGTTGATGAAGGATGGGTGGATGGTGAAGATTTTGGCCCATTTGGCGGTGTGGGGATTGTAGACGGCAGTGTAGAGCGGGGCTTGAGGGAAGAGTTGGTGGAGGGCCAGTAGGACTTTTTCCGCTCCACCGATTTTATTGACACGATCGTAGACGAGAGCGACTTTCATGACTGGAGCTGATTTAAAACAGAACGATAAATGGATAGGGTTTTTTGGGTGAGGGATTTCCAGGAATATTTGGCGGCTTGGGTACGGGATTTTTGGGCAATGGAGGAGCGACGTTGAGGATTGGTGGCGAGTGCATTGATAACGGAGGCGAGGGCTGATGGTGAGGTGGTATCGGTATAGACAGCCGATTGGCCATAGACTTCTCGCATGACGTTGATGTCGGAACAAATGACTGGAAGGCCAGCGGCCATGGCTTCGAGTCCGGTGAGTCCAAAACCTTCGGAGAGAGAGGGTTGAATGAGAGCGAGCGCGTGGTGGTAGAGTTTGACAAGGTCTGGGTCGGGAACGAATCCGAGGAATTTGACGTGAGGAGAGAGACGTTTGGCTTTAACGTATTTTTGAGTTCTCTCTAGAAAGACATTTCTGGATGAAGCGATGGCCAAGGTGAAGTGGTCAAGCCGGGGGAGAGTATCGATAACAGAATTGATGTTTTTGTGTGGATAAAGGCTGCCGGTGTAGATGATGAAAGGGGTGGTGAGGTGGTATTGAGCGAGGATTTTTTTACTTCTGGAAGGTTTGGTGAAGTAAATTTGGTCTGCGGCTTCTGGAGTAACGTGGATTTTAATAGCTGAGTGTGGAAAGTGACCGGCGATTTTTTGTTGGACAAATTTGGTGGGAGCGAGGATAGCTTGAGAGTTTGTGATGGTGTTTTGAATAGTAAGGCGATAACCGACGTATTTGAGGGCGTAAACTAATGGGTTCAGGGTGGTAGCTTGGAAGCCAATCTTTTCGCTCCAGAGCAAATCGTGGATAGTGACGATAAAGGGAATGCGAAGGGAGATGGGGACGTTGAAGTGGGGAAAATGGACTAGGTTGGGTTGCAGGTGATGAAGGAGCTGGGGAATAAGCAGTTGTTCTTTGAGAGAATAGTGTTTGGCCGGCGTGGAAACAGAGGAGAAGTTTCGTGACAGAGAAGGGAGTTGGGTGGTGGGGGAAGTGATGAGAGTGTAACGGGTGTGATGATCTAGGAGAGACAGGTGAGTGATTAAGTTGTGGATGTAGCGACCGATGCCGGCGTGGGCAAGGCCAAAAAGACGGGCATCGATGACGATGTGGGGTGGATTCATGATTTGATTTTACCGATTAGGTCGATGCCGCGATGGATGAAGTAAATTATGGGTTTGGGATAGTGGGTGTAATGTTTGGAAAAATATTGCTTCATGGTGTGGTAAAAGTGATCTTTGGTACGCGATCTAGTTTGGGGATGGGGGTGCTTGGTGCCGGAGCTGCCTTTTAAATGGAGGACTTTGGCTTGGGGAAAGTAGATAATTTGCCAGCCCTGTGCCTTAGCTCGAGCACAGAAGTCTAGATCTTCGGCGTACATGAAGAATCGTTCATCAAGGTAGCCAATGTGGTCGATAACTTTG
>CAYNFZ010000005.1:14957-25354 GCA_964396725.1 uncultured Pseudomonadales bacterium
ATGGATGCACCTGAGACGGCATCGACTGGGTGGGTTTTGGAGAAGTCTTTCCAGGTTTGGTGGTAACCGGCCAGAGCGGGTGAGTTGGGGAAGAGTTGGGAGAGTTTGGAAAAGTAGGTGAAAGAGTTGAGAGGTGTGGGTAGGCCGCGATGACAGGCAAGGTCGATGGCACCGTCAGCAAGGACAAGCTGGGGAGTAAGAATACCGACTTGGGGATGACGATTTAGATAATTGATACATTTGTCGAGAGCATCATCGGCGATCTCGGTGTCTGAGTTGAGCAAAAGTAAGTATTCACCCTGGGCTTTTTTGAGTCCGAGGTTATTACCGGCGGCAAAACCGATGTTTTGATCTGAGGTGACGAGATGGATGTGGTGGAGTTTGGTGAAGGCAGAGACTGAGTCGTCGGCTGATCCGTTATCAACAACGATAATTTCATGGGAAATAGAGGTGCGGATGGATTTGATGCAGTTGAGAGTAAGGTCTTTGGTGTTGTGGTTTAAGATGATGATGGAGAGTTTCATGATAGTTTGGGGGTGCCGATTTTACGGTAAAGGTGATCTAGATCTTTTGATATGGTGTACCAGTTATATTTGGCTTTGACAAGTTGTTTGGCTTGGCGAGAGAGTTGGGTTTGAAACTGGGAGTTTTGAAGGAGTCTGATGGTTTGATTGGTGAGAGTAGAGGCTGTGTCGGCGATGAGGATGTGTTTGCCGGGAGTTAGATCGAGGCCTTCGGCGCCAAGTTTGGTGGTAACGACGGGAGTGCCGGTAGCCATGGCTTCAAGGACTTTGTAGCGGGTACCCTTGCCACTTCTGATGGGAGCGAGGAGGATGTGGGCTTTGGCATAAGCATCACGGATGTCTTTGATGTGAGCGCTGACTTTGATATCGGATTGTTGGCTGAGGGCTAAAACATCTGGAGTAGGGCTATGGCCAACGATCCAGAGTTTGGCTTGGGGAACAGCTTGTTTGATACCGGGCCAGATGTCTTGGACAAGGAACTGGACGGCGTCGATGTTGGGAAGCCATTTGAAGGTACCGACAAATAAAATGGTCGGTTGTGGGGGAAGGCGGCGTTTGGTTTTAGAGAAACGGCTGATGTCGACGCCATTGGCGACGACGTCGATTTGGGCATGGGTGCCGATTTGTTGCTGGATAAATTTTTTATCGTCTGAAGACATGGTGACTAAGTGGTGGGCTTTTTTCCAGAAAAACTTTTCCCAGTATTTGATTTTGGCGATATCGAGATAGAGGAGAGGTTTGATGAGATAGTTAGTGGATGATTGAGCGTAGTAGAGGTAGCCTAAGTACTCGATAGTCTGTTCGACAAGAAGAACTGGAACTTGGGTGCGGGGAATGTTGGGCATCATGTAGAAAGTTTCGGCGTGGATGAGGTCGTACGGGTGTTGGTGGAGTTCTTTTTTGATGGCCCGCTTCATGCCGGAGGGGAGGTTTCTGGTGACGAGAAAAGGGTAAGGGGTGAAACCAGCTAGGAGGATGTTTCTTAGTGCCCAAGGGTTTTGGGTGCGTTTGAAGACTTGAATTTGTTGGCAGTAAGGTTTGAGTTTACTGATGTAACGGCGTTCTTTGGGGTCTTTGATGAGGGCAAAAAGGGTGATTTGGTGGTGTTTGGAGAGATTTTTGAGGAGATTGAAGGTGCGGATTTGGCCACCTGAGAGGAGAGGATAGGGCAAGTAGGGGGTGAGCATGAGGATTTTCATACTAGTGAGAAAATGGAGTGATTGTTAGTCAAAGTTGCAATTCTGGAGGTCGATAAGGATGTATTCCTCGGTCCGAGAAAGTAGCTCACAAGCTGATTCAAGATCTCGGGTTTCTTGGTCATAGTTGGTGGAGACATAATGGGTAGCGCCTTGGTTGAGGCGTTGATTGATGAGACCACCAATGGGCCAGCCAGTGCGGTTGGTTTGATAGAGAAAGGCGGTGTCACCCATGTAAGGAGCGATGACCTTGGAGTCTGGAGGGGTGAGGCGGTCGACGGCGATGCCGGCGGCTACCATGGCAGGGTTGTTGATATTGAAGTAGTCGCGGATGTGAAACCAGGAGAAGGCGAGGGAAAATAAGCTACAAGATACAAGTAACAAGTAGCAAGAAAATCTTGAAAAGATTTTGCGGGGAAGACAGGTGAGGGAGGACAGGCCCATGCCGGTGAAAATGGCAATGATGGGAAGGGTGAAGATTTGGTAATAATCGTGGGTGACGTTGCCGGTAGCGAAGACGACAAGGTAAGCAAGCAAACCGAGCAACCAAGCGTGGAGGAACCAGCGAGACTTGGAGGAGGGTTTGAGGATGATACCAATGCTTAGAGGAATGAGGCCCCAGTATCCAAGAATAAGGCGCCCGAGTCGATCGGCAAAGAGCCAGCGGAAAAAGGCGGGTCTGAAGCGAATATGGCTACCGTTGAAAAGCCAGTTGAAATCGGGGATGCCAGCGGGGAATTGAGTAATCCAGTGGCGCCAAACCAGAAAAGGGGCAAGAATGGCGAGAGCGGAAAGGTAGAGAAGGAGTCGGCGGAAGGATTTGAAGCCGCGATTGACGACGAGGTAGTAGAGAAGAGCGGGAAAGATGAAAACGAAGATGGGTTTAAGGAGGAGGGCGAGGGCGGTGAATATGGTAAACATCGCCAGGGTAGCAAAATCTTGTTTGTGGGTGGATTCAATCCAGAAGTAGATGGAACCGAGACTGAAAAAAAGAAGCGGGATTTCGGGAAGTACGGTGGTGGAGTAGAAGATGCCAAAGGGGAGGAAGAGGTAGATAAGGAGAGAAAGAAAGGCTGAACGACGATCGATGAGCTGGAGGACAATCAGGAAGAGAAAGATAGATGAACCTAGGTAAAAGCCGATATTGACTAAGCGGGAAAAAACGTGAATAGGAAAAGTGTGGAGCGATTGGGAGAGCTGGTAAGTGTAGGCGATAAAAGCGTTGATGAAGGGGAATTCCACCATACGATAACCTTGGGGATTTTCTAAGCCGGAGGGAATGTTGGAGAGATCGTCGTATTTGGGATGAAGCAGATCGATACCTTCTTTGAGGTAACGGCGGGTAACGGCTGCGGTGTCGGCTTGACGCCAAGAATGCCAGTCGGCCAGAGGCCGATCGAGGCGATAGAAACGAGGAATGATAGCGGTGGTAAGGATGAGGGCGAGGAGGGCGAGATCAGTTTTTTGCATGGGGGCGCGAGGGTTTGGTTAGTGATGTGGAGGCGAAGATAAGGCCAATGAAGGCCCAGATGATGTAGGCTACTTTGGAGGCTTCGAAAATGTCGATATAGATGGCGTTGATGAGCATACCAAAAAGGAGAGAGATGGAAGCGGCGAGGATGATGGAGAGGGTGGGATCGGAGGTGGAAAAGAGTGATTTGGTGGCTTTGATCAAACTGATGATGATGATGCCAAAGAAAGAGAGAAGGCCGAGAAGGCCGGTTTCTCCTAGAGCCCGTAGATAATCGTTGTCTGTCGATTCGGCTTCGGTGAAATCGGTAACTTGGTCTTTGGTGAGAGTAGAATAGCCGGATCCTAGGAGCGGATTGGATTTGAAACCAGCAAGGGCTCGAGGCCAGAGGGCGTCGAAGCGGATGGCGCCGGAAAGGCCGTATTGGTAGGCCGAGGTGGAGTAGTCTCTGGGTTTGCCTTCGCTGCCGGTGCCTGAGGTAGCGGGGATGGCCGAGAGAGAGGCTTCGGGGAAGTTTTGAGGAATGGCTTCGTAGACGTCTGGGGGTAGATCGGTAGATGGAGTTTGAACGGGAGAAGGGGGGGTGTCGGTCTGAGTGTAAACCAACTGAAGATCGTTAGAAATATCAAGATAGTGGGAGGGCTTGTAGGGTGGGCGAAGACGATCGGCTAGGTTGGAGATGGTGACATCGAAGCGTTCGATAACACGAAAGTGGGCAAAGCGGCTAGCAAGAGTACCAAAGGAGAAAAAGCCGATGAAACTAATTACCATGAATAGCAACCAAGGAAGGAAGATTTTTTTGAGGCCGAGTTTGAAGAGAAGGAGAAAACATAATCCAGTGATGGCGGCCAGATAAGCGATGAAAGAGGTACGCGAGGCGGTGAGGAGCAGGGTGGCGAACATGATGAGGTAGGCGATCCAGAGGCCGGCGGAGCGGAGTTTGTTTTTGGTGAAGATGATGACGGTAGCGATAACACTAGTGGCGATGACGGTAAAGGCAGCAAGGTCGTAGTGACCGGCAAAAGTGGAGGAGACTCTGGCGTTTTCGGTGAGGATTAAGCGCCAACCTTTGGCGAATTCACGATTCATGGTGGAGTAGACGGGCCACTGGAGATATTTTTGACCAAAACCGTAGAGGCCGATGAGAACGGTAGTAATAAGGAAGATGGTGAGGATGCGTTTGATGCTGGCTGTGGATTTGATGGCGGCGAGAAATATGAAAGCGAGAGACATGTATTCGATGCGACGAAACCAATGGAGGAAGAGTTTGCCTACGTGGGCGATTTCTAGAGGAACGGTATGGGTGATAAAGATGGAAGAGAGGGCGGAAAGTAGGCCGATGGCCCAGTAGAGAAAGATGAGTTTGGGGAGGAGAGAATGGCGAAAGGAAGCTTTTTGGCGGAGGAGCTGGATGATGAGTGTGACGACTGAGAGGGCGACGACGAAGTCTTCGAGACGCACGCGAACGATGTAGCCGGGAAGAATATCAAAGAGAGGCCATTTGGGGTAGAGAGGAATGAAGGCTAGGAGGAAACCGGAAATTATCTCGAGAAGGTGGGAGTCAATCCAGTTGCCGAGCCTGGCGATAGATGGTGGCTTTTTCATGATCTTGGAGAATTGTACCAAAGAGGAAGAGTCTGAGGGAGGCGGCAAGTTGCAGAATGATCTTGAGAAGTGTGGGTGAAGTGGCGGGGTGGTGTTTGGAGAAATAGTAAATCAGGCCTTGAAATTCGCGCAATAGGGCTGAGGAGGAACTACCTGAACCTTGGCCTAGATGGACGACTTCGGCAGGAGCGAGGGTGTAAACCAGCCAGTTGGCTTGATGGGCGCGGAAACAGAGATCGAGGTCTTCTCCATACATGAAGATTTTTTCGTCGAGGAGGCCGATTTGAGATATGGTTTGCCGGCGGAGGATTATGGCGGCGCCAGAGACCCAACCGATGGGGTGGGTGGAGTTAAAATAGGATGGGTGGGTGCGATGGTAGGAGGGAAGGAAGCGACCGAGGAGAGGGATGTCGTCGAGAAACAAGGCCCAATAGAGGAGGGAAGAGAGGGTAGGGAGAGCGCCGCCGTTTAACTGAGTGGTGCCGTTGGGATGGAGAAGTTTGGGGCTAGCGATGCCGACTTGGGGGTGGTGGTCCATGAAATCGAGGAGGTGCTGGAGAGCGCCGGGTTGAAGACGGGTATCGGAATTGAGAAGAAGGAGATATTGACCTTGGACTAGGTTGATTCCTTGGTTGTTGGCTTTGGCGTAGCCCATGTTTTGAGAATTGGTGATGAGTTGAATATGGGGAAAAGAATTTTTTACCATAGCGGGCGAGCCATCACTAGAGTTGTTGTCGACGACAATGACTTCGATTTGGGGGGTAAGCTGTAGGTTGATAGAGTTTAAGCAAGCTTGGAGGAGGGATTTGGTGTTATAGGAGACGATGACGAGGGAGAGTTTCATGGCGGATTATTGGAAAAGGCGAAAGCGACCGAGGCGGTAGTTTAAGTTGTGAAGATGGCGATGAGAGATTTTTCTTGCGGGAACTCCGGCGACAACAGTGTGGGGAGGGACGTCTTTGGTGACTACTGCGGCGGCAGCGACGACTGCGCCTTTGCTGATGGTAACTCCTGGCATGATGATAGCTCTGGGGCCGATGAAGACGTAATCTTCGATAATCACTGGGGCATCGACGGGGGCGAAGTCAGGAGAGTTAATGTCGTGTTTGCTGTTGTAGATCATGACCTCTGAGGCGATATCGACGTGGTTGCCGATGGTGAGGGAGGCACGGCCATCGAGGGTGGCGTGATCGCCAATGATAGTCCCCTGCCCTACTTTGACGTTTATGGGTTGGTAGAAACGGGCGCCGATGTGGATAGTAGAGTTTGTGCCGATCTTGACGCCGCTGAGGCGAAAGAGGTTGTTTCTGATGAAGTGGAAAGGGATGTAGGATACGAATCGCCAGAGAAAAGCGACTTTTAAGTCGAGGAAATAGTTGTAGAAGCGAAGGATAATTTTTTGGTTGGCTTGAGGCCAAGTAAGGGCACGGTTGGAACGATCACGAAAGGGGGAGCTCATGTAAAACCTCCTGAGTCTGTTTGATACAAGTGGACCAAGAAAACTGCTTAGCCCTAATTTTACCTTTTGATGTCCATTTTTTCCTGTCTGATGGGTGAAGATTGAGAATGCAGGTGAGGATATGGGTGATGGAGGAGACAGAGGTGGGGTTGAATAAGAATGGCCAAGAGGAGCCGGTAATTTCGGGTAGGGAGGAGGTGTTGGAGGCAGCTACAGGGACTCTCAGGTTCATGGCCTCGAGAACTGGGAAGCCAAAACCTTCATAAAGAGAGGGGAGAACTAGGGCGGTAGCTTGCTGGAGGAGGTGTTTGAGATGAGATTGGGGTAAATAGTCGGTGTAGATAACATGAGGACTTTGTGGTAGTTGTGGGGGGGAGAATTGATGCCAGATTTTACCGACGATGAGAAGAGGAACGGGAGTTTTTTGGTGGGAATTGATGTGATTAACGGCGGTGATAAGTCGGGAGAGGTTCTTGCGAGGTTGGCGGGTGCCGATGTAGATGAGGTAGCGTTTGGGCAGGTGGAAGCGTTTGACTAAAAGGGTGAAGGTTTGGGTTTGAAATTTGAATGGGGTAAGGTTTGGGCCGGGATAGGTAACGGTGATTTGATTGGGGTTGAGGTGGTAATGGCGAATGATGTCTTGCTTGGTGTGTTGCGAGATGGTGAGAATGTGGTGAGCATGGAAAGCAGAATAACGAGTCCAGTTAGTGAGTTGATGGCAGACGCGGCGAGTGTATGATTTGGGATAGTGAAGGAAGGCTAGATCAAGGATGGTGATGAGGGTGGGGACGGGAGAAAAGCGAGGAGCGTAATGACCAGGAGTGAAAAAAAGGCAGGGTCGAGGTTGGTGAAGGTAGAGATCGAGAGGTAGACGCCATTGAGTCCAAGCAAATGAAGGACTAAGTAGACGGTATTGCCAGTGGGCGTTTGGTTGGGGAAGATCGGATTGAGGGGAGTGTTTGAGATAGACTCGATAATGGGTCTGGGTATCGGTACGGTGAAGGCCTTGGAGGATACGGTAGGCGTAGATGTTGCTACCAACACGATGGGTGGTGCTGGCTTCGTTGGCGTCGATACCGATAGTGATCATAGGTTGATTTTAATGGAATCTGCGTGGCTGTGAAAGCTAGGGTTGGTGGCAATAGAGGGTAACGGCGCGAAAATCACTAGTGACGATACGAGCTTCGTCGGAGAGATTTTTGGGAACGCTGAGAGTGAAATTGATTGGAGCCGTGCCGGCGGTGAAGCGACATTGGGATTCGAGTTGGCGGATGATAGTGCCGGCAAGTTGTCCCCGACGACTAACCCAGTGGGATTGTTGCATGGCACGGACGCTGGCGAAATTGGCGAGGAAGAAGAGGGGGAGGACGATGATGATGAGAGTGGAAACTAAGGTGTTTTTGAGATTGGGCTGGAGCCAAAAAAGAAGTAAAAGGACGAAACCTACGGTGGAGATTTCCAGGTAATAGATGGATAGGTGGTGGGGAAGGAAGAAAAAGGGGAGGGCGCCGAGAAGATACCAGAGGATGGAGAAACTGAGTTGGCGGGGTAATTTGGGCAGAGACGAAGGGGCGGTTAGTCTGGAAAAGAGGAGAGGGAGAAATGCAGCGGCGGCGAGGACCAGGTGAAGGTATTTGGAGGAGATGAATTTGATGCCTTCGGGAAGAGAGAAAGAGCGTAATAGATACCAGCGAAGGGTAGAAAGGGCTTGGAGAGAAAAAACGAATTGATAATCGGGTAAGTCAGGCTTGGTGGAAAAGACAAGGCGGATAAGGAGAAAGATAACTGAGAGAAGGAAAAAGGGAAAGAGGGTTTTGAGAAGTTTGAGAGGAGGTAAGGGCTCCAGTAGCAGGTGGTAAAGGAGAAGGAGTAAGGGAAAAAGGAGAAGGACTTCGAGGGTGAGGAGGCCGAATAAGAAGAGAACGAGTGAGGCAAAATACAAGCGGCGACGGCGAGAAGTGGGAAAGGCAAGATAGGTAAGAAAAGCGGCCAAGAAAAAAGTGGTGCCTTTGAGGAAGTAGGCGGTGGCAATCCAAAACAAGGTCATGTAGTGGGTGGCGGAGATGGAAAAAATGTAGGCGCCGAAAAGGGAGAGGTGGCGGTGTTTGGTGAAATACAAAGCGAGGCGAAAAACCAAGAAGGTGTTAATAAAATGAAGGGAGAGAGTGACCAAGTGAAAAGCGACGTAGTTTAGCCCGAAAAGGGATTGAAGGAACCAGTAAAAAAAATGGGTAGCGAGAGGGCGATAGGGAAAATTGGCGATAGGTTTGAGGAAATGTAAAAGGTCGGTGAGGGAATTGGCTTGAGAGAGGTGGAGGAGGAGGAAATCGTCTTGGAAAAAAGGATGGGTAAGGCTGGGATAATATATGATAAGGGTGGTAATAATGAGTAAAATGACCAGAGTTTTGAAATTGAAAAAGTCGGTGATAAATTTGGGTAACATATCAAGAATATTGTATATGTTTTTGGGTGGTTATGGAGTGGTGGTTGTGCAGCTGGTGCTGGTGGGGCTGATCGGATGGAGAGGAATGGAAGTGGTTAGTCGTGCTCAGGAGGATGAGTTGGGGTATGAAGGGCTGGAGAGAATGTGGTTGCACTCACAGTATAATCTGAATCGAGGATATGAATTCGAGGGAAATATGGTGGATCGGGATTTGTATACCTTTGCGGCGATGAATTATTGGCAAGGGGGTGATCCGGCAGTGGTGAACTTTGAGACCCCACCATTAGGTAAATATTTAATAGGGGTGGGGTATGTGCTGAGTGGGAATATGATGCTGATGCAATGGGTGGTGTTGCTGGGAATTGGATGGGTAGTGTGGATCTTGGGGAGTATGCTTGAAATTTCACAGCTGGGAAAACTGGTGGTGGTGGGGTTGGTGATTTATGATCCATTGTGTTTTGAGTATGCGCAGTATGTGCATATGGAGTGGGTGGTGTTATGGTTTAGTTTAGTGGGCTTGATGATGCTTTGTGTATCAGGATGCAGAAGGCGGGAGGTGGTGGTGTTTGGGATGACAGCAGGGGTGGTGGCAGCTACGAAAGTGTTTGTGTTGGGAACGGTATTTTTAGGATATGGTTTGATGGTGATGGTTATTGGTGGAAAAAGGTGGAAGAAGTTGGTGTTGGCGGCAGGGGCTACAGCTGGAGTATATCTGGGGTCATATGTGGTGGTACTGGCGAATTATGGCTTGGAAGGCTGGCTTAGGTTAACGGTGAAGGTAATACGGTTTTATCGCAGTTACTTGCCGGAGTATCCGTGGTTTGAGATTTGGAGGATTTTATTAGTAGGTAAGTGGCGAACTTGGTTTGCAGATCCGCTGATACAACCGGTGAAGAGTTTTTGGTGGGGGTGGCCGGTAAGTGTGGTGCTGGCTTTGTGGGGCGGGGTAAAAGCGTGGCAGCTTAAGCAAGAAAGGTGGGTGAAAGTGTATGGGATTTTGGGTGGGTGGGCAGTGGTGTATTTACTGTTTTCTTCGACACATTTGGTGTTTGTGAATTATTTGATTACAGTGTTACCGATACTGTTTTTGTTGGCGATTAAAACTGGAGAAGAGCTGATGAAGGGGTGGTTAAGAAAAAAGAAGGGATCGGTAAACTGAGAGGGTAGCGGAGGCGGTTTTTTCCCAGGAGAATTTATGGGCTTGCTGGCGGGAGAGTTGGGAGAGCGTTGAGGATTGGTGGAGGGCTTGACGAATGGATGTGGAGATGGCAGAGATCGAGGTGGGGTTGGCGTAGATGGCGGCAGTGCCACCGACTTCGGGGAGACTGCCGGTGGAGGAAGTGACGACAGGAACCCCTAGAGTCATAGCTTCGAGGACAGGGAGGCCAAAGCCTTCATAAAGGGAAGGGTAGATAAAGAGCTCGGCAGCGGCATAAAGAGGAGGTAAGTCATTTGGTTCGACGTATCCCAAGAGTTTGATAGAAGGGTGGGAGGGAACGGGTGTGTCACCCCAGCCGTAACGGCCAGCGATGACAAAATCAAGCTGGTGATGACCGAGACGCTGAAAAGCTTTGATGGTGCGGGATAGGTTTTTTCGAGGTTCGCGAGTCCCGACGGAGAGAATGAAGTTGCGGGTGAGATGATATTTGTGTTTGATTTCTTCGATGCGTTGGCGTTGAGTTTGACGCTTTAATTTGGC
>CAYNFZ010000006.1:0-19324 GCA_964396725.1 uncultured Pseudomonadales bacterium
AATCTCCAAACCATTTTCTACTTTCTGGGCGCCACCTACTTTCTCTTATCCTTAATTCTCCTCGTTATTCTGGGACTTGCCATCGTCTATACCATTTGGCGTCTTAAACAAATCAGAGATTCCCTCCACCAAAAACTAACCACTCCCAAAGCCTACCTCAACGCCTTCTCTCACCCCAAGCTCCGCCGCTTCATTCCTCTTGTTGCCCTCATCCCTGTTATCTTCAAAGCCATCGAATCCTTCCGCGATTCTTCCCAGGATTAATCACCCCCCCAACTCCTCCTCGATGTTAGAATTCAACCGACAACTGCACATATCATTATCCTGTTACCTATGGGCCATGAAATTCTCTCTCCACCAGAAACTCTAGTTACTGTTCCTCCTTTTCAAACCGGCGTCACCCTCTTCTGCAACCCCAATGAAACCAACTCTCAAGATGCTCACGATTCTGCCTGGTTCACCCGCGCCGCACACCTTTCCTACTCATCTGACCATTTCTTCGAAGTTCAATACGAATGCAATTTCAACCAAAACTATTGGCAATCTCTTGCTTTAATCCTCAAACAACTTCCCAACCCTCATGGAGTTCACCAGCCCATCCGTCACCGCGATGTCATATCCACGGACTCTCACATAGCCGCCTCATCTCTCAAAGATACCCAAACTGCCATGGACTTTGCCCATCAATCTCGAGCCGACTATCTTGTTCTCCATCTTACCCAGCAAAACCACTGGCCCCAACTCATGGCCGCTCCCGATCGCGAACAAGCCAGAGACAAGATGCTCACCTCCGCCTTTCAAGTTTTCGACTTACTTGCTGGTTATCACCGCCACCAAGGTTACTCCTTCCCACTCTTGATCGAAAACCTCGAATACCCCAAACACCCTTCTCGCCCCGACGAACTTATCTCCACTTACCATCAAGTGGCCTATCTCTCCCAAGTTCACCAAATTCCCTGGGGTATTGCCATCGACGTAGCTCACATCTGGAACAACCATGTCCACCTTATCGAACCCGTTCAACCTCCACAAACCTTTACCACCACCTTTTCTCACCTTCTCGACAAAATTAACAGCCACTTCCCCGGCAAAATCCACCTCTTTCATTTCGGTGGCGCCTATCTTCACCACTCATCCAACACCTACCAAACCCATGGCGTCCCTGGAGTCGCCCCCAATTCAAATTTCTCTCCCACTTCGTCCTTGTATCTCGATGGTGCACCTCCCGATTTTCCCGGTATCTGGATGAACATTACCGACGCTCTCCAAGTTATCAAATACTTTTCTGTTCATACTCAGCAAAACATTCGCCTACTACTTGAAGTCCACCAAAACGACACTGACTTAAATCTCCTCTCCGCCGACCAAATTGAAACACTTTACCAATCCCTGCCAATTTCATAATGTCTCCCGAAAAAAAACCTATCCACCAATCCCAACCCATCACTACCCTCGATCAATACTACCAACAACCCGAACTTGCTCACGCCGCCTTAGCCTTCTTGGGCTGTCCCGAAGAATACCTCACCGCACCTGGTCATCTCGATCTCACCAACACCGGTCGCTTCATGGCTAATCTGTTACTCCACACCCTAACCGAATACCTCGCCATCAACAACCCTAGTATATACCAAGAAAAACACGACCCTGTAGGTCGCACTATCAAAACTTGGGAGCTCCCTTCCCTTCTCCGTCGTAACCCCAACACCGGTCTTTACATGTCCCTCTGGCAAATCAACCAACCGGAACTCCCAGAAGATACCGCGGATGCTTTGCCTTCTCGTACCATCCTGTTTGCCGACATCGAGTACTATCACAACCAATTCCCTGGCAAATTCCTCCAAGACCAACTTGGCACCTATCAACTTTTAGAACCAGCTTATCAAGCTATGCTTACCACCATAGAAAAATACTCCCATCTCCCGGCATCAATCGTCGTCACTGGTCGAGGCTATCACCTACTTACTCAAATCCCTTACCGCTCACCCGCTATGCCGCTTCTCATCAAAGCCGGTAACTTTATCGAAGATCCTGTTCGAGAATTCCAAGCCCATATCCCTCCCGCTCACCTTTCCAAACGCGACCGTGTTGTCCCCGAAAAAGCTGAACTAGCTCACAAAGGTGCTGCCCGGGTAATGCAGTATCTCGTTCTACAAATGAAACAATTAACCCGCCAAAACTCGAGCATTCCAGTTCATTTTTCCGATATCGGTGAAGAAGGCATTGCCTTCGACGAAACCCCCATGACTCACCGCCACCTAGGTATGGCTAAAACTGGAGTTCTCGGCTCCATCTACGAGAAACCTTCCACTAAAGTGGATCAAATCGGCCCTCACGTAGTCAATCAAACCCGCACCCTTCTTCGTATCACTCGATACCAAAACGGTTCAGAATTCGCCGCCTTACCCACCATCATCGATACCCGCCAGAGCTTCTCTGCCGCTTTATCCAATCTCGCATGGAGCCAAGGTGTTATTCCCGATGGCTCTTCAGGATTGATCCAGCTCATCCAGGAATACTTTAATTCGTCCCTGCGACAACTCCACCTTTCCTTGGATCTTGAACAAGGTGACCCTCCCGAACTCTGGCCCTCCACTTATCGCGATTATCACCGTATAAAAAAATCCCACCCAGAAATCGCCTGGCACCTCGACAACGCCAATCCAGCCCTCCTCCAACCTCACCACTTACGCTACTTCATCCACTATCTCTTCGAAAAATGGGGCGGTTTATCTGATCTTAGAATTACTGGCCACATCCGCACCTTCCTTCGCTCCATCTACGAAGATCCTCACTTCAACTGGGGCCAACTCTTCGCCGGAGAAAACGAAGCCGCCCGTCACGCCGAAGGTTGGGTTACCACCATCCTCGCCGAGAGATTTACTTAAACCGACCTACTTTCTTTCCCCTTTTTCTCATTTTTGGCTATACTTCCCCCACATGTCCCAGTTCATGATTTTTCTTACTCGCCACCGCTTCCTCCTTGTCCTACTCGCCTTCACTTTTATCCTTTTCAGTCGCAGTCTCACCCATAATTTTGTCTGGGACGACCATACCTTCATCCAAAACAGATCTCAATTTACCCCCCTCACCCTTTCCAACATACTCAACGGCAAATACCCAGTCCCTACTACCAGTAGATACCGTCCTATCAGAAATCTTCTCGATCTTCCCACCCATCTCATCTTTCAGCAAAATCCTCACTTCTACCACCTCTTTACCCTCTCTCTCCACCTGATTGTTATCATCCAAATCTACCACCTCACCTTCTCTCTCACCCAGAATCGCTTAACCACCTCTATCACCACCACCCTCTTTGCCCTCCATCCTATCCATGTCGAAGCAATCACCTGGATCACTGCTGGTTTAGATCTCATCTTCGTTATTTTCTATCTCGCCGCCATTCAACTCTTCCTTCACACTCGCCGGACCCAAAATCCACTCACTTATCGTTTCACTCTTCTCTTTACCTTTCTTGCTCTTTTCTCCAACGAATTAGCTTCCACTCTACCTTTTACCCTCCTCCTTCTTGATCATTTCCATCTCCGCACCCCTCTCCAGCACAAGTCCAACCAACACATCCACCAAGTCACTTTTATCCTCCTTTTTTTCTATTGGTTCATCCGCCAAGCCATCTTAAATTTCTCCACCACCGATCCTCCCGTTTATCCTTCCTTTATCTTCCAACTCTTCCTCTCTCTCAATCTCCTTGGCTATCACTTCAAACAATTAATCTTTCCCCACCTCCTCACCGTCGATCATCCTCTGACTCCAGGACTTAGCGGCCTGTACACACTAAACTTCCCCTCTAATTCCACCCCTCCGCCCCTGTCATTATCTCTCCCTTTCGTCCAGATCTCTCTCCTATCAATTCTTATTTTTGCGCTCCTGTTATTCCGATCCTACCGCAAGCACCACCTTCTCACTTTTTGCTTACTCTGGATCCCCCTCTCCTTACTCCCAGTCTTACAGCTCATCCCTCTTCCCATCATTTACTCCGAGCGCCAAACCTACCTTGCCTCCATCCCTTTCTGCCTAGTCCTCGGGATGATCCTATCTTCACTTCTTCAAAAAAGAGCATCCCGTATCGCCACCATTACTTTCATCAGTGCTTACACCCTCTTCTTTATTACCCAAATCCACACTTACCTACCCCAATGGCACAACGATTACACTCTCTGGACACACGCCCTAACTCACCAACCAAACAGCGCCATCGCCCACAACTCTCTCGGCACCTACTATTATCTCCACCAAGATTACCCGTCAGCTCTAACCCATTACCAACAATCAATCACTCTCAATCCTTACCCTCAAACTTACCAACAAAACGCCATCAACATCTTCACCAAACTCGAACTTCACCAACAACTCATTAATTTTTACCATTTCTTTCTCGATCAAGACCCTCACAATCCCGAACTTCTCTTCCGCATTGGTCAAATCTACCACACAAAAATCCACGATTACTCTACCGCCTATTCCTTCTATTCCCAAGCTCTTGAGGCATCTCCATCTAATTACCGCCTCCAGCAAGCCCGGGACCAACTTCTCCCCTTCCTTCCTTCACCTTGACCCCAACCCCAACCCCACTTTAACTCCTCCACCCCCCGTCTCTAGTTTCGACTCTAACTCTTTCCCCATTAATCTGATTTCTCTACAGTCTGTATAATTCCCCGTATGATCCAGGCTCAATACATCACCTTCGGCCATCTCGGCGAACCTCTATATCACCAAACCTCCTTTTCCCTTCCCCGTGGCAAAAAGGCTGGCTTAGTGGGCCTCAACGGTTCCGGTAAATCCACTCTTTTCCAACTTATCACCCGGCAAGAATGGCCCGAAGCAGGCAGAATCATTGTTGAAGGTAGCACTCTTCTTGTCCCTCAAGAAGTTTCTTCTGACCCACTCCAAAATCAATCATCTTCCATCCGCGATTATCTCCACTCTGCTCGGCCCCACGCCGATCATTATCTTCGTCGGCTTCTCCACCACCTGGAAATGGGCGATCTCACCTTAACCACCCCGCCCCAAAAACTCTCTGGAGGCCAAAAAACCAAACTCGCTATTCTCCACGCTGTTTTGTCTCACCCAGACAATCTTCTTCTCGATGAGCCCACCAACTTTCTCGATACTGCCGGTAAAAAATGGATTATGCATTGGCTTTCCTCCTACCCTCACACTCTCATGGTAGTAAGCCACGATTTACAACTCCTAGACCACCACATCGACAAAGTTATCTACATCAACCACCAAACAAAAAAATTCGAAGAATACACCGGCACTTACTCCAAATTTATCCAACTCAAACAAGATCGAGATCAACACTTGTCCCGTTACATCAAAAACCAACAAAAAAAAATCAACAAAATGCACGCCAGCGTTCAAGCTCTACGTCGTAAAACTTCCGACCGCGGTGTCAAGCAACGCGTCCAACTTGAAAAAAGAATCACTCGGATTCAAGATAAGCTTCCCGAACTTCCACAAGAAATCGTCAACATCAAACTCCACCTTCCTCCTCCCGCCCATATTGGATCTCTTCCTCTCCAACTCAAACATGTTTCCAAATCATTCGCCAGCCATCAGGTTCTTCAAGACATCAATTTCTCTATCCCCAAAGGCCACCGCTACGTCCTCATCGGTCCCAACGGAGTCGGTAAAACCACCCTCATCAAAATCATCATGGGCATTCTCACTCCTGATTTTGGTAGCGTCGTTCTCGACTCCAACGCCAAGATTGGCTACTACTCTCAAGAGTTCCAGAGCTTAGATCAAACCCTCTCTCTCTTCACCACCGTCAACTCAGTTACTCAAACCCACGAAGGTAAAATTCGTGCTTTCCTAGCCCGGTTCATGTTTCCCCACCAACGTTTGCGCCAAAAAGTCGCCACTCTCTCAGGTGGTGAAAAAACTCGCCTTGCCATTGCTTTACTTATGCTCCAAGACTACAACTTCCTCATTCTCGACGAACCCACCACTTATCTTGATGTTCTGTCTCAAAAAATCATCCTCGAAGCTCTCAAACTCTACCAAGGCACCATGCTTATTGTTTCCCATACCCCCGATTTTCTCTCAGGGTTAACACCCCACCAAGCCCTTCTTCTTCCCCAAGAAAAACTAGTCTATTGGGACAATTCCCTTCTCCCCCGAAGCGCCGAAATCTAATCTGTATAATTGACCCACCATGCCCCGACCAATTCCAGACCCTATTCCTCTCACTCAGCCAGCTTATAACAAAATCCAATCAGACTTCCATTCGCTCTCTCAACAACGCGAACACATCCTCATCCGCCTCCAAACAGCTCGTGAAATGGGAGATCTCTCCGAAAACGGTGCCTATAAATATGCCAAGTTTGAACTTCGTGACACCGATCGCAAACTCAAAACACTCCGCCACCTGCTTCGTTATGGCCAAGTCGTTTCTCCCAAACTAGACGGTACCGTTAATTTCGGCAACTCCGTTACCATCAAAAATCCCAACCACACCATCGAATTCACTCTAGTCAGCAGTTATGAATCCAATCCTTCACAGAAAAAACTCTCCCTAGCTAGCCCTTTTGGCCGCGCCGTCATAGGTAAGAAAGTTGGCGATCAAGTTACCATCGACGCTCCTAGCGGCCAAACCACCTTCACTATCACCCGCATCACCTAATCCCATCAAGAAAATATTCATCCTTGCCACCATTATTCTATTCGGTTCGTTACTTACTCAAGTCTATGCAATGAACAAATCCCACCCTAATCCTTTCCAAGAAGTCACCCCCCAGCTCGCTTCCGTAAAGTCTAGATCAGACCTCCAAGTCACCAAAGTACTTTCCTTCAAGAACTTTTTCCCCGCCGAAGACTATCACCAAGATTTTTACCAAAAAAACTCCCAATACTACCAAAAATATAAAAAAGACTCCGGCCGTCATAATTACATCGAAGCCATGAAAGAAAAATACAATCAAAAATAATATTACCATCATCATGCGACCAACTCTTTTATTTTTCTTGATCTTAGCTCTATCTGGATGCAACCTCCTCTCTCCCACCACCAACCTCCCACCGACCGATTCTCCCTCACTACCTCCAAATGCTTCACCAGCCATAAACATGACCCAGACGGTTTTTACCCACCAAGCACAACTCCAAGACGTAGCTCAAGGGAATGCTTCTGGCATTGCCAAGTTTACCCTGGAAGAAGACACTTACCAGCTTCTGGCTGAATTCTCCGATCTTCCCTCTCTTGAACCCAACTATTTTTACCAGGGCTGGATCGTTAAACCTTCTCCACAAAGCGTCATTGACACCGGCCGCGTCCTTCAAGTCGATGGCAAATTCATCAACCTCTATACCTCAGACACAGACTACACCGACCACACTCGTTACGTTCTCACTCTCGAACCAGAAGACGGTAATCCTGAACCAGATACCCACATCCTCGAAGGCGAATTTATTCCTATCACCTCCACCCCTTAACCCACCACTCCCCATCCCAGACACTCCCATCTCTAGGGAGTGTCTGTAACGGCAGTTGCGATCCTGTCCTTTAGTTAGCGCCCAAACCTCCATGCTTGCCTCGAACGCCTAGTCCAGCCATGCCAGCACCCTTTCCCCAGATATTCTCCATCTCTATTCCGTTTTCCGCGGCCCAAGCCTCCAACCCAGCTTGCTTTTCTTGCCTTTGGACTCTCCATTCTTCCCTAGTCATCTGCTCTTTATTCTGCCAATTCGCTTCCCTCTCAGCCCGCAACTCTTCATGTTTGGCCAAAATCATCTGTTTCTGTTCACTAGTGATTTCTCCATTTGCCACTGCTTCATCGAGTCTAGACTCAAAACCAGCTTGCATCTGAGTTTGGTGTTCCTCCCGCATCTCATCAAATACCGCTTGGACTTCTTCTTCACTCTTCCCCAACTTCTCCGCCAGTCGAGTCACCAGATTTCCCTTACCTTGCCACCCAAACGCACTCACTTGAGTTGAGGCAACCACACCACCGACTCCCAGAGCCATCAACAAAACAGCAATCATTATTTTCTTTTTCATTTTTTCTCACCCCCTTTCTTTTCAAATTACTTTCCACTCTACCCTTTCACTTTGAGAATACCTTGAGAATCAATCCTTCCACCTAAACCATAGGCAACCACACCTTCACTTCAGTTCCTTCTCCTACCTTACTCACCACCGTCACCTTGCCTCCATGCTCATCTACAATTTTTTTTGCCACCGCCAACCCCAACCCATACCCCACCGCATCCGATTTCGACCTGGCACTATCCACCCGATAAAATCGATCAAAAATATATGGTAGGTGATGCTTAGCTATTCCCACTCCCCGATCCACGATCGCCACCACCGCTTGTTTTTTCTCTACTACCACCCTCACTTTCACCCATGTCTCCCGACTGCTGTATTTAATTGCGTTGTCCAGAAATATTACCATCAACTCTACTAATACATCTTCATCTCCTATCACTTCCAGATTCTTGGGTATTTTTCCCATTTCTATCATCACCCCCTCTTTCTTCGCCACAGGTTTCATTTGTTTCACCGCTCTCTCCAGCACCCCTCCAATCAACACCGGTTTCAACCTAAGTCGTACTCCATTCACTCGTGCCAACTTCAACAAGCTCTCTGTCAAATTCCACAATCCAGTCACATCCTCCAGATTTTCCTGCAAAATCTTCCTTGTCTTTTGTGGCAGTTTCTTGTCCATTAAATTTACTTCCAACGAGGTTCTTAACGCCGTCAGTGGCGTCTTCAACTCATGCGCTGCATCTGCTACAAAACGTTTTTGTTCTTCATGAGCAGCTTGAAGTGGTTTCAGACTCCAACCTGCCAGTACATAACTCAAACCAGCTGCTATTCCCGCCACCATAACATTGATCCACACCAACTGCACCACAATTCTTCTTTTTGCCGTTACAACATCTTCAGGTAAAATCCGCTGCATCACTCGATCATGTAATCTCGGCACCAAACTCTCCTGATCCACCATAAATCGTCTCCCAATCCGTTCATACTCACTCGTTATCACCGACACCGTCCGTTGATAAAACAAAAAACTTAAAACCCCAGTCGCGGCCAGAATGATTATAGTGTAATACACCGCTAGCTTTACTCTTGCTTGCTCAAACATTACGTCTCCTCTCCCCCAATTCGATAGCCAAACCCTCTTACGGTCTCGATTAAGGCTTTTTCTCTCGGAAACGCGCGATCTATTTTCTTCCTCAAATACCCTACATACACCTGAGCCGTGTTTGCCAACACCTCACTCTCAAAACTCCACACCTCTTCGGTCAACTTATCTTTGGACACAATTTGTCCTCGTCTTCTCATTAAATACTCCAGCAAAGCATACTCTTTACGTGTCAATAAAACCGGTATACCCGCCCTTACAACTTCACATGTTATGGTATTCAATTCCAGATTATCTACCATGAGAATATTTCCTACACTTTTTTTAGGCCTCCTTGCCAATGCTCTTATCCGAGCCACCAATTCTCCAAAAGCAAAAGGTTTTCCCAAATAATCATCTGCTCCCCCATCCAATCCCTCCACTCTTTCATCAACCTGGGTCTTTGCCGTCAGCATTAACACCGGTGTATCCACTTTCTCTTTTCTTAGTCTCCGGCACACCTCCACTCCATTCATCTTCGGTAGCATTCTATCCAACACTATCACATCATAAATCTCAGCCATCGCCATATCTAACCCCACTACACCATCATTGGCCACATCCACTACCATCGCCTTTATCTCCAACCCCTTTTTGATGTACTTTGCGATTCTCTCTTCGTCTTCAACCACTAATACTTTCATACCCATATTTTACCCGAGAACTTGAGAAAAAGTTGAGAAACAGCATTCTTGTCTTTTTCATACACCCAATACGAATACGCCACCGGCCACATTCCCCTCCCCTCAACCCCACCGTCCTCACCAAATCCAGCTTGATCCACTACCAAAAGGTTCACTCTCACTCCTCCTCCTGTTTCTCATCTCCAGATTACCAATTCTCTACTCCACTTCCAATCCCAACAAAAACTCGAGCCTACATGCTTATTCAGCATTTCAGCTCGAGTCTTGATAATCTTTTGTTCTACTCAATTATTAGTGTTGAAATCCACCTCGATCTGTTCTCTCTTTGGGGGGTCGGGCTTTATTCACCACGATCTTGCGGTCTTCAATCTCAGTGTCATGAAGAGCCTCGATAGCAGCTTTGGCTTCCTCTTCACTGGACATTTCCACAAAGCCGAATCCTCGGCTACGGCCACTAAATTTATCTGAAATTACCACAGCATCTACAATAGTCCCATGTTGAGAAAACATGGTCTTCAAGTCGTCACTTGTGGTCTTAAACGGCAAATTGCCGACATATAATTTTACGGACATTTGTCCTCCGTCTCGCGTACGAGATCTTACTTATAACTAACTACGTTCACGAAACGAGGGATACACTCACTCTCTCAATAAACGAGTCTACCCGCATTATACCACAAAACTCCTCAAGTATCCCACACCCACTAATTTGTGCTGGTTTTTTTTACAATTCCCACCTCACCAGATACAATACCGATTAGCTCATCTTCCTCCCTTTCCATGACCTTACCCCAACTCAAACCCATCACCATTATCGCTACCCTCATTATCGCCACCAACCTCTTCACCGCCACGTGGTTTGTGCGCCACGGCGATCTACATTTCCAAGCCGATATAGCTCGAGATTTTTTCCTCTTTGAAGAATTAAGCCTCAAAAAATTTGTTCTCATCGGAGCCAGAACCTCCTCCACCGGTATCTTTCACGGACCACTTTGGCAATACATCAACCTTCCCGCCTGGTTACTCGGTCACGGCAATCCCCTCATCGTCGGCTGGTTCTGGATCCTACTTACCATCCTTTATCTTTTCATCGCCTTCTTTATCACCACCCGGCTCGTCAATCGCTCTACTGCCTGGCTCTACACCATCTTGCTCTCAGGCAACATGGTCTTTCTCACCAGCTTCATGAGTCATTCTCACGCCGCTCTCCTTGTCATGCCTTTTTTCATCTTCTCCATCATCCAATACTCTCGCACTCACCGTTGGTCCTGGTTACTTCTTAACCTGGTTTTGGGCGGAATCATGATCCAATCCCAACTCGCCATCGGCATCCCCTTTACTTTCTTGAGCTTGATTCTCGCCCTCTACTTGATCCTCAATCACCGCCAACCTCGCCATCTCCTCGTTCTTCTTATCCTTCCTCTTCTTGTCTCCAATTTCATCATCTTTGATCTCCGCCACCAATTCACCCTCACCCAATCCATTCTCGCCTACACCAGTCCCCACACCGACTCTGGCAACTTCAACTACCTCACCAACCTTCCCGAACGCTTCCACAAAGCCGTCGATCTGCAACTCTCCCCCGGCCTCTCTTTTTCCTTTCAATTTCTAACTTTTATCTTTACCTTTTTCTTCTCCGTTCGCCTCTGGAAACATCACCATCCCCGTCGTGACCTTTTCATCATTCTTCCCTTCTACTATTTCGGCTACCTCTTCCTCACCCTCATAAACAAAGGTTACGTCATGCAACAACAATACTTTCCCACTCTCGCTCTCACCAACCTGTGGTTCGCCGCTACCATCACAACAACTCGCCGCAAATGGATCTGGATACTGCCCACCATCATCATTATCTCCAACTTTAACGCCGCCTCATCCTATCTCGACAATTATAAACGCCAGTTTTATGCCCAGGATCAAACTTCCTGGAAATTTCTCCAATCCCTCGCCCTTGACATCACCGCCACCGAAGCAGAGGGGTTTGGTTACTTTGTTTACTCGCCCGACGTCTTCGCCTATCCTCCCCGCTACGCCCTCCGCTACATTTTCTCCGCCTCAGGTACCAAAGCTCACGAGTACCAAAAACTCCCCGCCACCTACCTTATTGCCAGCCCTCCAGCTCCACATCGCCCAGACTTAAGCTACGATTGGTGGCGCCAACACCAAGTTGGCATCACCGCCCATCCAGTCAGCACTATCCATTATCCCAATGGCTACACTATCGAAAAATTCCACCTCTCTCAGTCAGATATTCAAGTTCCCATCAACCCTTTAATCAACGTCGGTATCCACTTCCGTTAACTTCCCTCTGATACCAAATCAGACCCGAAAATTGGTACTTGATTTTCCTTCTCTCGATTGATTAGATAACCTCAAATAGCAATCAATTACAAGTGTAGTCATGATCACTGCACTTAACTTACTCAAAAACCAACTCAAAGACGCTCGCCAAACCTTCACCGACACGGTTGCCGATATCAAACCCACCCACTTGCATAAACAGCCCGGAGGTAAAGCCCTTCCTTTGGCCGCCGTTTACGCCCATTTATTCTTCTCTGAAGACGTCATTATTCACAACCTCATGCAGAATCAAACCCCTCTCTTTCAGTCCACTTGGAAAACCAAAACCGGCGCTAGCCAACCCATGCCCGATATGGACAAAAACTGGTCCAAAAATCACCAAAAATGGGCCCAAACCGTCAAACTCGATCTACCTCAATTTGTCAAATACACTCGAGCCGTTTCCCGCGCCACCGACAAATATATCGCCGGCCTAAAACCCAAAGATCTCGAAACCAAAATCGACCTGGGATCTTGGGGTAAATACACTGTCGCCGCCATGCTCTCCGGTTGGATCATCGGCCACATCTCCTGCTTAACCGGCGAAATCTCGGCCGTAAAAGGCGTCCACGGGGCCAAAGGCTACCCTTTCTAAACTCACCAATCCACACCTCACGCCGTACTTCCGCAACTCCATTAACTCCCCGTTTCTTCCCCCTACTACCATTCTATTACTATCATAATATCAACCTTCCGGCATGCCCCTCCACGATGCACCCCACCTCCACAGACCCACGCGCTGGTAGTATCATTACATCCATGACCTTATTCTCCCCTAAACTTCTCTCCTTTCTTATCATAATTTTCGGCCTCTTTCTCGTTACCACCCCACCACCCCTATTTGCCCAGGAAGGCACTCCCGAAGAAATCCTCGAAGGCACCATTCAATCCATCAGCGATTACGGTCAAGAAACTTTCATGGACCAATTAGTTCCCTACCAAAATCTCCAGGTATTAATCACCAAGGGCAGTCTCAAAGACCAAATCATTACCGTCAAAAATAGCGCCGCCACAGGAGATGTCACCCTCATCAACTACCAAGAATTCCGTCCTCAAGACAGAATCAAAATCTACCACTCGATCAATTTTCAAGGCGAACCATACTTCGTCATCAACGGTAAAATCAAAAGAGATGGACTCATTACCTTAGTCATCATTTTCTCCCTCTGCGTTCTCCTCGTTGGCCGCCTTTGGGGTGCCCTATCTCTAATTGGTATGGCCATTTCCTTTCTAGTTATCTTCAAACTCATTGTCCCTCTCATCATTGGCGGCACCAATCCAGTCATGGCCGTTGTTCTCGGTTCATTTCTCATCATTCCCTCCACTTTCTACATCTCCCACGGTGTCAACATCAAAACCCACGTCGGAGTCATCGCTACCGTCATTGCACTTGTCTTCACCGGATTCTTGGCTGTTTTCTTCGTCGATGCTGCCCACCTCACCGGTTTCGCCTCCGAAGAAGCCGGTTTTCTCCAGGTCGAAAGACAAGGCAGTATCGACATTCGCGGCCTCCTCATAGCTGGTATCATCATCGGCACTCTCGGCATCTTAGACGACGTCACCGTCGGCCAAGCTTCCGTAGTTCAACAAATTAAACACGCCAGTCCCACCATCGGCCTCTTCGAACTCTTCAAGAAAGGCATGAAAGTCGGCCAGGACCACATCTCTTCCATGGTCAATACTTTGGTTCTTGTCTATGCCGGATCCGCCCTACCTTTACTCCTTCTCTTCTTCGACGATCAACACAGCTTCTCCGATATCATTGAATTCGAACTTATCGCCGAAGAGATCGTTCGCATGCTAGTCGGTAGCATTGGTCTAGTTCTAGTCGCCCCTTTGGCCACCATTCTCGCCGCCTACTTTTTTACCACGTATCCTCCTCACGCTTCCTCCCAATCACCCCACTAACCCACTTTTCCCAATAAAAAAACCACACTTGGATTACAGTCACAGTCACCAAGTGTGGTTGTGTTTCTCTCTGGATCGAGTTAATTACCTCGATATCAGATCGATTACGGAGCCGGACGCGACAGCGATGCCGACGCTACCGCGTCCGCCACGATCCGCGCCGGAATGCTGCCTCCGTAAGCTAGCGGTGTGTCGTACCCGATGGGTACCACAAACACCCTGTACTCGTCAGCCGTATGATCCACCCCTCCGGTCACTACGTTACACGAAAAGTATCCATTGCCATCCAGTCGCGAGTCAGGCCAACGCCAGTATGGCTTGGTCCACCAGCCGCGCCAAGCGTGGATATAACAAACCGCTTTGTACTGCCACGGATTCACGCCCGTCACCTGCCCGCGCAAATAACCTCGGTAGCCATACGTCGGCACTGACAGGATCGTTACTTGTGGCACCACCGGCTCGACGGGCACATCCGGATTCACCGTCAACGTATTTCCCCGGCAATCCTCATCCACCACATTGGTATTCACGGGCAGTAGTGCCGGGTCCATGTTCAGGCCCACGTACGAGCTGCACACCCATCCGGTCGTTCCGTCCACAATCAGTTGGAACTACAACCCCGAAACCGTCCGGGCCAGCACCTCATGCTGACTTCCATATTCCAACGTCGTGATCTTGGTTGCACCTATACTTGGGTATTCTCGGAAATTCATCCGATCCCGCATGATTCCTACGCCACTCTGGGCAGACACGGCTACTGTGCCACCCATTAGGCCCAATACCAGCGCAACTACTACCAACAACTGCCACCACTTCCTCACGGGAAACCTCCCTTGGGAATAAATCGACGGTACTTCTTTTCACCGGACCGATGATTTTGGCCACGTTCACGGTGGACCTGGAAGAACCAATCTTGGCTCTCCCACCTCCACCGTGACTTTTTTCTTCTATTAAGGTACTCTCATTGCAAGATTATCCGTGATTTTATACTTTTCCTAGCCCGCTGCAACTTTCTTAGTTTACCATTACCTTTACCATTAACTTTACAATTAACCCTTGACAAACTTGACAATATAGTTTACAATTAGCTTTACAAATATTTTACAATTATTCCAGAGGTAGAGCATGTTTCAACCCAAATACAACCTCACCCAGAAGCTTTTTACCAACATCACCACCATCGAGCGACTCTACGGCCAGATAGAAGCCATGAAACTTCCCCAAAAACTAGAGCTTAACTTAAAACGTGATAATCTGGTCCAATCCTCCTATGCCAGTAACCGTATCGAGGGAAACCCACTAACTCTTCCCGAAGTCACCAACCTCCTTCTCGATGACCGCATCCCCGTCAACCGCGACGAAAAAGAAGTCGTTAACTACTTCTCGCTTCTAGAAAAACTCAACCAATTCCAACATCGCCCCGTTAACCTCGAACTCGTCCAGAACCTCCACCGCCAACTCTTCCAGGGAGTCCACGACCACGCCGGCAATATCCGCGATGAAATGGTCGCCATCGGCAAATACACCGGCGAAACCGGTAACGTTTCCTTCAAAGTCAAACACACCCCACCTTTCCACGCCCAGGCTGAAATCTCCCAAGCCATTACCGAATTAAACGATTGGATCAACTCCGATCCCGATCTCCCCGCCATCGTCACCGTCGGTATCTTCCACCACCAATTCGTCTACATCCACCCCTTCGAAGACGGCAACGGCCGCGTCTGCCGCATCCTCACCGCCCTCCTTTTTCTCCGCGCCGGCTACCGCATCAACAAATACTTTGTCTTGGACGACTACTACGACATCGACCGCAATCTCTACTCCGACAAACTCCACACCGCCGACGAAGGCGACAAATCCCAGTGGCTCGAGTACTTCTCCGACGGCGTCAAATACTCCCTCCAAAGCTCCATCGCCAAAGCCAAAGCCGCCCTTCGTACTCTCTCCATCGCCGAGCGTCCCACCAAAAAAGAATCCCAAGTCCTCGATATCATGACCAAAACTCCCGAAGTCACCTCTACCGACATCGCCAAACAGCTCAAAGTCTCCCGCCAGCAATCCCACAACCTTCTCCGTTCTCTCGTCGACAAAGGCCTCGTCGACCGCCAAGGCACCACCAAATCCAGCTACTACGTGCTCAAATAACCTGTAAATTTTCACTGCCCTACAAGTTGCTCTCATTACGGGGGCTCAACAACAAGCTGCAGTGAAAGCTTCTCTCTCGTACCCAAAGCCAACAAATGAAGCTCCACGCCCCACTCTCGTGTGGCGTGACATCCTTTAACTTTTCACGGCTGAAATCACTCCCACCTGTCCTTCCGTAGCTCTCTGACCTTTGCAGCTTTAGCGAAAGAGGTTTAGCGCAGGAGGAAGCAGAATTTTAAGCATTCATCCACGGCCTAGACAGCCGTGGTCTTCTACCAAGGGTGATAAACACTCCCCACCTATTTCCATCCACCCACCAATTTCCGTACCACCCGAAAATCTTTCCTAATCATCGGCAACAAAGCCGCATTATATAAACCTGCCGCCGGATGAAACATCGGCACAATCGCACACTTACCATAAGAACATGTTACTTCCACCGGTCTCCCGTGAATCTCTTTCAACGGCTTCTCCTCGCGACCACATAACTCCATCAAATAATTCGTCGAAAATCTCCCCAAAGTCACAATCACTTCCGGCTCAATCACCTTAATCTGCTCCAGCAAAAAAGGCGCATATGCTTCAATCTCCTTCTCCGAAGGATCTCGATTACTGGGCAACTTATCCTTGATGATATTTGTTATATATACCTCGCGCCGACTCAACTTAATCGACGCCATCAACTCATCAAATACTTTTCCCGCCGCTCCCCGAAAGTGGTAGCCGGATTTTGCCTCATAGTACCCCGGCGCTTCCGCCACGAACATTATTTTTGCCATATGATTTCCTTCACCCACAACTGGCACAAAACCATTCCCCACCCGATACTCATACAAAGGCGATGTTGTCAGTCCCACCACTCGCTCACGCACCCTTCTTAACCTCTCATCCCTTTTTACCGCAGTTAGCTTCATTACAGTAGCATCTTTTTGCTTTGCATCCATCCTACTACTTTAACTCCTGTCTTCCAACCGTCCCCAATCAATAACTTTTCTTCAAGCAATCACTCCATTTAGTGATTCAAGCAAGACTCTAACTTCTTCTCCGCTTCCGCTGGAGTCACTTGTAACACCACCGCCACCTCATCACGCACATTCTCAAACGCCCGCGATAAAAAAGCTCTCTTGCTATATGGAAACGCCCCTCCCCGAATCTTCTTCTCCTGCCACAATCGTTTCACCAACTTCACCCTTACCTGCGAATTATTTGACCGTATCATCTCCGTAGCCTCTTCCAAATCAATCACTTCTTCCCCAAACTCCACTTTCCTTGCCAAATCCGCCAACATATCCCTTATCTCACTCTTGGTTAGTAGCGATCTATGTCTCACTCTGCCAAAATTTACCACCGGAATTGCTTGAGTGATTTCCCCTCCACGACTATCTGGAAAACACGATTTAAAAAACACAAACTGCTCCACTTTGCCATCCAAATTCTTCTGCGATTTCAGCGCATACACTCGATTGGGTACCCCAAAAGTAATAAACACATCCCCAACTTTGATCTGCACATCATCTCCTGAATCCACAACTACCTTCAATCTTACCTACCCCTTGTAAGTACTCATATTATAACACTTCTGAAAGTAATTTAGATCTCCCATTTCCCATCTCATCATCCCCTTCAGCTCCCTCCATCACTTCACCCACCTCTTTTCGATTCGTTTATTCATCCCCCTCCACCCTTTCCCCAATCAATTCACCCTCCAAATTACCTGGGACTCGAGATTTTCTCCAAAGCCTGCTAAAATACACCCTCTGCCTGAAGGGAGACCTCACAAGGGGTCTTTTTTAATTGGAGTTACTATGAACTTAAGAAACATCGCCGTTATCGCCCACGTCGATCATGGCAAAACCACCTTGATCGATGCCCTCCTCAAACAAACCCATAACTTCCGCGCCAACCAAGAGGAAATGACCACCGAACAAATCCTCGATTCCAACGACCTGGAAAGAGAACGGGGTATCACCATCTTTGCCAAAAACTGTGCCATCAACTACAAAGGAACCAAAATCAACATCCTCGACACTCCTGGTCACGCCGACTTCTCGGGAGAAGTCGAACGCACTCTGGGAATGGCCGACGGCGCTTTACTCATCGTCGACGCTCAAGAAGGTCCCATGCCCCAAACCCGCTTTGTTCTCAAAAAAGCCTTGCAACTAGGACTCAAAATCATCGTCGTCATCAACAAAATCGACAAACAAAACGCCAATTTAGCAAGGACCGAATCCAGAATCGACGATTTATTCTTGGAACTTGCCACCTCCGAGGATCAACTTCAGTTCCCCAAACTCTACGCCATTGCCCGAGATGGCAAAATCTTCACCCATCTCGAAGATTCCCTAGTTGGCGAAGGTAATGTCGAAATTCTCCTGGAAAAAATCACCGAAACCATCCCTCAACCCGCCAACCAAACGAAAGGCCCTTTCAAAATGAGCGTTACTAGCCTCGACTACGACAATCATCTAGGACGCCTGATCATTGGCAAAATTGCCAGCGGTTCCCTCCAAAAAAACCAGCGCCTCATCCTCACCGACAATCCCGGGACCACTTACGCAGCCGAAAAAATCATGGTCTGGCAAGGCCTCAAACGTATCGAGGTAGACGAAGTCCAAGCCGGCCAGATTATTGCCTTATCAGGAATAACCACCGCCCAAATTGGCAAAACTCTCTCTGATCCCAGCGATCACCAGCCTTTGGACAACATCCATATCAGCCAACCCACCCTTCACATGAACTTAGCCCCCAACTCCTCGCCTTTTTCTGGCACCGAGGGCGACTTCACCACCAGTCGCCAGATCGAGGAAAGATTAAACCGGGAACTCGAAAGCAACGTCAGTCTCAAAGTCGAGAAACTCCCCAACGCATTTAAACTCTCCGGTCGAGGCGAACTCCACCTCTCCATCTTACTGGAAACCCTCCGCCGCGAAGGTTTCGAAATGGAAGTCAGTAAACCCCAAGTCATCGAAAAAAACATCGCCGGCGTCACTCAAGAACCTTTAGAACAAGTCACCCTTCTCGTCCCTCAACAATTCCAAGGTATCATCAACCAAGAACTCGGCAAACGCTACGGCCAGCTTTTCTCTATGGAATCCCTCTCCGACACTCAACTCGAATTCGTCTACCAAATCC
>CAYNFZ010000006.1:19334-22132 GCA_964396725.1 uncultured Pseudomonadales bacterium
AATCCCCTCCCGCGCCACTCTCGGTTTAAGAAGCCTTCTCCTTACCCTCACCCAAGGCACTCTTATCTACAGCGCCCAGGTCATCGGTTGGCAACCCGTAGGCAAATCTCTTCCTAAACTCCGAAAAGGCGCCCTCATCGCCTCCAATCCCGGAGAGGCTTTATCCTATGGATTAAACATCGCCCAAGGTCGTGGCACTACCTTTGTTGAACCCGGTACCAAAGTCTACCAAGGCATGATTATCGGTCTAAATAAAAAATCCCAAGACATGGAAATCAACATCTGCAAAGGCAAAAAACTCACCAACATGCGTTCCAAATCCTCCGACGGCGTCATCCAGCTCACCCCCGCTCTCCAATTCAGCCTCGAACAAGCCCTCGATTTCCTCGAAAACGACGAACTCCTAGAAATCACTCCCCAATCTCTTCGTCTTAGAAAAAAACACTTAACCGACAACGACCGCCGTCGTGCCGACAGGCAAAAAAGATACCAAGCTTCAAGTCAAAGCTAGCATCCCTCCATCTAACAACCACTCACTTTATCTAGAAAAGCAAATTATAGGGTATAATACAACTAGAGAAACCAATCTCCCATTAATCACACACTTACAGTAACTGTAAGTAGAAGAAGAAACAATGAAAGATTTCAAACGCAGTAATCGAGGTGCCGGACGCGGCGGTAGCCGAAGCAGTCAACGTGGTAGCGGCAGGCGCTTTAACGACCGTGACAGTGGCGATCGTCCCCAGTATCAAGCTGTTTGTTCCAACTGTGGCAAGGATTGCACCGTGCCCTTTCCTCCCTCAGGAGACCGGCCAGTTTATTGCAACGACTGTTTCGGTGACAAAAATGGCTACGAAAAACGGCCCTCCGGCCGATTCGACCACCCCGCCCCCAGCCGAACCTATCGCGCGCCCCGGAGATCATCTGGACCCAACTATCAAGATCAGCTAGACACCATCACCCACAAACTCGACGCCATCCTCAAGGCTCTCCAGAACATCCACCAAAGCCAAAACCCAGAACCCATAGAGCCTGATTCAGCCGACCCAGAACCGGTCGATCCAGAAGTTCCCACAGACGACAAATCCTAAACCATCAGGCAAGAACTCCTCACCCCACCATTTTCTTCTTGAAAAATTTGTAACCCCCAAACACCATACTACCCAGTATCCCCAAAGTGCCCAGCATCTCTCCCGGAGACGATTTTTCCTGCGTCTGCACTCCTTGGACTTGTTCATTTGACTCCGAAGCTGGCGCCGTCGACATATTTTCAGTCGCAGAGGTTTTTGGGGTTGATGTTTCCATTTGTGTCGGCGCAGGTAACTCAGTGGGTGCGGGTGTTGATCTCGGAGTTGGTTTAGGCGCCAGAATTTTTGTGGGTCTTGGCGTTGGAACCAGCGTTGGCCGGGGAGTAGGGGAGAGTGTCGCCACAGGTATCGACTCCGGAGCCGGCGCATAAGTCGAAGTCGAACCCGACGAGCCACCGCACATCACCATCTCACTATACAAGCAAGACGATCCAGTCCAACCGTCATTACAAATCACATGCCCATTACTCTGAGCACCCGCCCCACAATTGACTCCATCATGCCCAGAACAACACCCACTTTTCGCAAAGGCCTGTGGGGCAAACAAAAAAGCCGCCCCTTGGGCAGCTAGTATCAGACCAATTAACTTTTTCAACTTATCCCGAATATATCAATCTTTTCATCCCAAATCAATCTCATTGAAAATTACAACGTCTCCGACGTGTCTACCGCGTCCTTCCGCTGTGCCAATCTGTAGCCTCGTGCGAACGATGGTAGCTTGAGCGAAGGAGGAGAGGATTACACCCCTGGGGTGTTCTATAACTGTCAAGTTACTCAGCTAGAAATTGATGAGCTGCTATCAAGTATGAAAACAAACCTACAATATGAAACTCGTCCAGATTACCTGGAAGGTTTGAACACCTCAATCCAGACTATCGAAAATGAGTTAGTCTCTTAAACTGCTCCTCTCAACTCAACTCCTAAACTGCAACCGGCCTTCCACTTTACTCGTCAAATTCTGATGGTTACGCAGATATTCCTCCAGAACATCTTGGGCCGAGGTAGTCACCACTTTGGGGCATTCAATTTTGTTCAACTCAGTGGCCGAAATATTCAGATAAGCTGAAGAATTATTGAAATGAAAACCTTGTAAACAGATGGTGTACGTTTGTTTATCTTTTACCCTCTTGCCGGCGATCGAAAGAGATTTCAGCTTCTTGGCTTTTTCATCGTAGACAGCTCTCACACCCGAGCTAACCTGGTAGCATTCGCCTTCACCGTCACGGTTTTCAATTCTCATAATGTGGCCAAAGATCCGTTTAAGTTGAGAACCGCTAATGGTATAGCGAGTCAAAGTATCGTCGTAGGGAAAGCAAGCCAGCATATCCTTGAGAGTCACGATCGGCCCCATTGCTTTTACCCTCACCGAACCACTCCCCAGCAGCATACAATCACACTCGGCCGATGCGGCAAAAGCATCGGCCACTAGATTGCCCAGTGATGTTTCCACCTCCCGCTGAAGATGGGTCAGCTCACAGCTGAACTTAGTAATGATGGTGGAGTATTTCCTGTCCACCACTTTTTTAAAAGATTGGATAAACTCTGCCAATTTTTCATCCGGTTTAGCCAGCTGATCGTTGATGGCAATAAGTTGCCACCGGTATTCAACAATGCTGTTGGTGTCATCGTCGATGGTGATATCAAACCGGCCAATTTGATCCGACCCGACTCCAGCTTGAGCAATCAGAATGTTGTTAACTTTGGTCGGTT
>CAYNFZ010000007.1:0-21672 GCA_964396725.1 uncultured Pseudomonadales bacterium
GGAAGTCGCTACCTAATTTATCGATTTCGTCGAGCATGAAGACAGGGTTTATGGTACCGACGTTGCGCAGTCCCTGGATGATACGTCCGGGCATGGCGCCAACGTAGGTGCGACGATGGCCTCTGATCTCGGCTTCGTCACGCATACCGCCGAGGGAAACTTTGACGAATTTGCGACCGAGAGCGTTGGCGATACTGCGACCGATACTGGTTTTACCGACACCAGGGGCACCGACGAAACAAAGAATGGTGGGGGAAGTGGGGGAGGATTTGGAGTTTGGGGATTTGGATTTGGAAGCAGCCATGGCTTTGAGTTTGAGAACGGCGAGGTATTCGATGATGCGTTCTTTGACTTCTTCGAGTCCATAGTGGTCGTCGTCAAGAACTTTTTCGGCTTTTTTGATGGAAACGGGTTTAGTTTGGGGAGTTTTCCAGGGAAGATCGATTAAGGTTTCTAGCCAAGAACGGATGTAGCTGTGCTCGGGGTTATGGGGACTCATGCGAGAGAGGCGGATGAGTTCTTTGGAGGCTTTTTTGAGGACAGGGCGAGGCATACCAGCTCTGGAGAGTTGTTTTTTGAGGGAAGCGATTTCGTGTTCTTCGCTTTCTTCGTCGCCGAGTTCTTTTTGGATGGTTTTTAATCGCTCGCGGAGTACGGTATCGCGCATACTTTTGTCGAATTTTTTCTGAGTTTTGGAGGCGATATTTCTTTCGATTTCCAGAATTTGGATTTCACTTGAGAGAAGCCCGGAGATGAGTTTAAGGCGGTGACGGATTTGGGGGGTTTCGAGAATTTGTTGTTTTTGTTCGGTGGAAGCGTCTAGGGAACTGGCGATTTGATCGGCAAGTTGAACTGGATCGACGCCTCCCATCAATTTCATAAAGTTCATGATGTCAACGGTTTTACCTAGGTTGACGGCTTTCTTGAACTCGGAAGTCAAGTGTTTGACGAGGGCTTTGACCTCGGTGCTTTCCTCGACGATTTCGGGAATTTCGGAGACTTTGGTGGTGTAGTAATCTCCTTTGGTATTAATTGATTCGATACGGACACGGCTGAGACCGAGGACAAAGGCGTTCATTTCGCCGTCGGTTTTGAGGGTGCGTTCGATCTGGCAAAGAGTGCCAACTTGATAAAGATCGCTGACTTTGGGAGAGGAGATTTTGGCGTCTTTCTGGGAAACGAAAACTATTTTTTTGTCGGATTGGAAGGCGGTTTGGACGCCGGCGATTGATTTGGGACGCCCGAATTGGATGATGGATTCGGTGTGGGGAAAAATGACTCCATGACGAATGGGAACGAGAGGGTAGAGTTGTTCTTTGGGGAGTTTGGATTTTTGGGTTAAGAGTAAGGCCATAGGTTAAAGTAATGCTTGCTAAGCAGCTTGGCAGTATATATTAATGAGTGCTAATTGTAAAGCTGGGGGTATAGTCTAAGAATACCACGCCTGAGCAGGCGGGGTGGTTGGCTGTACGAAAGTGAGGCTGTAGAGGTGGTAGACCAGAGGGGGCTGGTGGTGTTGGTGTTTGACTGGGTAGGTTTTTGAAACTGGAATTGGCTGACCAGGTTAGATGATGTGGAGAGGGAGTAAGGATGACAGGGGGTCGTAGATATTGTGGTAGATATTAATGTAACGCAAAATGTTGGAAATGGTTGAATCGTAGCTGAATAGAGCATATTATTTGAAAGATAATTGGTGGAAAGGAGCGACAACATGAGTGATGATAGAGGTCAAGATGTAACCAAGATTGAGTTGGATACAACGGGGGATAGGGGCGAGAGTGAAGGAATGGGCGACTCCCCTATTCTAGATGCCGAGAGTTTTGAGGCAACGAAACGATTGATTCAGAATATTTCGACGAAATTGGATGAATTAAAGGGAAAGCAAAAAGATTTGCGAGGGAGGCTGAAGAATATTTTGGATAATGATGTGGCGCTCTCGGAGTATGAGCAGCAAGCTAAAGATGCCGCGAGTGAGTTTACGAAACGAAAGAAGGATTTGATGGAGTCGGTGGAAGCCAAGGAAATCAGGGCTAAATCCAAGGAAGTGGCGGAGGAAATTGGGGATATGCAGGATTCGCTGACTCATCATCTGATCAGTTACTATCAAGTGACGGGGGTACAGTCATTTGAGACGGCCAGTGGAGAAGAGAGAGAGTTTAAGTTCAATGCCAAGTTGATGCCGGCGAAAGAAAGGTAGTTGAAGGATGGAGGAGTAGGGGGTAAGGGCTAGTTGGGGAGTTGGCGAATGACTTTTCTGAAAAATTGATCTTTTCTTTTTTGATATTCACGTTTTGAGTAAGAATACTTCTGTTTGAGAAGTTCGTACTCGACCAATAGATGGGGGTGAGAGAGGAGATGGTGGTGCAGTTTTTGGTCGACAGTGGCTGCATGTCCTTTGAGCAGAATGATTTCGATATCAATGTTCCTGAAAGTGTCGTTGAAACGAGCGTAGTCGTCTTCGAGATTGTTGATTTTTTTATACTGGTGTTGGAGAAGTCTAAGGATTTCTGGCCATTCTTTTTGGGTAGGATATATGCCAATCTCGATATCTCCTTTGCCGCTAATCTTAAAAGCAGTTGATCCCCTGTGAATGATGTGAATATGAGGTTTTTGAAGTACCTTTTTTAAGGCAGAGATGTAATCTTGGGCAACTTTTGTTGATTGGGGATTAAAGGGGTTGAACTTGACTGGATGCTGATCGTATCGATTGAAGTAAATGGGTGAAAATTTAGGGAGTCCTTTCATAGCTTCAATATTATAAAGAAGACTGGAAAAGGATTGTGGTTTGAAGATGGAAATCTGGGGTTGAGATCTGGAGTTTGATCAGGGAAAATCAGGCGTTATGGGAGAATGTACGGCAGCTGGTTGTTTTCTAGCTAAGAATGGATCGCTGGTATCGTTTCCGTTGGTAACGATAGCGGGATTGGTGGATGGGATAAATCCGTGCGCGATAGGAATGCTGTTACTGCTGCTGGGGTATTTGATTGTGTTTGCCAAACGGCCGAGGGATGCGGTCAAGATTGGAGTGACTTATATTACCAGCGTGTATGTAACTTATTTGTTGATTGGGTTGGTGTTTTATCAGACGATTAGTTGGTTTCATGAATCGGTATATTTTGGATGGGTGAATCGAGTGATCGGCAGTGGGTTGGTGGGGTTGGGATTGGTGCAGATAAAGGATTGTTTCTGGCCGGAAGTGGGGCCACATTTGGAGATTCCTGCGGTTTCAAAGGATAGGCTAATGAAGTATGTGGAGAAGTCGAGTTTGTCGGCGACGGTGGGGTTGGGAGTGTTGGTGACGGCGCTGGAAACGCCTTGCTCGTTACCGCTGTATGTGGGGACGGCGACGGTGTTGGCGCAATCGGGGATGAATGCGATACTGGTGACTGGATATTTTATGTATTACAACTTACTGTTTGTGTTGCCATTAATGGTGCTGCTGGTGATGGTGTGGAAAGGTAAGAAGGTAGTGGAGTTGTCGGAGTGGAGACATAAAGCAGAGAAGTGGATGAAGTTGGCGTTGGGATTGTTGATGGTTGGGTTGGGTGGGTGGCTGTTAGTATAATGGATGGATGTTAATCCGGAATTTTGATGAGTTGGCGAAGAATAAGTTGCGACGGGAAGCGTTAGAAGTGGTGAATGCGGGTTTGGAAGCGATTCAAGCTGAGAGAGTCATGAGAGAACGAGTGCGACTGGATGGGGATGAGTTGGTGGTGAAAGATAGGCGATATGACCTGGGTGATTATACCAAGGTGTATGTGGTGGGGATGGGAAAAGTGGCAGGGGCGGTAGCAGAAGAGTTGGATAAGATACTGGGAAAACGGATAGAGAAAGGATTGGTGCTGTCGACAGAGAATGAAAGCTTTGGGGCAATTGAGTGCGGCAAGTGTACACATCCGATACCGATGAAAGAGAATGTGGTGAGAACTAAAAAAATGCTGGAGTTGTTGAATCAAGCTGAGCCGGATGATGTGGTGATAGTGGTGATCACTGGGGGTGGTTCGGCAATGATGTGCTATCCATACGAAATGAGTTGTGGAGTGTTGGCGCAGATGACGCAGGAGTTAATGAAGGCTGGAGCAGGGATTGAAGAAATGAATACTATCCGCAAGCATTTGAGTCAAGTAAAAGGTGGTTGGTTGGTGAAGCAGGCGAACGGGGCAAAAATGGTGGCGATGATTTTTTCGGATGTACCCGGAGATGATTTGAGCGTGATTGCATCTGGCCCGACGGTGCTAGACAAAACCACGGTGGTGGATGCCAGGAAAATATTGGAGAAATACCGAGTGTTGGAGAAGTGCGGGATAGATGATTGTCAACTTCAAGAAACACCGAAGAATGAAGTACTGTTTGAGAGAGTGGATAATATATTGATGTTGAATAATGCGCATGCAGTGGAAGCAATGGCAGAGAAGGCCGGGGAATTGGGGTACCAAGTGATGAAGAAAGATGAGTTTGTTCAAGGGGAAGCGCGAGAAGTGGGAAGAAAGTTGGTGGGTGGGTTGAAGGAGAATACGGCAGTGGTTATGGGAGGGGAGACGACGGTGAAAGTAGTGGGAAGTGGTAAGGGAGGAAGAAATCAGGAATTGGTGCTGGGGGCGGTGGAGAGAATTGGAGATAAGGAAGTGGTAGTGGCGGTGGCGAGTGATGGAGTGGATTTGACTGATTATGCGGGGGCGGTGGGTGATAGTTTGACTCGAAAGATGGCAAAGGAGAAGGGGGTGGATGTGGATGAGTTTGTGGAAAACAATGATGCGAGTAATTTCTGGAAGCAGGTAGGGGGTGGAATTAGTACAGGTAGGCTAGATTCGAACGTGGCCGATTTAATGGTAGGACTGAAGGAGTAGCTATGGGAATAATGCTGATAATGATACCGATATTGACGTTATTAACGGCGATGTTTATGTATAGATACAACGGGAAAAGAGAGATGTTGCATCTGGATCTGGTGCAGTTTATGTATGGATTCGTGGTGTTTCCGTTGTTTTTTGTGTGGGCGAAGAGTTTTTTGTTTTTTTTGCTACAGCGGTGGCTGGAGATTGAGGTGAGTGTAACGCAAATGTTTTTAATTGATACTTTTCTATCGCTGGTTATGCTGTATTTGTTTGCTTTTATTGTGATTCACTCGTTGACCAAGACATTTAGTTTGAAACTGGAAAGGGATCCTTTGTATGATTTGTTTGAACACTCGGAATATTTTCATGGCTGGCTGACCCACGCGGTGTTGTTTGGTGGAATAATGCTGTTGATGACGGTGGTGGCACATATAAATGTGTTTGTGCCGTTGCAGGTGGAGATGAGTAGGTGGCAGTTTTTGCTGATACTATTGGTGGCTGTAGGAGTGGGGTTGGTGAAGTTTTTGATAGCGTGGAGTACCGATTTGAAAGAACGGGAGTTTTTGCGATTTGTGAAGCTTTTATTGGGATTATCTCTAGTAGTGCATATGGGGAGTTATTTTTTGTTTGAACCACCTTTTTCTATAGAGTACGGGGCGTATTGGTTTGCTTTTGTGGTATTTGTAACGGCAACGACCTGCTCGTTTTTGTTCCATCGGTCAGAAAGAGCAGTAAGGTGGGCGAATAAATTGAAACCGGCTAAGAAGAAGCAAGGAAGTCAAGGATAATTCGACGGGTACGGGCTGGTTGTTCATAGGCGGGATTGTGGCCCGATTGGGGAATGATGTGGAGCTTGAGGTGGGGGTTGTGGAGTTTTTTCATGATTTGGTGAGCAAAATCCGGAGTAACGTAGCGTTCGTTGGCGCCGTAGATGATAAGGGTGGGGTGCTTGGTGGTTTTGAGAAATGACTCGAGGTTGAAGCGGTAGGCAGAGATGCCCATTTCGACATAGCAGCGCTCGCTCATTTTACTTCTGCCGGGTAAGTTGTATTTGTCGACTAAAGAACGATCGAAGTGGTAGGCGTGGTTTAGGAATTTCTCGACGAAGTAGGCGGTGTAGCGGGCTTTGATGGTTTTGCCAAGCAAGGTTTGGGTGGAACGGTATTTGTGGGAGAGGCGGAGAATTTTGCCGTAGAGATCTTTGGCGCGGCCGACGCTTAATTTAGAAAACATGGCGCCAATTAAGATGGTGCGGGAAGTGATGTGGGGATGAGTGTGGATAAGATGGGCGGTGACGACGGTGCCCAAGGAAGCACCGGCTATGGCAACGGGTTGGGGGCAGAATTGGCGGATGAAGGTGGAGAGGTATTTGGTTTGGGTATTTAGATTGTAGTGACGGTGGGAATCGGAGTCGCCGAAGCCAAGCATGTCGGGCATGTAGACGGTGTAATGGGAACTAAGCTGGTGGGCGAGTAGAGTCCAGCCAACCCAGCTGTTGCTCCAGCCGTGGATGAAAACAAGACTGGGTCCGTGGCCGACTTGGGCCACATGGAGCTTTTTGTCGAGAACTTGGTAGTAGCGACTGGTAATGGAAGGCATGCTAATTGGCCAGCTGGGAGGCTAAGTGGCTTTTGGGGTGGAAGAGAAGAAAGAGAACAATGCCGGAGGCGAGGAGGCCAAAGGAATGGGTGGCGTCCTGGATTTGTTGGATTTGGCGGCGGCGGATTAGTTGATCTTGGCAAGTGTGCAGAGCTTGATTGAGGTCTGGGCTGGTGGGGGAATCGGGTAGGACACCTGGAGGTGAGATGGGTTTGATTTGAGTAAGGGAACAGTTTTCTTCGTAGGCTGCCAGAGGGTACTCGGAGAGAAGCAGGGTGTTGGTGAGGAATTTAAGACCGGTGATGAAGCCGGCGACGGCGAGAATAACGCCGAGAGCAAAAAGAAAATTTAAGAATATGGAAGTGATGGTTTGGGTGTGGAGAGCCATGAACATAAAATTTGATTATTGATTGGAAGAGGAACGGGCAAGAATTGATTTGGTGTAGGAGATGATTTCGAGAAAGAGGAAGGCGGCAAGGGGAAGGGACCAACCTGAAGCCTGGAAGATGAGGTGGAGAAGGAGAAAGACAAGACCCAGATAGACCAGTTTGTGGAGTCGGCTCCAGGTTTTTTTGAGGAGACGGAGGCTGCGGTCATTGGAAGTAAGGAACAAGGGTAGAAGTGTGAGAAGAAGGATGAGGCCAGCGAGCTGGGTGGGGGTAAGATAGCGGTAAGGAAAGGTGTAGGTAGCGAGTCGGGGAGTAAGGTCGATTACGATCCAGTGAGCAAGGCCGATGATATACATGGCATTACCGAGTTGGCGACGAAGGGGCATGAGAGTGCGAACAAGAATCGGAAAGAGGGAGAGACGTTTAGCGATGCCAGGTAAAAGGGTGAGAAAAAGCAACAAATAGGCTAATTTCCCGAGATACTGGCCAATGATCTGGGTTTTAAATAGTTGGTCGGGGGTGGTGAGGGAATAGAGGCTGAAACCAAGAGCGAAGAAGAGGATTAATATAGTGGAGAGAGTGATTAAGGTTTGCTTGGTGGAGAGAGATAACATGGAGGTATTGTGACAAGAATTGACAGAAAATTCGAGGTGTATTATATTATGCTTAGCACTCATTAATAGTTAGTGCTAAATGATTAGAGAGGAGGTGAGAGAAATGGCGATTGTAAGATGGAGACCTTTTTCTTCGATGCTGTCGCAGTGGCCTGATTTGTGGGACGAGGATATGTTGTCGGCTTGGGGAGGTTCGCGAGACTTGGATGTGTATGAGACTGATGACGAGGTGGTGGTAAAGGCTAATGTGGCCGGTGTGGCTGAGGAAGATATCGATATGACCTTTGAGAAGGGAGTATTGCTGATCCGAGCCAATAAAATGGAAGAGGAAGAGGATAAAAAGAAAAAGCATTATAGTAAATCTTCATGGAGCTACTCTTACAAAGTGGCGGTACCAGGAATGATTGACTTTTCTCATGAACCTGAAGCCGTAGTGGAAAACGGAGTCGTGATGATAACCTTTAAAAAGTCAGAAGGATCCAAGCCACGTAAATTGGCGATCAAGAAAAAATAATTAGGTTGGTGAAGCTAGACACAAAACCCCGGCTTTGGCTGGGGTTTTGGGTTGAAGGGATAAGTAATCTTAAGGGGTGAATGAGACTGATGTGAAAAAAGGAAAGCCCGCGCGCGAGGTCGAAGAAGAAATAAAGATGTTTCGAGGGAACCTAATGGTTCGTCTCGCGACCCGCGGCGGGCGTTACGATAACGGGGACAAAACACCGGTAACATCCTTTCGGTAGTGGTTGGTTGACAGTCAACCAAGGTAAGACGGGCAGAACCCTTGGTTGACTGTGGTTCAAGAATAGGGTCGTAGGTTTTCCGGGATAGCTTCGTGAAGGTTGGGTAGGTACTCGTGGAAGCGGTGCAGCCCATCTTGGTAACTACTGGAATGGTGGTAGGAAGTAAGGTAGATAACTACCCTACTTCCGAGGGGAGAGGGATTATGCCTGGAACAAGCGGGAAATGTGATTTTTTCGCGAAAACGGCCAACGAGATGGAGAGCTATCATCACGAAGCCTAGTGTTGTCAAACTTGGGGCTCTCAAGAACGGTTTTGTGCCTTTTTACACTTCCCGCTTGTCGACAAAGGAAGACTAGGTGAAGCCACCTCTAGGGGGAGGGGAAGTAGCTTCACCTTGATAGAGAGGTAATAACGGCTGGCGTCTGAAGTGAAGCAAAGCTGTAGTGACGCCCTGGGATGAAACAGCCATGAGGTGCATCCATGAGAATCAACCCCCTGCGGGAGGGATGATTCCAAATAACCTCTCAGAAATGAGCTAGCTTGAGGTCGGACCGGTCAACGAGAAATTGAGATCGGGTGTTTTGTGTTAGTTAAAGTACTATTCAAAGAATTATCTTTGAGCAGTGATAATAATAGGGGATTTGGAAAAAAACTCAAGAGGGAAATTAGGCTGGGAGGGACGATCGACGAGAGCGAAGTTTGTAGACGATAAAAGCGAGGAGAAGCAGTGGAACCCAGATAACGGCGTAGACGCCGAGCCAGATGAGGCGGTTGCCGAGAGAGCGGAAGGTGGTGATAAGGGAGCGGACGGCTTGTTTGAAGATGACTTGGGGTCGCCAGACGGTATCGGGGGTGTAGGGAAGGGCGAGTTCGTCGGTGGATAAGTAAGCGGTGATTTTGGTGAGGTCGGCTGATTTTTGGAGATATTCTTGACGGCCTTTGAGATTGTCGATTTGGGATTGGAGGTTGATGAGTTCTCTTTGGACTTGGAGGAGATCTTGAATTTTAACGGCTTGATCCATGAAGCTTTCGAATTTGGTTTTGGTGGTTTCGAGGACTTCGAGTTTGGCGGCGATATCTTCGTACTGATCGGTGACGTCCCGGCCGGAAACGGATTCGGAGACGGTGCGGACGCCGAGTTGTTTAATGGCGGAAAGGGCCTGTGACCTTTGGTCGGCTTTGACTCTGATGGTGATGGTGCCGGAACTGGCGCCTTCGGGGACGTTTAGATTGGAGCTGACGAGGAAGCCACCGTGCTGGGTAGCGAGTTGTTCGATTAGGGAAATGGTGTTGGCGACGTCGTTGACGACCATGGAGAGGTTAGTATCTTTGATGACCAGGCGGTCAGGACTGTCGGTGGGGGCAACGTCGTCTATTGGAGGCACGGGAGGGACGATAGAACTGGTGGTAACACCACGGCCCATTTCGATTGATTCCTCCATGGCCATGTCCATACCAACGGCTTCGCCATAGGCGGATTTAGAATTGAATGAAGGAGCAGTGATTCTTTGGAGGGTGAGGGGAAAATGGCCGAGGGATGACTGACTGAAGAGAAAGTAGGCCACGATTACCAGGAGTGCTGAGGCGAGTTTGTTGGATTTGATCCAGTTTTGGATTGCGGTCATTGCTACAATTGTAGCTCGCTTATTAGGGAAGTTCAAATATGAAGTGTGGAGGTGAATATGTTGGTGGAACAAGTTGATGGATGGCTGTCTTGGGTGACGGTGGCGGCGAACGTGGTGATGGTGGTTGGGTTTGTGGTGGCAGTAAGGTGGGCAAAAGGAGTGACGAAGGATAAGCTGTTGCCGGGGGAGAAATGGATAAGAGGAATGTGGTCGCAGTGGGGATTACTGGCCGGGCTGGTGGTGGCGGTGGTGGCAACTATGGGAAGTTTGTTTTACTCGGAAGTGGCTGGTTATGTGCCGTGCAAATTGTGTTGGTTTCAGCGGATATTTATGTATGCACAAGTGCCGATGATGGCGTTGGCGGTAGGAAATAAAGATAAAAAAGTGGCGCCATATGTGATGACTCTGTCGGGAATTGGTGGAGTGATCGCTTTGTATCACTATTTGCTGCAACGGGGTTGGGTGAGTGAAATAACTGAATGTTCGGTGGTGGGGTATTCAGCCTCGTGTGCGGACAATTTTGGAGTGACGTGGGGATATATTACGATTCCGATGATGGCGCTGTCGGCGTTTGTGTTGATGGGGGTGATAATGGCAGGAGTGATGATGAGCCAGCGAGGGAAAGACCGGGGTTGAATAAACGGGCGGCGCCGAGGATGGAGGAGTGTTTAATCGAGGAGAAAGTGTATGAATCGGGAGAGAGTCCAAGTGCGGCCAAGGCAATAGAAACTTGGTCGGGGTATGAGGGTGCTTGAGAAAAGAGACTGCCTTCGACGGCGATGGGTACCGGAGAGTGATCGACAAAAGTAATGAGGGCGTGGAGGTGGGCGGCGACTAATTGAGCCGAGTGGTGGAAGATGGCAGAGGCCAGAGGCTGGCCGGAGGACGAAGAAGTAGCAAGGTGGGCGAGTTTTTGGGTGGAGGAAACCGAAGCGGGCTGAAGGTGATGGAGAGGGGCGAGATGATTGTAGTGCAAGTGAAGGTAGGCACCGGCGGTGGCTTTTTCGAGAAGATGGGCACCGGGGTGATGTGATTGTTGGTCGACGTGACGAAAGGCGGAAGGAAAGGGAAAGTCAGAGAAGTTGCCGGATTCAAGATTGATGATGGATTCGGAAGAGACGAGAGCGGAGTTGAATCCGGTACCGAGAACCAAGGCGATGTGAGAAGCTTGGGTGGTGGGTTGCAGAGAGGCAAGGCCGAGACAGATGATGTCGTTGGCGCAGGTGGCGGTAATGGGAGGATGGTGCTTGGAGAGGTATTGGGTGAGTTGTTGGCAGATGGGCGCTTGGTCGAGACCGCGAAGTTGATGTTCTTTGACGCCGGTGGTAAGAAGGCCGTCTAGAAGCTGATGGGTGGAGATAACGGGTCGTAAGGGAAAAGCGAGGTTGAGAGCTAGATGGCGGGTTTGAGGGTGCAGGTGAGAGGAGATGAGACGGAAAAAATCGGTGGCGGTGTGGAGAGGGAGAAGATGATGACGATGAATGGAGGAAAGGTGAAGGTGGTGGTGGGAAATGGTAGCTTGAGTGGAGTTTACATTGGTGCCACCAATGGTGAGAATTTGGAGGGATTGGGGAGGTGGGACAAGTGGGGTGGGGATGGGGTGGAGGAGAAAACTGAGGCTGGACGATTGGTGGTTGTGGGCCTGGTTGAGTTGATGGTAGAAGGCTGAAGAGATGTGTTTGAGGGCGGTGGGTGAGAGTTCGGGAAGAAGGTGCATATTTTATGATAAGGAGAGACTAGAGAGAATTTGTTGAATGGTTGAATTTAATGTTGGTGGTGAACCTGAGGGTAGGGTAATGACGATAAGGAGGTAGAATTGTTGGTAGGTGGTGAAGAGGATTTCTCCTTGACCTGGGCTTAAGTTGGGAATGGTGATTTGCTGGAAAGGAATATGATTATAGGTAACTGGTTGGCAGTTGATAAGCTGGTTGGTGCAATCGGTGAGAGAGGCGAGGTTTTTATTTTTTTGAGGATCGAGGAGGACGAATTCAAGAGTAGCGGGAGAGGGAGGGGATTGGTCCAGAGCATGGGTACTGGATAACGTCCAGTAGGTTTCGGTAACTAGGGAAGAAGCTATTCCAGAAAGAGAAATGGGTTGGATCGACCAAGTGTTGGGGTGGCGGAAAGAGAGGTTGAGGGATGGGTGGTGGTAAGTAACCCAAAGTGTGGGATTAGAGGAGGCTAGGGGAAGAGGAGAGGATGTAGGTGGGGTGGGTGGAGGTGATGAGGCAAGAGATAAGGTGTGAGGAGGCTGGGAAAAGTAAACGGCGGTTTGGTAAACCAATAGTGAGGATAAGATAATAATGAGGAAAGATATTAACAAACCTCGGGGTGGAAGTTTCATGGTGATTTGATTATATCAGGGGTTTGGAATCGAATCTTGAGGTGAGAGGGGAGAAGTGGGATTTTTTGAGATTGAAGTGAGAAATATTGATGTCTTGAATAGGTTGGTTAAGTTGAATTACCAGTCGATAGGTTCTTTGCCGTTTAAGGCGAGATACACATTGGCTTGAGAAAAGTGGCGGCAGCCAAAGAAGCCGTTGTGGGCGGAGAGAGGAGAGGGGTGGGCGGCTTGGAGGATGAGGTGTTGGGTGGGGTCGATAACTTGGCCTTTGTTTTGGGCGTATCGACCCCAGAGCATAAAGACTAAGTGTTTTTGGTCGGAGGATAGTTTTTGGATGGCGGCATCGGTGAATTCTTCCCAACCTTTTTTTTGGTGAGAGCCGGCTTGATGAGCGCGAACGGTGAGGGTAGCGTTTAAGAGGAGGACGCCTTGTTGGGCCCAATGATCAAGGTTGCCGGTGGTGGGGATGGGTTTGCCTATATCGGTATGAAGTTCTTTGAAGATATTTTGGAGGGAAGGGGGAAAGTGAATGTGGTCGTGAACGGAAAAACAGAGGCCATTGGCTTGGCCTGGACCGTGATAGGGATCTTGACCGAGAATGACGACTTTGACTTGGTTAAAGGGGCAGGTGTCAAAGGCGCGGAAGATGTGTTGGGGAGGAGGAAATATGGTGGACTGCTGGTATTCTTGTTTGACAAAACGAGTTAAATCTTGGAAGTAGGGTTTGGAGAATTCTGGTTCAAGAATTTGTTTCCAGCCTGGTTCGATTCTGACGTTCAAGGTTTAGTGTAATAGTTGATGGTTGGGAATGGGGTTTTTAGATCAAATCTGCTTGAAAGATGATTTCGATTAAGCGGATGATAATAATGATGACCATGAAAAGCAAGCCGAGGCGAATGATAATGTCTTTGATAGGGTCGAGAATAATTGCGGCGACTAGCTGAGCTTGAGAGATTTCGGTGGCGGTGAAGTAGAGATGAAGATGTCGCTTGGATGCTAGAGTTTGAGAGGAAGGAGGTGAGGAGAGAAGGCGGAGGTAGTTACGGGCGGAGGAAGAGATTCCAGGAACCTGAGAGACTATGGCATAGGATAGTTGGTGATAACGATTGGTGAATTTAATAATGGTGCCTGGCTTGAGGTCGTCGGCGGTTTTACCAGGGGGAAGGTGGTGGATTTTAAGGCGGGAAATGATGTTACTGGCGGAATCGAGGATCAAAAGAGAGCTAGCGAGGAGGGAATGGTCGGGAGCAGTGTTTTTTGATTTACCGATAAGGATGGGTTGGTTGATGAAACGTAAGGTTCTGATATCGGCAGAGAGTTTAGAACGTTTGAGACGGAGGGCTTCGGAAAGTTCCCGTAGGTTGGCAGATGATTGCATATGTTGGAGGGCTAGAAGAGGTTGAGGAGGAGATAACTGGCTAGGATAATGAGCCCGGCGATGAGCATAAGACGAAAGTAGAGGATGATAAAAACTTCCCAGACGGACTCGAGCTCGAAAATGTTACCAAGAAGTAATTTGAGGACAAATTTAAAGAAGATGGTTTCGGTGGGATCAAGAGCGTCGAAGAGGGAGCGGAGGATGCCAGAGCGAGAAGAAATGGGGCCGAGGTGTTCCTCGCCAACAGAGACGACGTCGGTGTGGGGATGTTTGGTGATTAGGTCGGAGTATTGGTTGGGGGAGATTTTTTTAACTTGGATGCGTTTTTTTTTGGTTTTTTGGACAATGGCATACTGGGTTTGGCGACGGTTGTTTTGGAATTGGATGATGGTGCCAGGGCCGGTGTTGGCGGGAACGGAGACGGCGGTGTCGGCTCGACCGATGATGGAGCCGGCAAAAAGGTTGCCTTGATCGTCATAGACAGGAAGAGTGTTGACGGAAGTGCGAGGTTGGATGAAGCGGGCTCCGGTGGTTTTGGCTGGGTTGGGACTGGTGCCGTGGTTAAGACGGAAATCGACGGCTTCGAGAGTAGTTCTGGTCTTGATGGCGTCGACGGCTTCGGAAAAGCGACTCGCAGGATACATGTATTGAGTGTAGCAAGTAGGAAGGGCTTTTTCGAGTTGGGAGAATTATTGGGTAAAAATTTCGGCGGGATCGAGGAGAAGCTGGTTGACGGTGAGGGTGGTTAGGGAGAAAACTTGATCGGAGGCAGAGGTTTGGGCCCACCATTGCTGCTGATCTGGGTGGAAAGCCAAGGAGAGAGTGAGGAGAGGTTGGCCATCGGGGTCCAACACGGTGAAGGTGGATTTGGGAAAAAGGTTTAAATACTGGTTGGCTTGTTCATCTTGAGCAAAGGTGGCGGCGGTGAGTGGGTCAAGGGCATGGAGTAGGCGGTCTGAGGTGAGTTCTTCCAGAGCGGTCTCTCGATTGGGCTGGGTGGCATGCCAGGTGTTGTCTGATTGTTTGATGAGGGAGAGGTTACCGGTGGGGGTGGTGATATTAATCTGGCTGATTTGAGTGGGTGAAATGGTGGTAATGACTTTACTACGCCAGGTGGACAGGGAAGGTTCGAGAACGGCCAAGATTTGGCCTGAGCCTTGGTAGACTTGAGGTTGGTTTTGTTGACGGAAGAAAAAGGTGCTAGGTGAAGTGCCTTCGCCAATAATGAGGTGGTGGGATAGATCGGGGGAGGTGAGGGTGAGACTGATGCCAGTCTCGGGTGTGAGGTTGAAGGTGGCTTGCTTGTCGGGATTGGAGGAGACGAGATTGGAGGAAGAAGCATGGAGGTCGCCCAGGTAGGTGAGTAATTGATTGAGGAGATCGGAATCGACTGGGTAAGTGTCATTGACTGTCCAGGAATCAGAGGATTTAGTGAGAGTGACTGACTGGTCAGAAAAGGTGATGGTGATTTGAGTAAGAGATTCTGGATCGATGATGGGGAAGGTGGAATTTGGAGGAGAGAGACGGGTTGGTGGGAGTAAAGATCCGAGGTAGGGCGCAAGGGCAATGAGGGAGAGGATAATAAGGATGGCGGCAAGAAAGAACAGAGTGAGCTTGTTCATGTCAGGAAGCGTATTTGAACTTTTTGAGATTGCGACGTTTGAGGAGGTGAGAAACGCCAAAGATGAAGGGGATAGAAAAGGCGAGAACGAGGTTGGCGTATTTGACGATTTGGGGCTGGGTTTCGTCTTGGAAAATGAGCGGGTTGGCTTGGCGGCGTTTGAGTTGGAGTTGGGCGAGAGATTCTTCTTGAGTGAGCCAGTTGAGGGAGCTTAAACCGAAAGCTAGGTTCTCGGCGCTGGAGGTAACAAAATCGTCGGTGAGAAAGTCCGATTCACCAATAACAACGATGCGGGAACTAGCTTCGGGGTTTGATTGTTGATCGATGAGGCTGACGGCTAGAGAGTGAACAGACAGGTCGGTGGTGAGAAGTTGTTGGTCGGGGCGGATGTTGAAGTTTGAGGTTTGAATACCGCCAGCTTCTGAGGTGGCGAAGAGATTGGTAGCGGTCCAACCTCTTTGTTCAAGAATTTCGGGAAGGAATTGGATAGAACTAGGCCAGGGTAGAACTAGGGAGCGAATCTTGCCGGTAATGGGTGAAGTGGCGTTGGTGGCTTGAGCGCGGGGCCAGAAAGGATAGCGCAGTAGATAAGTCATGCCTGGACCGGCGCCGAAATTGACCATTTCGTTGGAGCGCAGGTCATAAACCAGATCTTGGCTAAGTTGGATACCAAAGGTAGCGACAAAGTCAGCCAGGTTGTGGTTGTTGACCGTGGCGGAGAGGAGAGATTGGTTAACGGTGACGCCATCGAGAAGAAACAGAGCTGATCCGCCTTGATCGATGTAGTTGGCGATAAGCTGGCGTTCTGGTGACTCGATGGGTGAGGTGGGGCCAGCGATGACAAGGGCACTAATGTTGGCAAAAGGGGTGGATGAGGGGGCTTCTTCGAGAGTTTTTTCTAAGTTGAGTTCTTGGATTTGGTAGAGTTTCTCGAGTTCTTGAGTAAGAAGAGAATAGTTGAGGGTGGGAGATTTTTCTCCGTGGCCGGTTAAGAAAGCAATGGTTTGTCGATCTGCGCTGGTGAGTTTTTTGATGAAACTGGTGAGCTGATATTCTAGATCGGAAGTGTCGGAAATCAGAGGGATGGTTTCGGATTGGCCACCGTAGGAAACGGTTAAGCCGAGATAGCCGCGCTTTAATTGGAGCTCATCTTGATCGACGACGTTAAATTGAACTTCGCGAATGCCAAGGTTGGTTGCCTGGGATCGAATGGCGGGATCGGAGGCTGGATCCTTGACGGCAAGAGTGATTTGGTCGTTGGAATAGGTTTGGTAGTCGTGAAGAAGGTCTTTGATGTCGCGGAGAATGGGGCTGAGTTGGGTGGGAAGTGCGGCTGAAGCAAAAAGTTGAATGTTGACGACGTCATCAAGAGATTGGAGGGTTTGTTTGGTGGCATCTGAGAGTTGGTAATCGCGGTTCTGGGTGAGATCGAGGCGACCGGGGATGCGGGTACCGACGATGTTGAGCATGACGGCGATGGCGACAAAGAGAGCGGTACCGAGTTGGAGTCTGCGGTAGACGGCTTTTTGGTTGCCGTGGCGAATTTTGAGTACCTGGAGTGAAGCCAGGCTGATAAAGATGACTATAGCCGAACCAAAATACCAGAGATCGCGAAGATCAATGACGCCGCGAGACATAGAATCGAAATGAGTGAGAATGGATAAGCGTTCGAAGATGGTGGCAATCTGGGGTGGGAGGCTTAAAGTGATGATTTCAAAACCGGAGATGATGAGCAAAAAGGAAATGGCGCTGGAAACAAGGAGAGAAGCGATTTGGCTCGTGAAAAGGCTGGAGATAAAGAGTCCCAGGGAGATAAAGACAGATCCGAGGAGAACTGAAGCAAAGTATTGGCCGGTGACGACGCCCCAATCGATGTTGCCGTAACGATCAAGGCTGTAGGCTACAGGGAGCATGAAGGCCAAAGTGAAGGCCACAAACCCGGCGGCGGCGATGAATTTGCCGAGAATGAGTTCGAGGATGCCAAGTGGATGGGTGAGGAGGATTTCGAGTGTACCGCGAGATTTTTCTTCGGAGATGGAACCCATGGTAAGGGCAGGGATGAAAAGGATAAACAACCAGGGTACGAAGCTGAGTAAGAGACGAAGAGAGGCTTCAGCGAAGAGGAATGCGTGGCGGAAAAAGAGAAATTCCCAGAGAAGGAGAAAGACAATGATGATGATGTATGAAGTAGGAGCGTTGAGGTAGGTGCGAAATTCTTTGATGGCGACGGTTTTGACGTGGTGGTGATTCATGATTTGGTGGTTAATTTGTGGAAGATATCCTCGAGATCGTTTTCGGGTTCAGCCAGTTTCCAGATGATCCAGCGGTTGGTGCCGGCGAGTTTGGTGAGTTGGGGTTGGATGGGGTGGGATTTGTCGTAAATGATGTGGACTTGGTAGCGTTGGGTGGAAATGGGGGTGAGTTGGATATCGATAACGCCTTGGAGTTTTTTGAGCTGGGATTTGATGCGGGCGCCTTCGAGCTCGAGGTTTAAGACTTTTTCTTCTTGCCCGGAGCGAGTGAGTTCGATGGGAGTACCGTCGGCGACGATTTCACCCTGGTTGATGATGAGGAGGCGGCTGGCAACAGCAGCGGCTTCGCCCATGACGTGGGTGCTTAAGATGATGGTCCGGTTTTTGGCTAGATCTTTGATGAGGGAACGGACTTCGGTTCTCTGATTGGGGTCGAGACCTTCGGTGGGCTCATCGAGAATAAGGATGTCGGGACGATGCATGAGGGCAAGAGCCATACCGACCCTTTGGCGATAACCTTTGGAGAGTTCGTTGATGGGGCGGTAATAAACGTCGTCGATGGAGACGGCGTTGACGACAAAGTCGAAAGCTGATTTTCTTTTGGATTGGGGAATGTGTTTGAGGTTGGCGACGAGGTCAAAGATTTCGGAGACGAGCATGTCGTGATAGAGGGGGTTGTTTTCGGGAAGATAGCCGATTTTGCTTTGGGCTGCCTGGAGGTGGTGGTGGAGATCTTGACCGGCGATAGTAATGCTGCCTTGGTCGGGGGAGAGATAACCGGTGAGGAGACGCATGATGGTGGTTTTGCCGGCGCCGTTGGGCCCGAGAAAACCGACAATTTCGCCTTTTTTGATTTTGAAGGATAAATTGTTGACGGCTAAGGTGGTACCAAATGACTTTTTGAGTTTGGAAACTTGAATCATGTATGTGGGTGTATAGTGAATAGTGTCTAGGTTTCTAAGTACTGGTGGGGTGGGTTTGTGGTCGTCATCGAGCATATTATTACTCCAGTTTGAAAACGTCAAGCAAAAGATAGGGGAGGGGTACTTGTTGCGAGAAGTGGGGATGGGGAACGAGCGATAACGGTGACGACGGCTGTAGGGCCTGGATATGGTGTGCCTGAGTTGGGGTAAAGATTGGAAGAATTTGCTGATGGAGAGTTGAATTTGGCGGAAGGGTATGTGTGGGAGACGGGAGGAGCGAACGAAGAGAATGCCAAATCGATGCAGTCGATTGTGCAAGCAATGGGGATTGCGGTGGTGTTGATTGCGGGAACGTTGGTGGTGGAGTTACGGTCTTTCCGCAAAGCGGCGGTGGTAATGCTGGTAATTCCGCTGGCAATTAGTGGGGTGTTTATATTGTTTAGTTTGACGAGAACGTTTTTATCGTTTCCGGCGATGATTGGAATCTTGGCCTTGTTTGGAATTGTGGTGAAGAATTCGATACTGATAGTAGACAAGATCAATGTCAATGTGGAGATAGGAATTCCTTTCCCGGAAGCAGTGGCGGATGGGGCGTCGAGCAGACTGGAGCCGATAATTTTTTCTTCGGTGACGAACTTTATTGGATTGTTGCCGATTACGATATTGAATCCGTTGTGGCGAGGCTTGGGAGGGGAAATAATTTCGGGACTGACTTTTTCGGGAACGATAATGCTGTTTTTTATTCCGGTGTTGTACTACATGTGGTTTGCGGGGGAGGTTGTGGTTACGGCAAAGAAAAAATGGCGAAAGAGTGAGTTAGTCGAGGATCTGGTCTCTGATGAGGGTGGGGAGATCGTTGTGTGAAAAGGATTGGATGAATTTAAGTGGAGTGGTGATTTGGCCGGTGATGAGGTTGGTGTAGGTGAGACCATGGAGGTCGACAAGACGAGGTTTGTCGAGAAAGAATTGAGTGAGGAGAGCAAAGTTCCAGATAATTGAGAGGGTGAGGATGGTAAGTGTAGTGCGGGATTTGAGAGTGGAGAAAAAGGTAGCGAGCCCAAAGGCAAGGAGAGGGAGGACTTCGATAAAGAAACGGTTGCCGAAACCGGCGGAGATAACGCCGTTCCAGGAGCCGACGAAAAAGAGGTGAAGGAGAAGAACGATGAGGATGGGGAAGAATTTTCGGTTTCTGGCGAGAAAACGGTAGAGGCCAGGTAAGGCCAAGATCAGGATCGGGGTCCAGATGAAGAGGCCGCGCTCAGCCGAGAAAAGAGCAGGCAGGAGAAATCGGAAAGAGAAGATGGCTTGACCGTGGTAGCCGGTGAGGTAGGGTTGGGAGAAGAAAGAGCCAAAGAGAGTGTGCTGGACAAGGAGCTGAGGGGTGATGCCGAGAATGAAAGCGGCAGCTGAGGTGGTCAGGGAAAGGGCGCGTGAGCGATGGGAGGCGAGTTGGCTGGCGGGGAGAAGCAGAAGGGGAATAAAAGTGAAGCCGCTGGGGCGATTGATGGAGATGAGACCAAGAAGGAATCCCCAAAGGAACCAGGATTGGAGGCGGTTGGTTTGTTGGTGGTGGAGCAGGAATAGCAGTAGGCAGACCAAAAAGAAAATGCTGGAATGAGAGAGCACGGGTTCGAAGGCGATGTAGAAGAATAAGTGGGTGGCAAAAAAAAGGATGTATACGGTAATGCTGGAGATACGAGGAGAATAATGATGCAGAAGAGTACGTTCGAGTAAATATAGTCCTGTTATTGCAGATAATATCCCGGAAATGCCGGCTATTTGTTCCCAAATAAGAGAGAGGGGGGAGATAGGTAGATTGAGTAAAAATGTTATTGTTCGAAAAGTAAACATTAGAGGCAGCCAGGTGAGGGCAGGACCGATAAGCCACTGGTTGGGAAGCATGCCGGTTGAGGTGGGTTGTTGGCGCCAGAAAGCGCGATTAAATTGGTATTTTTTGCCGGGAAAGTAGGATAGGTGATTATAGATCTGGCGAAAATCGAGGCTGCCTTTGAAGGTAAGGGTATGGGCGTAGCTGTAGTAGGCGTTGCCGTCGCCAAAGACACCTTGGCCGGAGATGGTGGAGCGAGCGAGGTAAATAGAGAGAGAGATAAGAAAGAAGAGAAGGTATTTTTTCATGAAGTATGGGGAGGAGAATATTGGTGGATGAGGGGCTGGTTTTTGGGCGTGTTTCTGATAAAGATAATGACGTATTGGTCTTGGTAGATTTTGACCCAATCGGGATCTCGGGTGCGGGATTGGATGAACGATTTTAGATGAGTGGTGAAGTCGTGATAGGAAAGGATGATGGCGTTGAAGTGGTATTGTTGGTCGACGTGATACCAAACGAGATCGTCGGATTGCATGGGAAAGTAAACGGCGGTAAAGAAATCGTGAGGATATGATTCGGGGCGGTTGTCGGTGAAAACTAGAGTATCGGGGTAGAGATGGTAGATCAAGTAACCGCCGATGTCGTAGTTGTTGAAGATGGGACCAGTGATTTGGTGACGGTGGATAAATGCGGTGGCTTGATTTTGGTGATCGAGGATACCTAATCCCAGATATTTGGGGTTAATGCGGTAGTAATGACCAGTGATGTGGGAACCAATGAAGATAATGGCTAGCGAAAGAAGATAGAGGCGGCGATGGAGGTGGGGAGAAGATTGAGTTTTGTGGTGAATAATGAATGATCCTACGAGAATAAAGAGGTAACCGAAAAGAGCGATGTTTCTGACCATAAGGGTACCAAGAATCCCCAGAAGTAGAGTAGTAGCTAACCAAGGAGAAAAGAATTTGGGGCGAGTTTGGGGACGCAAAAAGACGAGAGTGGTAAGGGAAATGATAAAGAGCAGGATAAATTGAGCAAAATCCGAGCCTTCAAAGACGGACAGAAATTGAAAGACGTTCAAGTTTTCGAGGACACTTTGTTTTTGAACTTGGTTGACGATGGATAATGGGGCAAGAATGGTATGAAGGCCGTAGGGGTTGATGAAGGAAGTAATCAGGGTGAGGAGCGAGGAGGTAAGAAAGAGGTGTTTCGAGGGAGAGTGGTGAAAGAAGCTGTCGGCGGTGAAAAGAAGAATGAGAGCGAGTCCCAGAAAGAAGAAAATGTGGGTGTTGACCCAAACGAGTTGGAGGAGAGGAAGGAGAAAAAGCCATCTGGGAGAGAGGATGTTGGAGGTGACGGCGGTGAGGATGATCAAAAATAGAGCTAGGAACAGGTAGCTAATGCTCTCGGGGCGGATGTCGGTGCGACTGACAATGAGAGGTAGAGCCAGAGTGGTGGCTAGAGTGGTGGCGGGGGGAGAGGTGAGTTTGGTGGAGAAGAAAAAGAGAAGGCTGATGGCGGAGAGG
>CAYNFZ010000008.1:0-1131 GCA_964396725.1 uncultured Pseudomonadales bacterium
GGGATGCTCAAGATTACGCCTTTTCATGATGTGAATGACTGGGAGATCTGGCAGCGACACAAGGAACAAATGGTGGAGCCGATGATTGTGGTGGGGTTTGACGGCAAGATGGTGAATGTGGGGCAGAGGTATGAAAGGCTGGCTGTGGTGGCTGCTCGAGAAGAATCGATCAAGGAGTTGAATGAATTGGGAGCAGTGGAGCGAGTCGATGAAGGTTATGTACACAATGTGGGGAGGTGTTATCGCTGTGGGCGAGTGATTGAGCCACTACCACGACCGCAGTTTTTTATTCGTGTGGAGCCTTTGGTGACAAAGACGTTGGAGGCATTGGATGAAGGGAAAACCAAGGTTGTTGGGGCGGGACACGATAAGATTTTGAGACATTGGTTGGAGAACCTGAAAGACTGGAATATTAGCCGGCAGATTGTGTGGGGAATAAGATTACCAATCTGGTACTCGATAAGTACCAAGCATCAAGCATCAAACATCAAACAAGCACCAAATGCCAATGGCCAAAACTCAAACTTGGAAATTGAGGTGGTGTTTTTGAATAAGAAACAAGAGAAAGTGGTGGGGAGATTGGGCGAGTTATTGGAGGAGTATGAGTTGGAGGAGATATGGGCAGGTTTGCAGAGCTTGCAGGCGCCAATTGGGGCAAAATTTGTGGTGTCCCCTACTTCACCTGGAGATGACTATATTCAAGAGACGGATACTTTTGACACGTGGTTTTCTAGTTCTCAGTGGCCGTATGTGACGCTTAAGGTAAAGAAGAATGATTTTGAGAAGTACTACCCCACCAGCGTGATGGAGACGGCTTATGATATTTTGATGTTTTGGGTGATGCGGATGTTGATGATGGGGTTGTACAAAACCGACGGGGTGCCTTTTGAGACGGTGTATTTGCATGGGCTGATTAGAGATGAGAAGGGGCAGAAAATGAGCAAGAGTAAGGGAAATGCGGTGAATCCTTTGGATGTGGTGGAAAAGTATGGAGCGGATGCGTTGCGGATGGCGCTGGTGATACGATCTTCGGCTGGTTTGGATAAGAATGTAGGAGAGCAAGATTTCCGGGCGATGAGGAATTTGACGAATAAGATTTGGAATTCAGCAAGATATATCTTGCTTCGAATC
>CAYNFZ010000008.1:1231-20836 GCA_964396725.1 uncultured Pseudomonadales bacterium
TTCAAAGCACCAAAGACCCAAACAAGGAGATGGATTTGAGAAAAAACTAAACAAGATTGCAAGTAATGTGACCAAGCAGCTGGCGGGGCATAGATATGGGATGGCGGCCGAGACGGTGTATAACGAGTTTTGGCATTGGTTTTGTGATGAGTGTATTGAGCAAAACAAGCAAGGTGAGCTAAGTGATGAAGAATTAATGGTGGGACTGGTGACTTTCTTGAAGTTACTACATCCGTTTGTGCCGTTTGTGACGGAAGCGGTGTATCAAGAATTGAAGAAAAATGAGGATGCGACGGCGTTGGCGAGAGAGATGCTTTCGGCGGATGAACTGATGAATAGTGAGTGGCCAAGTGGTGATTGAGAGTTTGGCGAGAGATTTATAAGATAAGATAAGGGTATGGCGAAGACATACAATACCATGCGCGGGAATAAAGCCAAACGGACTGATGAAAACGGTAAAAAATCGTTGAATGTTCACAAAAGGCTGAGTAAATTAAGAACTCAAGACAGAGCTCGAAATGCGATACTTGTAGGAGTACTGGTGATAGCTGGAAGCATGGGGGCGATGGTTAGTGTGGTGGTGTTGCAGACCAAGAGTGAGAGACCACGGGTACTAGGGGCGGAGACGGTGGATCCAGTGGTGATGTACAAGAAAGATGAATTGGAACAGCGAATAGTATTTTGGGAAGAAGTCTTGGAGTTGCAACCGGGTTATGTGCCGGCGTATGTGAAGCTGGCGGAGTATCATTGGCAGAAGGGAAACAAACAAGAAGCGAGAGAGTATCTGAGCGTGGCGGAGAAGCTGGATCCGAATCGAGGTGGTGTGGTGGAGTTGGAAGAGTTGTTGGTGGAGTGAGTCCCCTACTTTGAGAACTGAGCTGGATCTTGTGTGGAGTGAGCTTGGAACCACTTGGCAATGTCTTCTATTGCCAAATGCTTGGTAGTAACGTTAAGCACAAAGTTGAAAGTGTTCTTGGTGGGAAAGTTTGTCTGAAAACCGTTGAGGTTGAGAAAAATTCCAGCAGCTGAAATAGCGGTTCGTTTATTTCCATCAACAAAGGGGTGATTGAAGATGATTGAGTGCATCAAAGCTGCGGCTTTGTGAAAAATGTCAGGATAAAGATCTTGGCCTGAAAAAGTTGCTTGGGGTCTGGCTGCGGCTGAAGCTAGAAGGTCATAACTTCTTACACCAGCTTCACCCTTGGTGAGGCCAAGAATTCGGTTATGAAGCACGACGATTTCTTCTGGAGAGAGAAAACTGGTTTTAGGCATCGGCTAGTTTTTTGAGCAAGGGAAGATTTTTTTGAGTGAATTTGTCTACTGCACTGACAAACTCTCCGGAGACGTATTCTTCGGCTGCCTGTTTGGATGCAAACATGGAGATGACTGGCTGATTCTCTTGTGAGTGGACCACCAAATTGTCCCCAGCTTTGATGTTGTGTTTGGTGAGAAATGCCTTGGGAATGGTGATGGCTAGAGAATTACCGACTTTGATGACTTTTTGTAGCATGAGGCCTCCTTTGGGAGTATGTTATAACACGTTATAACAGAAAGCAAGGTGTGGGGAGGTGTGGTGGAGAACATAGCTGTTTCGAGAATGGAGTGAAGATTGAGAGCGGGTATTGGGGAATTGACTGCACTACTCTGCCAACCGGTTGAGCATGAGAACCTGCGCCTGTCCGAGCAAGTCCCCCACCCGTTTGATTGGCAGGGTGGTGAAGTGAAAAGGTGAATCCGGAAGGGGTGTGAATCGCTCGCATGAAGCGGCGCGTTGCTGCCAAAGGCAAGCAAATCCACAGTTCCCCTTCCGGTTTCGACAAGGTCAAAGAATAAATAGGTTCTTTAAGAAGTTTAGTAACACGCTTTAATCACGGCTCGGCACTGGTGCCGGTGCGGGCATTAACCATGGTTGCTCCACCAGATGCAATCGATCGGAGGAGAAGTTGACTTGGTTGATAGGTCTATTACCAGACCAAGTCGATGCTGTTTGGTAGAAAAGCATATGACCCTACCTGAAAGCGCTGAGCCCTTTTACTTTAATAGATCGTTTGCGTCCATGACAGCGTCCATGTCATTGGAATCTGCCATGAGTCGCTTGAGAAGTGAGACAGGGATATTCACTGTCATCTCCTCGGATGCTTTTTGGGTGTTAGCTTTTTCAGCGTCGTTATTGTCATCATCGAAACCATCAAACAAAGAGGTCTCCCAGACTACTTTCTGGGAGTGGGGCTAGTACTGGATGAAGGGGTTTGTTTGCCTCTTGTTGGTTGGCCACAAACTGGACGATTTCATCGTCGTCCATGGCCTCTAGAATCTGGCGCTCATCCCAGGTCACAGCTAATACCTGGTTCCCATCCCATTTGTAGTAGTGGGCGGAGGGGGCGCCGTATCGGCGGCCGGAGTAACTGGTCCGGAACCAAGTGTTGACTGGAATCGTGGCAATCATTTGAGTGCCAGATCCCATTCCGCCCGCTGCTCCTTGTGCGATCCGCCCTTCGATAATCACTTTACCGGGAAACACATCCCAACACCTCTTCTCCTCGAATTCTTCTTCGGTGAGCTCATCTCCAGCCCATTCCATGAGAGCAGTCTTGGAAGTCGAACTGCATTCGCCGTGAAGATCAATTCCTTCAGGTTTGCCATCAAGCTCCTGCACCCGAATCCGGGCGCTGGTCGTTAATGACCAAAGAGAATCCTGCCGATCGCCAGTATGAGAGTTGCCCCCACGGTAACCGATAGGTGTAGACATGACGGCGATGAGGCTATCACCTGCTGTGTTTTCTTCCTTTTCCTTGGAAAAGAGTTTGGGCTTGCCAGAGCGACTCTGGCCAATTTCCGCAAATCTGATCTCGACGCTATCTTTTTCCTGCCAGGTTTGGAACTGGCTTTTTGTCAGACTAACAGGCAAAACGCCCAGCGCCCGACCACGACCCTCCTCCCCTACCACGATAGCTGGGATCTTGGTCCCATTCGACAATGTAAAAGTATTAACCTTGGCGCCTTCTTTTGCGGCACCGTTACGGATAGTGAAAATACGATATTGGTTTGCCATTTCAGATCTCCTTGAAAGTGAGAATATTTCTCTCGGATGAAATTGCACTGCTTTTTGTAGACAGCGTGGTAGATAAAAAACCCCCACCAGATTGCCCACAAGTAAGGCGTGTTTCTTTTATTAGGTTTTCCTATTTATTCTTTTTTAAAGAGCGTCATTTATTGACTCCCTTTAGCTGACTAGATAATCAGCTAAACTAAATCAACAAAAAATGTACCGGGTGGGTACCATGACAAGAGTAGGTACTCCACCCGGTGACAAGACAAGATATGGCCAGTTGATCTCGACGTAAGTCGAGAAAATGATCAACTGACTTAGTTACCGATTTTTTTGACTACAGGCCAAGCCGCTTGCGCAAATTGACAAGCATTCCTGCTTTCTCTGCCGGTTGCAGTTTTCGCGGCTGGTTGTCCGGGATGAGGTAGAGAAAATATTCTTCCCCACCTTCAAGTTGAAGGGTCATGCGGATGGAAAAATCCCAATCAGAGAATCTGACTTGATAGCCGTGCAGACTCCCTAACGAAAAGAGTTCGTCTCTGCCTTGGAGCTGGTCTTCGACAACCAAGGCACCGGAATCTTCACAACCAACCTGCTCATGGAGCTGGACTTTCCAGTTAGGACCTAAGACCTCCATCAGCGGGACGACTATCGTGTCGAATTGTTCCTCGTTAAAACGACGACTGTTCCGACTGGTCCATTCGTCAACTGGCCAAGGAACAAAACGCTGAAATGCCTCGCCCTCAGCGAAATTCAGAATTGTGAATAGCTGCTGAAGAAACGGGCTCATCTTTGACATCTGAGCTTCCTGCCTGGTCGCCAGGTACGCTCCGACATCTTCTTGAGATTCTATCCTGGATGAAGGAGCTGGAACCATCCACAGCTCGTAAGGAATTTTTGGTTCATGATAGGGATCACGACCTTCGGTGACGCTCATCTTGATCGCGAAATCTGTCATGGAAAATCGCAGATGAGGGTTGTCTAACTGGCCGGTGGGAATTTTTTCAATACCCCCCCACTTGATCAGAGGTTGTGCGACTAAAATCTCGCCTGTTGTTGAATCCCGCAGTTGGAGCTCGAATTGGATCTCCAGCTCCTGTGCGACGCGCTGAACGACATTGCGATATTCATCGTACCCGAAGGCGTGACCCAGCTTGACCCAGGGGTCCTGCTGCTTACGCCAAGTGTAGTCATTGACGACGTCACGGTGATCCCACCAGCTGGTGTCTGCAATGATGCCAAACAGCTGGTCGAGCCAGTTCTTCTCTGCAGCTTGTTCAGCCTGCTGCCGAGCAAGCTGCTGCTGCCGCATGTGAGAAGCGGCGTTTTGGGTCTGGATGTGCTTCTGGAGTTCGCTGGTCATTTACTCTACCTCCTGGAAAAGAGGGTTGTCTCTCAGGCATTGTGGGGGCTGTAAAAAACGTGGTATGTTCCAGAAGCGGTTTTTGGCCATGCTGTAGATGAGGAGGTGTTCATGGTCAGTACCATGTTCCTTCATCCAGTCCAAAAAAACCCTCATCTTGGGCTGATTCGGGTCGTACTCGCTGAATTCGCCGTGAGCGTCCGCGTAGCGGCAGATCAGATTGTAATCAGTACTGAATTGAGCAACAACTTGCTCAACTCCTTGAGAGATCGACCCGGCTTTGTGAAAGACCACACGCATGTCGTCTTCCAGTCGTCGCCAGGGTGCTCCGAGCCAATTTGGCCCAGAGATGCGGATACCGGCCGTGACACTTTCAGGAGGTGTGGGGAAAGGTGCTTCTGTCAGGTTTAGGCCAAGTACCAATGGTTCTCCTGGCTGGCTTGCTCCACCAACAGCATACACCTCGAGCCCGCGACCTGCTGCGACTCCACTGAGCCAGGCAATGGTTTCAGGTGTTTCATCTTCGGCTGTCATATATTCGACAGCCACTTTTTGTTCTAATTCGTGTTTCGGGTTCATGGGTTTTATCTCCCCATTCTCTAAAATCCGAATGATCTTCCAGGATCCATGTTTACGGCGAAGGTAGAGCCTGAGTTGAATAAACTCATCTCCGACCTTGCAGGTCACATGGACCCAACCCTTGCTTCGTTGACCGCCAAAATTGGCGTTTTCAAATTCAACAAGCAAAGGGGGTTGCCCATACCTATCTTGAAGCCACCACAGGGCAAAACGAATGGCTTCACTGGTCTCAGGCATGATCCTTGTCATCCTGAACACTCCTTACCTGTCAAGCTAGGTAACTTGATTCGTCTGCAGCCTCGTGCAGAAAAACCGCCTCACGGAATTGTGAGTGGTAAGTTAACCTTGATTGTTTTCCAGAACAACTTACCACCCACAATTTGAGTGAATAATCGGTAACTTTTTAAAGTGCAAGGCTCGAGGTGGTGTGTAGAGGGAGCCAGGGGTGGTTCCGGAGAAGAATGAGAGAAAGGATAGTCACCCTTGACTTGGGCTCTGAAGGAAGCCCAGATCGAGAGAGATTATTCGATTTATCTCTGGTAGAACGTTGACGTAGGTGGAGGTTTGTGCTATATTTAGTGTTACTAAAACCTCCCGCAACACCTTCGGGTCTTTGCGGGATTTTTTATGGCCCAAAATGTATACTCAACCCGTGAAAAAATCGCGGTCTCTGATCATCATTGATGGTAGTAACTTCTACTTTAAGCTCAAGTCCCTCAACTTGACCGGATTATCAGCTTTTGATTACTCTGGGTTTAACAAGTACATAGCCCGCAGAAGCAAAATAGTCAGTGCCACCTATTATATTGGCAAGGTTAGAACCGATGGCACCGCCAAAGCCCAAAAACTCTTCAATCACCAACGCCAACTCTTTGCCCAGCTGCAAAAACACCAAGTTAAATACTCCCTCGGCTATCTGCTCAAATCAGGCGGCAAATTCCACGAAAAAGGCGTCGATGTGGCTATGGCCGTAGATATGTTGATCGCCGCCTACGAAGACCAAGTCGATCGCATTATCTTGGTGTCATCCGACACCGACCTCTTGCCAGCCATCAAAAAAGCCATAAGCCTGGGTAAAATTGTTGAGTACGTCGGTTTTTCCCACCAGCCCAGCATTGCCTTGGTTGCCAATTGCAGCGAGGCGCGATTGTTAACTAAAGATGATGTGGTTGGGTTTACTAAAGATTTAAAGAGCTAAACGATACTAGGTCCGATTTCTCGAGAATGATTGTTTTGAAGTCGGGAAACGGTCAGTACCAGATCACGCATTTGTTCTCTTGGAACGAAAAAAGCACCGTATCCAGAGGTGCTTAAATCTGGACAGGACTTAAATGGAGGTATCGTACACAAGCTAGTTTGAGTAGGGAGAAATCGAGGACTAATGGTTTAGTCGCCGGTTTCCACCTACTCACCTCTTCCTTCCCGAAGGACAGGTATCGGACTCTATATAGTTATAGAGTGGGCAGGCTAAGGTAGAAGTGGAAATCTCGCAAAGCGAGAGGTGGCTCGGTGTGAGCCGTCTTGTCTTGAGAGAGTGATACTCCCCTACTCTTCCAGGCAGAAATGAGATTTCAGAGGAAAAGATAGAAGAAATCAATCTGTATAGTTGCTAGCTTGTTGTCTTTTGGAGGAGTAAGTAATGAAACGAGTCGGGATCAGCATATTGATCCAGCTTGTTTCAAAAGTGGACGGGCCACAATGGGACAAAAGAACAAGTGTGTGATTTGGTCGTTTAGAATGTTAAGGTGCAATGACTGTGGGTTATGAAGATTGTGCAAACTATACTGCATTACTATAGGCTTGTCAATAGTTAGTTACTTTGGTGTGACGATGTAGCGGGACGAGTTGGCCGGTGGTGTATCTGGTAGATTGGGTTGGGGAATGATATTGTGTTAGGAGTTATTGACACTAATTGACGTGCTTATTGGTTCAGTTGATTCTCAATGATTTTATGTCATTGGATGTTGACAATACTATGAATACTCGTCACACTGGAAGCATTACACACGGGTGTTATTGGGATATCAATTCACACACTTTCAAACAGATTTGGAGAGGTTTTTATCGAAAGTTAGCACTTTACTATTATCGATTCGAGCCTTACTGGCCAAGTAACAATCAACAAAGTGGCCACCTTGGGCGAAAAGCCTAAGGCTTGCGATAAGGACTTTCCTCTCTGGGACGGTGAGCCACTTTTGGCTAATGGTTACCTCGAGATGGTCGGCGATTGCCTTCCTGGTTTGCTTGTAGAAGCTCTCGAGAACAAAACAGGTTTCTGCAACCACCAGGGTGGAGATTAATAGTTTCTTTTTGGAGTCCTGTGCTTGTTTGAACCAAGCAACTGCTTGGTGAAACTGGTCTTCGTGGTCTCTGGTGTAAAACCTGACTAAGACGTTGGTGTCGACCAATTCAGTCATCTTGCCCCCAGGTGGTTTGAAAGGCTTCCCTAGCCTGGTGGAGCTGTTGGTCAGTAAGTTTAGTTGGGCTTTTTAGGTTCCCCGCCAGAGACCAGAAGTCTTTCTGGGGGGTGACCACTAGTTGGCCGTTTTCTTCGTAAATGTCTGCCTTGGTGGCGACAGTGATCCCCAGTTTGTCTCTGATGCTCTTGGGTATGGTGAGTTGCCCCTGGCTGGTAATCGATACTGTTTGGTTCATGAGTTAGAATTTAGTACATTTTAATAAGTATGTCAATAATAATGAAAGAATAATAAATAATGGAAAGGAGGAGTACTGTGTATCAAGAAGTACTCGAGAAGGCAGGGTTGAGTCCAGAGGAAGCTGAGATCTACCAGACTCTGCTGAACTCTGGAGGTATGACGGCGAGTGAGTTGGCCCGCAACACAAAAGTGAAGAGAACGTATGTGTATGCGATTTGCTCTGGATTGGTGGACAAAGGCCTGGTGACTCAAGATAAGCAAGGTCGGGCGTTGAAGTTTGCTGCCAGATCACCAGACAAGCTGCTGGATCACGTGGAAAGCCAGAAGTTGGCGGTAGAACAAGCCAGAGTGGCGCTAGAGAACGTTTTGCCGGGAATGAAGAAAAAACACGCGGCCCAGGAGGACAAGCCGGTGGTGACGTATTATGAAGGGATAGAAGGGATAAAAAAGGTGTATCAAGACACCCTACTTGAAAATCAGCCCATATCAGCAATTTTGCAGACTGGAGAAATCGATCCAGAGGTAAGAGAGTGGTTAAGAGGAGTATATGTGAGAAAACGAGTAGAGCTCGAATTGACTGCTCAAGTGATCATTTCTTCAGGAAAATTAAGCTCAAGATATCTTGAGGAAAGTAAGCAAGGATTTCGAGAAGTGAGGAGAGTCTCAAAAAGCCTGTTTCCTTTCGAACAGGAGATAAATATTTATGGCGACAAGATTTCATTTATTCACAACAAGACAAACTCTCCCCTGTTGGGGATCATTATCGATCACTCGAGTATTGCTAAGACCACCAAATCCTGGTTTGATCTGGCTTGGTTAGGGGCAGAAGCAGTGAAAGATAAATAATAGCTAATTCAGATTAGATAGATTCCATTGGAAGATGGTGGATTAAAGGAATCTGGGACATTTCTACTTGACTAGATTCGCGAAGGGTGTTTCGTTGTTCTAGGTCTTTAACCCGCGAAAAAACAAAAAGATGGCTGTTCGAGCCTTGTTGGTCGTAGTTTTCCTCGATTTGGTGCTCTTCTACCTCATAACCATACTGGTTGAACAGGGTGGTCCACCAAGAAATTGGTGGAACCCAACGATTTACTAGTGTTTCTCCATCGATAGAGCCTGCGATTTGATAATAGTTCTCGAGTTGCTGAGGCAGGTATCCAAGATCTTTGAGAGATTGACGAGTTCCGGTTAATAGGCTGGCTTGTCTGCCTTTTCTTGGATCAGCCATGTTGACGACAATTTTATCGATATGGTTAATTTCTCTTATTAGCCGGTAAAACCCTTGCCCGTTGTTAACGTGGTGAATGTCGCGACCATCCATAAATACTACTTTGGCATTTCCCAGGGGTAGCTCAGCGATATCAGTCAGGTGCTCCCAGTTGGCGACATGTAGTTTTTTGCTTAGATGTGGATATGTGTTTTGAGCTGATTGGATAGCTTGCGAATTGGCATCGACTCCATGTACGTTCAAACTCCATCGATCAAGCTGATCGGCAAGGAAACCTCGACCGCAAGCAAGATGAAGGACTGTGTCTCCGGGTTTTATGCCCCACTCTTCCAACCACAATCGATACTGCTCGAATCTGGACCGACTTTCTCTTTCGGTGGGTGTGTGCTCCTGGTAGTAGTCAACTAGGGTGTACATGTCTATGTTTGAGCCAGGAACCTTTGGAGACGTGATGTGCATGTGGTCCCAAAAAGGCATGATAAGTGATTTGAGCCTCTGCTGCTCCTGAGAATTGATATGGGGTGAAGCAATTAATTTCCTTGTTTGATCCATAAATTCAGCTGTTCCCGTTTGAAATAGCAGCAAGCGACAGAGGGTTTGGCGCTCCTTTGGAGACTCAAGAGCCGCTATTCCCCGGAGAAAAGATGGGTACTGTTGAGCAAACTGAATGAAGCAGTAAAGATCGTGCTGAATGAAGGTTTCTTTGCTTAGATCATCGAGAGTATTGAGGAGTTTGATTGTTTGCTGAGCGACTGTTTTGGAAAGCTCAACCTGTTGTGCTGAAGAAACATCCCCTGTAGTTTTTAGTAAAGAAAAAATTGATTCTTTTCCTTCTGCGCTGAGATATGGATAGCTTTCTGCTAAGTGATCAGCAACTCTTTGTTGAAACCTAATTCGATCATTTAACTTCATGAACTTTACTGCCTCGACAAGATTCCCAAGAAGGATAAGTTCACTTTCAATATCGGAGTCATAATGGGTTAGGTGCTCTATAGCATTCACGCGATTTGAGTATTGGGTAGGGTAAGTTGGTATATGAAAGTGATCGGCTTGTTCTTTAAGAGCGCGATTATTGTCGATTTGATCGATGAGTTCTTGACGATCACCAATCTCATCTCCGTATAGTTCAATCTGCTCGTCGACTTCTTCGATACTAGTCGGTAGCCATTCGAGTTGGCGAATATACTCGAAGTTGCTGGTTTCGACAAAGGACTCAAACAGTGCCCAGGCTTCATCAACAGTGAATTCATGATAGATTCTTTCATCTTGAAATCCCGTTCTTGATCCGGTGAGAATTCCTTTGTCAAATAAAGAGCGATCTTCATGTTCATCTTGAGAAGCTTGGAAAAAATCGTGCAAGATTGCTTGGACTGGCCGAGCTTCGTGTCCTTGAAGGGTATCTCTGGTCCGAGTTGGAGCTGGTTGATAACGTGGTTGCTCGGGTTCAACGCTAGTGACGATGGGTAATTTGATTTCTGTGAGTTTGTCGGTCATGGCTTAATATTACCTGACCACTAAGGCAGGAGCAAAAAACCTGCGAATGAAATTGCCAAACCAACAAAAACACCTGGGTGTCCAGGCGTTTTGAAAATAAAAACGGTGACGATTTTTTTTTGAGTCCCCTACCCTACTCTTTTTTGGCTTCGGCTTTGGAGTCTTCTTGGGAATCTGGCTTGGCTTCCTCTGGGGAATCGTCTTTCTTATCTGCCTCAGTCCCCTCCTCTGCTTCGGCTGCTTCTTCGGCCTCGGGTGCTGGTTCGGGTTCTTCCTCGGCTCTGGGTTCAGAGATGACAACAACGGGGGTGGCTGGGTCGGATTTGATTTCGACCTTGGAACTGACCTTGAGGTCGCCAACAGTGAGTGTGAGACCGATCTTTTTGAGTGAAGAGATGTCGATTTGGATATTTTCGGGAAGATCGGTGGGGAGGGCTTCGACTTCGACTTCTGAAAGTGGGGTTTCGAGGACACCACCTAGATCTTTAACGGCGGGAGATTCGCCAGTGATGACTAGAGGGATGTTGGCGGTGACTTTTTCGGTGAGATCGACTTGGCGAAAGTCCACGTGAATGGGGTTGTCGGTGACGGGATCGACTTGGACGTTGGTGATGAGGACTGGGTGAGTGGTTTTATCCAGAGCTAAATCGATAAGGGAAGTTTCTCCGGCTTGGTCGAAGGTCTGGGTGAATTCGAGATAGTTGACGGTGATGCTTTGGGATTTAATTTTTTTACCGTAGATGTTGGCGGGGAGTTGGCCTTCTTTGCGGAGGCGTTTGACTTTCTTACCTAGTACTGCACGAGTTACTGCTTGAAGAGTGATTTTTTGTGCCATGATGATAGTTTTGTGTAATTAATGAAGTGGGAGATGAGCGATTGTACCAGAGTTATCGGGCAAACTCAAATCTCAAGAACTGGTCGGATTGGAGGGTGGTATTGATGGTAAGGGGTGAAGGAGAGGGGTTGATGGGAGGAGAGGTGGTGATGAGGTGTAAATCTGGGGGATAATCGAGGGAGTAGTGGTAGGTTTCTGGGCCGATACCGGATTGTTTTTGGAGATAGAGGTTGTAGGATACGGGTGTGTTGGAGGGCAATTTGGATGAGAGAGTGTAGGAGATGGTAGAGGTGATAGTTTGGCCCGGAGGAACGGTGATGAGATAGCCAAAGACGGTCTTTTCATGCTCGAGAGTGGTGTCGATTTGAGAGAGAGGAACGGGAGTGTGATTGAAGGTGATGGAATCCAGGTTTGAATTGGGTGGAGTATAAAGGCGGAGATAGTTTTTGTAGGGTCCTCCGGGCCAGTTGTCGCTGGGTGAGGAGTTGTGGTAAGTCAGAGTCAGGGTGTGGGTGATAGATCGGGTGGAAGTGATGGTGGTGTGATGGTTGATTTCTCGAGTAACGAAGTAGTTGGCTTTGTTGACGCCGACGTTGGCTTCGATGAGACTGGCGTAGTCGGTGACGCACTCTGGAGATACAGATACGAGATGGCAATCGGGGTGAATCAACTCCCCTACCCAACCAATATCGGAGAAGATGTTTTGCAGATTGTCTTGGGGGAAATAAACTTGGAGTTGACGCTGGTCGGCTTGGGTAAAGAGATTAATAAACAAGTCAATTTGATATGAGCTATGGGTGAAGAGGCGATCAAGTAGGGTATGGGTGAGGCTACCTAAGAAATCTTGTTTTTGGGTGGATCCAGGGAATTGATTGATCTCGACTTGGTATTCGACTTGTTCAAATAGGTTGTCGGCAGAGATGGTTTGGTTGTAATCGATAATTTCAACTGGACCTGTGATTTCCAAGAGACTTTTGATGACGTGGAGATTGATGGCAATGACGCCGTCGACTTTTTGCTCCATTTCTTTGTCGAGAAACCAGGCGGCTCTAGAAGCGGAGGTGGGGAAATGAGGATCCCAGTTGACGTCTCGGAGGAACCAACCGGCTTCGCCTAGGTATTGTTTAATGGCTGGGGGAGGTTCGACGTGCCCTTTGAGCTGACCATCGGCGGTGTAGATGTCGTGGACGATGATGTCGAGAAGTTGGCCGTTTTGAAAGGTGACCAAAGCAAAGGAGCCAATAAATCCACCGGTAGGACGGAGTTCGGCGTTGTTTTGAAGAAGAATCAGGTAGGTCTTTTTGGCGTCAAAGCCAAGAAGAGAGTCGGCGTGGAGAAGAAGTTCGTGGGCATAAGAAAGATAGGGTTTGTAGGAAGTGATGTGTTGATTGAGAGAGTTGAATTGATCTTTGAAGCGGGTGAGTGCCGGGGTTTGGTTGGTGGATAGTTCTTGAATCTGTCCTTGAAGAGTGGAGAGGTTGTGATAGGTGCGAGTGACGAGAGAATCCAGATTGGAGATGGTTTCGGGAAGGTTGCCGGTTTGTTCTCCAGACATGAGTTGAAAAAATTGTTGGGCAGTGATGGCGGTGGAAGAAATGTCGAGGACGGTGGTGCTGGCGGTTTGGGAAATGCTTAAGAGATCAAACAAAGAGTCGGAACTGGTAGGGGCAATAAGGTGGAAAATGGGTTGGGTGAGGCCGAAAGTAGATTGAAGAATTTGGGTGGAGAGAAGAGTTGAGGTAGCTGTTTGAGGTAGAACAGAAAAGTTTCCGCTTTGAAGATCGGAGCTGAGCTTTCGGTATCCCTGAGTCAATCCAAAAATGTGATAAGTGAGGAAGATGGCGGGTAGAAGAATAAGGATAACCAAAAGGACGAAGATTTTGATAATCAATTTGGGAAAAAAGCGAGATCCAGATACGGTTGAAGAAGGGTGAGGAGTTCCGGTAGGAGAAGGGGATGAAGGTTGGGTGAGAGAAAATCGTTTAGGAGATGAGTCTGTTTCTGGAGGAGACGAAACAGGAGGGGTGGAAGCGAAAGAAGGAGATGGAGGTGGAGCAGAAGAGAAGGGTGCGGGAGACAAAGCAAGAAACCAGGTAATGGTTTGCTGAAGTGATTCAGGGGTGAAAGAAGGTGGAGAGAGGGCGAGATCTTGATAAGACAGTTGGAATTGGGAAGTGAGTTTGTAATCTAGTAGGGAAGGGGTGGAGTTGGAGGTGGATTGAGTATAGGAGTCTTGTGGGAGAAGAGATCGAAGTTGGTAACAAAAGTTGAGAAGAGAAACGGGAGTGCCGGCGAGTTCGTAGATGTTACCTTGAGAGCTAGGAGAGAAAAGAGTGGTGATAATGGGATCAAGGGCGTGGTGAATGTAGAGAGGGGCGATTTGGTCGGTGTCGGAACCGGAGATGATCAGTTGGTGGTGAGATAAGGGAACAAAGACCGAGGCGAGAGAGTTGTAGCCGGGGGAGACAACTCCAGGCCCAAAGAGATGGGTAAGATGGACGACGCGTGCGTTGAGACGATGCTGTTTGAGGTATGCCGAGAGAAGGCGGTGGTGTTTTTGGTAGCGGGTGAGATGAGAGGAGGTGGTGGGAAGTTGGGAAAGATAAAGAAAACGGATGTGGTGGTGGAGGCAAAATTCCAGACAGGTGGATAGATGATCAGAATATGCTTTGGTGTGGGAGTCAATAAAAACAAGATAGTCAGTAGGGGAGAGTTGGGTGAAGGAATCAAAAACAAAAATGGAGTCGGAAGAGTGAAGGAGAGAAGAAGAAGGTGAGGAGAGAAAGGGTCGAAAAATAAAAACCTGGAGGTGGAGATTGGCGAAGTGGTTGGCTAAGCGAACTCCAAGCGTGTCTTGATCACCGATGATGGCCACTGAAGAACGGTGGGCGATGGTTTCGATTGAGTGTGAATGAGTCATGAGGATACTGCTTAGATGATGATAATGAAACCAGGCCTGGGATGCAATTTGGGATAGAAGGGTATAGCCTATATTCAATGTATGGATATTCTCTTACTCTTTTTTTAATGTTCGTTCTTGTCTGGTGATGAGGTGGTTATTAGCCATTTTCGGTCCGTACCTCTTTCACGTGCTTTACCTTGTCGGTAAGAAAGGGGCATGGACGGCGATATTTTGGGGTATGGATTTTGAACTGGTTGGGCTTGATTTTTTGATTCATGAAAGGACCAATAGGTAAATTCCAAAAGAGTAAATTTTTAACTTTAATTTTGGTTCACGAAAGTCTTTGAGCGTTAGCTGGTGTGAGGCAAAATGTGTTCCGCTTCCAGCAAGGTTAAGCTCGAGTGGACAAGTTGGTGGATTGAGGTTATTGGGTGAAGTGTATTTATCACCCTTGGCAGAAGACCACGGCTGCCTAGGCCGTGGATGAATGCTTAAATTCTGCTTCCTCCTTGGCTAAACCTCTGTCGCTAATCATCCTTCACGTAAAGTTTCGGACGATTGAGCTGCAAAGGTCAGAGAGCTACGGAAGGACAGGTCGGAGTAATTTCAGATCCGAAAAGTTAAAGGATGTCACGCCACACGAGAGTGGGGCGTGGAGCTTCATCGATTCCCTGAGAGGGAGGTGGGAAGCTTGAAGATGAGTAAAAAGGAAGGTAGAGGGTGGGATATGGATATTTGAAGTAAGTTACTGAGGATACTCTAGTTAGTTGAAATACTGGAGTAATTGATTTGGAAAAAACAAACAATACGAAGAAAGGGTTAGGCTTGATCGAGAGCCTGGTTTAAGAGAGCATCGGCGGTGGAGTTTTGAGATCGAGGGACGTAGTGGTATTTACATGAAAGACCAGTTTCGGCTTCGAGCTGTCTGATATCAAGGAAGAGTTGGTGAAGATGGGATTGTTTTATGCGATAGATACCAGAGAGTTGGTTGACGACAAGCTGAGAATCAAGAAAAAAGTGGACTAACTGGGCTTGGTCAACGGGATGGGTTTGGAGCCATTTGAGGGCGGCGATGACGGCTTGGTATTCGGCTTGGTTGTTGGTGGCGTGGCCGATGGTGTGACCTTGTTGGTGGAGAGTTTTTCCGGCAGTGGATTTGATGACGAAACCGATAGCAGCAGGCCCGGGATTACCACGGGCGCCACCGTCGGTGTGGATGATGAGATCTGGAGATGGAGATGTGGACATGGCGGGAAGTGTGATTGGGTAAAGTAAATATGAGGTGGAGATTTAGATGGGGGAGACAACCAGAACCCGGCGGGGCGGCTCGCCTTCGGAATGAGTGATGACATCGGTACGGTCGGCTAAATGAAGATGAACAAGACGACGTTCGTAGCTGGTGAGATTGGAGATAGAGAGCGGCTCGCCATCGTCCAAGACTTTTTGGGCAATAGAATCGGCGAGAGAAGCGAGGGCCTGTTGGCGTTGCTCTCGGTAGTCGTTGATGTTTAAACGGACGGGCTTTCTAGTATCGGCGAGCTGGTGCTGCATGAGAGAGAGGAGGAGTTGGAGGGCGGTGAGGACTTCGCCGTGGTGGCCGATAAGTAGGCCGGAATCTTGAGGGTTTAGTTTAACGTGGATGCAGATTTCTTCGGGATGGTGTTTGACTTCAAGTTCAGGGTCAAATCCGAGCAGAGAGGTGAAAAATTCAGTAACTTGCTGGTCGTAGGTTTGAGTCATGATTTGGATTTAGATGATTGATTGATTAATTGACGAAAACGGGAAGTGGCGGAAATGAGACCGCCTGGACCGGAAACGAAGTATTGCTGAACAAGACTAAAAAGGGTGCTGACAACCCAGTAGAGAGCAAGACCTGAGGGAAAGCGAGTGGCAAAAATGAAAGTAAGAAAGGGCATGACAAACATCATTTGTGATTGCATGGCGGTGGCCATTTCGCTCATGTCGTCGGCTTTTTGATCATCTTTTTTGGATTTGGTTTGGGCGGCAAGCTGGTGTTCGGCTTTGGTGCTGGCTCCGGGACTGATCATGAGGCCGAGAATAAACTGGGAGATGGCGGCGAACAAGGGAAGGATGTAGGTTTTGTCGGGTTGGTTGAGCGAAAGCCAGAGGAAGTTGAGGCTGATGCCGGAAGGAGCATTGCCGTTTAAGGTGGAATAGAGAACACGATAGAAAATGATGAAGAGGCCGATTTGAACTAGTTGGGGAAGGCACCCAGCGGCGGGATTGATTTGGTGTTGTTTGTAGAGATCGAGCTGTTTTTGGCTGTGGAGTGATTTATCGTGACCAAATTGTTTTTTGAGTTTGTCGAGTTCTGGTTTGAGAGAGGAGAGTTTTTTCTGGGATTTTAAGGAAGGGATGATAATGGGGAGGAGAATGGTGCGAATAAGAAGGGTAAAGAGAATGATGGCGACGCCAAAATTACCGCCGGAGAATTGGGCTAAAGCGGTGAGAATTTGGAGAAAAAGATCGCTGATGGCGCTGAACATATAATAAGGAATTTCAGAAACTTGATTAGTTTAGCATCTTTGATGAAGAAAGAGGGAAAGGGAGAGAGTGGCAAGAGAGGATGCGGATTAAGCCTTTGAGGACACCGCGAATTGTACCATAGCGTTTGATGGCGGTGAGAGTGTATTGGCTGCAGCTGGGTTGGTGACGACAGGGATGGGGATGGAGACCAATGGAGGTGTAGATGTGAGTGCGAAGAGGTTTGGTAATTTGGTAGAAACGAATAAGGAAAGTCATGAGTGTAGGGTGGTGAGTTGATTGAGTGGGTATAGTTGTTGAGTGAGGGCGGAGGGGGTGAGAGCAGTCAGGCTGGGCCGGGAATAGATGACAAGGTCATAAGAGAGAGTGGGGGAGAGGGTGGCGGCGAGGGCGGAGTATATGCGGCGGCGGAGATGATTTCTGGTGACTGCGAGTTTGGTGGTTTTTTTGGAGACGACAACGGCAGCACGGTAATGGTGGAGGTGGTTGGGAGCGAATTTGAGGTGGTAGTGGGGGAATGAGCGAGTAGAACCGGAAGTGGCAAGGTGCATGAGTTGGACACGAGAAAGGCGGTGTGATTTGGGGAGCATGGTGGAGTTAATTAAACGGTGAGGCGGTGGCGGTTTTTGGCACGACGGCGTTTGAGGACAAGCCGACCGGTGGCGCTGGACATGCGGGAGAGAAAACCGTGGGTGCGAGCGCGTTTTCGTTTTTTGGGTTGATAAGTTCTTTTCATGAAAGTGGCGGGTGAATGGTAATGGTTTTGGGTAAGTTTGGGGAAAAAGTAACAGATAAATTCTTGATTCGTCGAGGATTTTACCAGAGGATGGAGAGAAAGAAAAGGGCTTTGGGAGTTTTCCGGGTTGACGAGATGTGGAAAACTTGATTGGATGTGGAAAAGTACTACAGAAGAGTTGTCTGCCCCAACTGGTGAAATATGAAAATGAATGAAATTTGGGATCAAGTGGTAACTGATCTGGAGCTGTCGATTTCAAGACCTTATTTTGAATCTTATGTAAAGAGATTGCGTTTGGTGGAATGGGAAGATGGTGAAGGAAAAGCACGGATGGTGTTGGCGTGTCAGTCGGTGTTTCACCAGAGCGAGATTGAGAAGAGGTTGCTGGCTAATATCGAGGATAAAGCTCAGGAGGTAGCGGGGAAGATGGTGGCGGTGAAGTTGGTGGTGGATGCGCACGTGACGGAAAAGGTAAATGGTGACGACTCACCTTTGTTTGCGACGATTGACGAAAAGAGGGTGGACGGGAGGGTGGATAAGTTGATTAAAAGCGGGTTGAAGAAAGAGTTGAATCTGGAGAGTTTTGCGGTTTCAAGTTCAAATGAGATGGCGTATGCGGCGGCGAGGGCTGTGGCAAATAACCCAGGGAAGGCATATAATCCACTGTTTTTGTATGGGGGAGTGGGGGTGGGAAAGACGCATTTGATGCAAGGAGTGGGACAGGCGATTTTGGAAAAAGAGAGTGGGATGGAGCTGATTTACTGCAGTGGAGAGGAGTTTACCAACGAAATTATTGACGCAATTCGAAAGAAGAGTACATCGGCGTTTCGGAAAAGATATCGAAATGTAGAGTTACTCTTGATTGATGATATCCAGTTTATTGCGGGCAAGGCGGCGGTGCAGGAGGAGTTTTTTCATACCTTTAATGCGATAGTACGGGTAGGGGGGCAGATACTGTTGACCAGCGATAAACCACCAAAAGAGATCGATTCGTTGGAGGAACGGTTACGATCGAGGTTTGAAGGAGGATTGGCAATAGATATCGGGGAACCGGACTTTGAACTGCGATCGGCGATTATAATGATTAAAGCCAAGCAGCTGAAGTGCGAGCTACCGCCGGATGTGGCTCAGGAGATTGCGCAACACCAAACCAACACGAGAGCATTGCTGGGAATGTTGATGAAAGTGATGGCTTATGCTGAGGCGAGGAAGAAGCCACTTGATGTGGAGTTGGCTCGGGAGGTGCTGGGGGTTGAAGCTGAGAGAGAAAGACGAAATTTGAGGAGTTTGGAACCGGCGCGATTGATCGAAAGCGTGGCTGCTTTCTATCAGGCAAGTGTGGATGAGGTGACGGGACCGAGACGAGTGAAGACATTGACGTTGCCGCGACATGTGGCAATGTATCTGATGAAAATGGATTTACGAATGGGATATGTGGAGATTGGGAGATGTTTTGGGGGAAGGGATCACACGAGTGTAATGCATGCTGTAGGAAAGGTGGGAATGTTAATCAAAAATGAAGGAGCAATGGGGCAAGAGTTGGAGGAGATAAGGAGAGAATTGTATAAGGGTGGGTAAAGCTGTGGGAAAGGTGGGGATAAGTGTTGAAAAGTGAAGGGAGCACGAGGAAAAATTAAGGAGTCTGTGGAAAAGAAAAAGGACTGAATTAACAAGTTAAAGTTAGAATTACCCGAGAAAAGTTTTGCAGGTGTTTTCCACATAAGTGTGGAGTTATCCACAAAATTTTCCACGGAAGAGGTGGGGTTTCTCACACCGAAAGAACCCGTATTTCCCTAGGAAAGAGAAGATTTCCCACTTTTCCCGGGGATCTACTATTACTACTACTGTAATAAATATATTAGTAACAGCAATAGGAGGCTGATATGGAAGTGGAGATATTACAAGAGAATTTAGTGAAGGCATTGGGGTGGGTAACTAGGTTTGTGGCAACAAGGCCGTCGATGCCGATTTTGTCGAAGTTATTGGTACGGGCGGAGAAGGGTAAGTTGGTATTGGTGGCGACAAATATGGATACGGGGGCTCAAGTAGTGGTGAAGGCAAAAGTGGTGAAAGAAGGGGAATTGGCGGTACCGGCGAAGTTGCTGTATGAATATGTGAATTTGTTGAGACCGGGGAAGATGAGATTGGTGGTTGAGGGAGGGGTGCTGGAGTTGGAGGCGGCAGGGAGTAAGGCCAAGGTTTCGGGAATGGAAGCAGGAGAGTTTCCGGAATTGCCAAAACTAACCAAGAAGCGTAA
>CAYNFZ010000009.1:0-20511 GCA_964396725.1 uncultured Pseudomonadales bacterium
TAAGTGTTCGGTGGTTGGATGTAGGACCGTGGGTTAGAAGATCCTGGCGATGGACTGCAGTGCCATAGCCTTTGTTTGTGTACCAGTGGTAGTGGGGAAATTGTGGGTGGAGTTCTTGCATGAGTTGATCGCGGGTGACTTTGGCGAGAATGGAGGCGGCGGCGATGGAGTAACAGAGGCTGTCACCTTTGGGAATGGCGTCTATGGTTGAGGGAGAGAGGCTGGAAGGTCGAGGTTTATGTGTTCCGTCGACAAGGGCATGGTCGACAGCGATGAGCTGATCGAGGGCTTGGGACATAGCTTGAAGGGTAGCAGTAAGGATACCGTGCCGGTTGATGATGTCGACGCCAATGGAGACGACAGCAGAAGAGAGAGCTTGATCGGTGATTAAGGGTGCAAGCTGGGATCTTTGAGTGGGAGTGAGTTGTTTGGAGTCTCGGATTCCAAGGATGGGATCGTGGGTGGAGGGGAAAACGACGGCGGCAGCGGTTACCGGACCGGCGAAGCTACCCCGGCCAACCTCATCGACGCCGGCGATGTGGTGGAGTTGTTGTTGCCAGAATTTGGTTTCGATGTGGAGGGGATGGGATATTGATTTCACTCTGGGTGATTTTACATAATCTGGTGAGTGGGATAAAATATAGGTTAACCATTATCCTTCTAGTAAATGAGTGACATATGAGGCTAACGAAGATTGTGGCCACTATTGGACCGGCGTGTGAGTCTGAGGAAATGATAGAGAAAATGATAGAAGCTGGAGTAAATGTGTTTCGATTTAACTTTAAGCACAATACTCCAGAGTGGCACAACAGCATGATTGACAGGGTGGATAGTGTGGGACGGAAGATGAAGAGGCGAGTGGGAGTGCTGATTGATTTGCAGGGACCGGAAATTCGGATAAACATGAAGGAGGAGATGCTGGAGCTCCAAGAAGGAGAGTTGATTCATTTGGGCGAAGTGATTTATAAGAAAGAGGTAAAAGGATTTTCGATCTCTCATCCGGAGATTATTCCGCACTTATTGGATGGGCAAAAAGTGATGGCGGATGACGGGGCGTTTGAGTTTGAGGTGGTACGAAAGAATAAGGTGGTGATGTTGTTGGTGAAGGAAAGTGGGGTGTTAAAAAACAGGAAGTCACTAAATATTCCTGGAGCTGAGTTTCCGTTTCCGGTTTTGGTGGAGCGAGACTTTGAAGGAATTCGTTTGGCTAGACGGGAAGAAGTGGATTTTGTGGCTTTGTCGTTTGTGAGGAGTGTCAGTGACTTGGAAGTGTTGAAGAAAGAGATGAAGAAATACAAAGTGAAGGCGCAGGTCGTGTCGAAGATTGAGACGGAGAAGGCCCTGGATAGTTTGGAAGAGATTATTGAAGCATCGGATGGAGTGATGGTGGCTAGGGGAGATTTGGGAGTGGAGATGTCTTTGGAACAAGTGCCGTATTTACAGAAGAAAGTGATACGTGAGTCGATTGTAAGGGGTAAATTTGTGATTACGGCCACACAGATGCTGGAGTCGATGATTGAATCACCACACCCCACTAGAGCTGAGGTGTCGGATGTGGCGAATGCAGTATATGATTTGACTGATGCGGTGATGTTGTCTGGAGAATCTGCTTACGGTAAATTTCCAGTGCGAGCGGTGAAGACAATGAGAAGAACGCTGGAGTTTATCGAGAGTAAGAGAGCAGCGGACGCAAGGATGAAGTTGGAGATGAAGGTAAACACAACGAGTGCGTTGGTGTCGGAGGCGGCGTACGAAATGTTTTTGGAGATGAGTAAGAAAAATTTACCTCTCAAGGGATATTTGGTGTATACACATACAGGTAAGACTGCGCGACTGCTGTCGGCTTATCGGCCGGGATTGCCTATATTTGCCTTGTGTCCTAATAGTGTAGTGGCAGAGAGTTTGCAGGCTAATTACGGCGTGTACCCGATTGTACGAGGGAAGAGTTATAAAAAGAATGTGCGGGTGACGCATAATCATGTGTTGGCAGGGATAAAGTATTTGTGGGATAAGGGCGTGGTAGAACGTGGCGATCAGCTGATAGTGTTACACGGCGATTTCTGGGCAGTGGAGGGAGGAACGTCAACGTTGAAATTGGTGAAGGTAGATAAAATCAAAAAATAGAAGTGAGTGATGGGAAAGATTGGGTGTGAGGAAGTAGGGTGGTAACTTGATTTTTTATGAAGAAAAAGTGTTTTTGGAGTTTTTGTGGAAATGATGTTTTTGGGCGGGTGATGGGTTGAAGAAGTCGCGATACATTTTTGGGGTTTTACTACAAGTAAGGATGGTTGGTGGGGTATAATGTGGATATGGATGATGCCTGGTCGGCTTTGACACGATATAAGTTGTTGGTGGAAAAAGTGAATGAGTTGAAGAAGGAAGTGTGGAGGGAGTTGCCTGCTGAGGTAGATGCGGTGACGTCGCTACAGGATGCTGAAGAAGAATTGGGTAAGTTGAGAGCGTGGATTGAGATAAATTACGAAGTGAAGCGGTGGGATTGATACTAAGATCCTGAGTGAATGGCGCGTTTGAGATTGGTTGTTTTGGAAGATTAGCGTTTGGGAGACTGTTTCTGGCGACGAGCCTTGGCCCGTTGGACGCGCCTGCAGCTTGAGTTGGCGAAATAGCGAAAAGTAAAGTGAAGTCCTGGAGGCTGCTTTAACGTTTGGGAGACTGTTTCTGTCTTCGAGCCTTGCCGCCGGTGCCGATCATGCGGCGTTGGCGTTTGCGGGGATCACGAGTAAGGAGGCCGTATTTTTTGAGAGTGGGCCGGGTATCGGGATTGGCTTTAATAAGAGCGCGAGAAATGCCGTGGATGATGGCGTCGATTTGGGACTTGAGGCCAGAACCTTTGACCTTGATGGTGATGGAGTAACGATCGAGAGTATGGGTGAGACTCAAGGGCAGGGCATATTTGGATGAGTGTTGGGGTAAGTGGAAGTATTGATCGATGGGTTTGTTGTTAACTAGGACGTCGGAAGCTTTGGGTTTGGATTTTTTGGATTTGGGGTAGAGACGTACGCGAGCAATGGCTCGTTTACGGCGGCCGACGGCATAGATAAAGTCTTTGGTGGCGGATTGGGTAGGGGCAACGGTTGTTTTGGTTGGCATATTATTGGTTTAATTTATCTTGATAAGGATGAGTGGAGGTGGCGAAAACTTTGAGGCGGCGAAGGCGTGGGGTTCTTAATTTATTCTTGGGGAGCATGCCGTTAACTGAGTGTTCGATGACTTTGAGTGGGTTTTGGTGGAGAAGGGTTTTGAGATTGGTAGATTTGAGACCTCCGGGGTATCCTGAATGGTGGTGGTATTTTTTGGTGTGTAACTTGTTGCCGGTGACGCGGATATTGGCCGCATTGACGACGACGACGTAATCACCACAATCCAAGTGGGGGGTGAAATAGGGTTTGTGTTTGCCGATTAATTTGGTGGCGATGTCGGTGGAAAGACGACCTAGAACTTGGTTTTTGGCGTCGATTAAATGCCATTTTCTGTGGATATGTGTGGCTTTGGGAGAATATGTTTTCATGGATAGATTGGTTATTTGGATGATTTAGTTGATGGGGTGGAGGCTGTAGTAGTTTTGGGGGAGGACTTACTGGGTCGGGAGGTGGTTCGGGGTTGGGGTTCAAGAATGGTATCGACGAATTCGATCCTGGCCATGGAAGCGTTATCACCCCGACGAGAGGGGAGTTTGATGATACGGGTGTAGCCGCTGGTACGAGCTTCGAGGCTTGGTGCAAGGTGGTCAACCAGGCGGTTGGTGATGGGTTTTTGGTTGAAGTAAGCTTGGATCTGGCGGCGTGAGTGGAGAGTGCCGGTTTTAGCCTTGGTAATGAGCTTATCGATTTGATTTTTGATAAGTTTAGCTTTAGCTTCGGTGGTGGTAACCCGACCATGAGAAATTAAAGCTCGGTTTAAGTTTTTGTACAGAGCTTTTCTGTGTTTGGTGGATCGATTGAGCTGCTTACCAGTTACTCGGTGTCGCATAGACGTGAAAGGATTAATTATTCTGATTGAGTAAGTGTGACTTCTTTTTGGGCTAGGGCATTTTCAACTAAGGAAACAGAACGTTCACCAAGATTTTTGACCTTGGAGATATCTTCCTTGGTGGCTTTGGTGAGATCGGACACAGTTTTGTAGCCACCTTTTCGCAGAGCGTTGGCGATGCGAGTAGGAAGGTCGAGTTCTTCGACGGTGAGAGAAAGGGTTTCGTTGGGGTAGATGCTTTCTTCTTCAGCCTGATCGCTGGTGTCGTCGATGATAGGATCGAAGATTTGTTTGAAGTGTTCAACAAGAATTTGAGCGGCGGTGTCGAGGGCATCTTTGGCGGAAATGGTGCCATCGGTCCAGACTTCGAGAATGAGTTTGTCATAGTCGGTGCGACGGCCAACACGAGTGCTTTGGACGGTGGGGTTGACGCGTTTGATGGGGGAGAAGAGGGCGTCGACGGGAATAACGCCGATGGTGTTGGTTTTTCTCTCTTCGGCAAGGGAGTATCCTTGACCAGTTTCAACGGTAAGTTCGGCTTCGAGAATGGATTTTTTGTCGGCTAAATTAGCGATGATGGTGTCGGGATTGGCGATGGAGACGCCAACGGGAAGGTTGATATCGGAGGCTTTGATTTCACCAGCACCCTTGACTTCGAGCTTACAAGTTGCGGAGTCTTGATTTTCGAGGCGAATGCGTAGAGTTTTGAGATTAAGGATGAACTGGACGATGTCTTGACTCAAACCTTCGAGGGTGGAGAATTGGTGTCTGACGCCTTTGATTTTGACGGAGGTAATGGCGGCTCCAGGGAGAGAAGACATAAGAACTCGGCGGAGAGCATTGCCCAGAGTGTGGCCGTAACCTTGCTTTAGGGGTTCTAAAATTAGTTTGGCGTAATCGTGTGTCTCTTCGGTGACTGTGACGGTAAATTTGGGATCTAACATGTGGACCTTAATGAGTCCTTGGGTTGGACTCGGGATTAATAAGAATTAATGAGTAATGATTAATGTGGTTAATTTAATAATAGATTAATTATCGAGAATAGAATTCGACAATGAGTTGTTCGTTGATGTCTTCGGTGATGTCTTCTCTGAGGGGAAGACGGGTGACTTTACCGATGACGGCTTTGCGTTCTAACCATTTAGGAATACCGATGTTTTTGTTTTTTAGGTGTTCGACGATGTAGGGAATTTTGAGGGCTTTGGTGGAGAGAGAGATAATGTCATCGCGAACGACTGAGTAGGAAGGAATGGAAACTTTTTTGTCGTTGACGCGAACGTTGCCATGGGTAACGAGTTGGCGAGCAGCTGCTCTGGTGGGTGCTAGACCAAGGCGATAGATGGTGTTGTCTAAGCGGCGTTCAAGAAGAGTGAGCAGAGCTGAGCCGGTGGCTGTGGGATTTTTGGCGGCGGTGTTTAAGTAGCGACGGAATTGGCGCTCGAGGATACCGTAAATGATACGGACTTTTTGTTTTTCGAGGAGTTGGATACCGTAATCGGAAATTTTACGGCGGCCACGACGACCGTGAGATCCAGGAAGGACTTGGATGCGTTTGGCAACTTTGATCGGGTTGGTGCGAAGACCAAGATCAACCCCTATTTTACGCATGCGTTTGTTTCTGGAACCTGTGTATCGAGCCATATAAACAAATTTCTGATGAAATTAGTAATTTACAAATTTAAATTACAAATTCCAAATGATATCTAATAATTTATTTTTTTACTATAAATTTATATTGGTAATTTTGTGGTCGAGCGTGGCAGTAGATGTTCGCGCTATTCAAGTGTTTAGCGATTGTGTTTTCTTTTTCTGGGTCGGGTGCCATTGTGGGGGATGGGGGTAACGTCGGCAATGAGGTCGATTTTGAGACCGCTGCCGCGAAGGACTCGAAGGGCGGCATCTCGACCTGGGCCGGGGCCTTTGATAAAAACTTCTATGGAGCGAAGGCCGTAGGTTTTGGCTTCGGAAATGACTTGTTCGATGGTGACGGTGGCGGCGTAGGGAGTAGATTTTTTAGATCCGGAGAAACCAGCCTTGCCGGTGCTACCCCAGGTGACGCTGTTACCTGAAGTATCGGTAATGGTGACTAAAGTGTTGTTAAAGGTGGCGGTAACATACATTTTGCCTTTTTCAACTATGCGAGTGGGGCGTTTGCGACGAGGAGGATTGGATTTGGTTTTGATTGCCATGATGGGTTTACTTCTTTTGTTCGGTTAATTTTTGGGCCGAGTCTTTGGTGAGGGCACCGACAGTTATGCGGCGACCACGTTTGGTGCGAGCATTGGTGCGGGTACGTTGGCCGCGAACGGGAAGACTTTGAGTGTGGCGAACGCCACGGTAAGTGCCGATGCGTTTAATGCGTTCGATGTTGTCACGGATGAGCTTTCTTAAATTACCTTCGGTGTTGATTTTTTCGATAATTCGCTGGAGGCGTGAGGTTTGATCGGTGGTTAGCTGGTGGGCGCGAGTATTGGGGTCAATGTTGGCTTCTTTGAGGATTTGAGTGACGTTTTGGCGACCAATCCCATAAATATAGGTAAGGGCGATTTCGATGCGTTTGTTGTCAGGGATGTCGACTCCAGAGATACGAGGCATAGTGATACGAAATTGATGGTTGATAATTATTTATTGTGAATGTTTTTACCTTGACGTTGTTTATGGCGAGGATTGTCACAAATGATGCGAAGGTATCCGTGACGGCGGATCATTTTACATTTGTTACATCTAGTTTTGATGCTTGACTTGACTTTCATGTGGCTCGTTTTGATAAAGGTAGTATAACCCCATGCCTGGTTGATGGGGCAGAAAGTGACCAGTTGATGGGGCAGATTATTTGTTACGAAACACGATTCTGCCTCGGGCAGTATCGTAACGAGAAACTTCACACTTGACTTGATCGCCCGGCATAACTTTGATTCGGTACATTCTCATCTTGCCAGAGAGAGTGCAGAGAATAGTTCTGCTGGCCAGGTCTTCGGGAGCTTCTTGGTTGAGCTCAACGCGAAACATGGTGTTGGGTAGGGCTTCAGTGACAACACCCTCGACCTGAATAATATCTTTGGATTTCACCGTGTGGTAGATCGTTTCTCTGATTGATTAAGATAACCTGGTGATTTTATCAGAAATGTTAAATTTTCTCAAGAAATAGCAGTGATGAGTAAAGGTTTGTTTTTAGTGAGGATAATGGTTTCCTCAAAGACAGCGCTTAAAGATTGATCGGCGGTGGTGATGGTCCAGCCGTCGGAGTCGGTGATGGTGTGCCAGTTACCTTGGCAATACATGACTTCGATGGCAAGAGATTGATCGTTTTCCAGCAGGGGAGAATTGGAACGGTTTCCTCTGGTAAAACAAGGGATGGTTGGTTCTTGATGAAGTTCCTGGGCAACACCGTGACCAGTAAGATTGCGAACGACGGAATACCCAGCTGATTCGATACCTTTTTGGATGGCGTAGCTGATGTCCCAGACACGATTGCCTGGTTTGGCTTCGGCGATGGCTTTCTGGAGAACTTTTTGGCCGACTTGAAGAAATTTGAGGATTTGGGGATCGGGAGTGCCGGCGATGAAGCTGGTGGAAGTGTCGGTATGAAAACCCTTATAGAAAAGTCCGATGTCGATGGTAACCAGATCTCCATCTTGAATGACGCCTTTGGGAATACCGTGAACGATACCAGAGTTGAGGTTGATGCAGGTAGCCCAGGAGTAGCCAGGCACCATTTGGAAAGAAGGTTGGCCGCCGGTCTGTTTGAGAAGCGACTCGGCTTGGTGATCGAGAACCTCTAGTTTGATGCCTGGTTTGGCGGCATTGATGAGTTGTTTTTTGATGTGGGCTAAGAGTCTTCCGCCAGTGGTTTGAGCTTTGGTTTTAGGAGTCATGAATTATAGTCTTTCTTAGTGGAATCTTTTGAGTGTTAGCTCGTGGAAAGTGGGGCGAATTCCACTTCGGAAGGATTTTTTCTTCAAGCCGAAGCTAACTTGTTGATTCCCCAATGGTGAGATCGAGAGGGCCTTAATCGAGAACGTCACAGATATCGGAGAAGATGGAGTCGATTTCTTGTTCGCCGTCGATCTCAGCTAGTAATTTTTGTTTTCGGTAATAGTTTACTACGGGTTTGGTTAAGTGACGAAAACTTTCGATTCTTTTTCTGATGGCTTGGATAGTGTTGTCTTCACGAATACTGGAATCGAGACGGCCACTTAAGCGCCAGAGGGCTTCTTTGTCAGAGACTTTAAGATAGATTGCATGGGAAATGTCGTCTTTAAATAGTTGGGCTTGTGTGACGGTACGGGGAAAACCGTCGAGGATGTAGCCTTTGGAGTAGGCGGGTTTATGAAGGTACTCTTCAATGACTTCAATGGTTTTTTGATCGGGCATTAAGACACCGGCGTTGATGGTTTCCTTGATGTATCGACCCCAAGGTGTTTTTTCTTTAGCCATTTGGCGAAAGATATGTCCGCTACTTAAATAGGGAATTTGATATTTTTCTGATAAGAGATTGCCTTGGGTGGATTTGCCAGCACCTTGAATACCGATGATGATAATTTTCATGATAGAAAGTGTGATTTGATAATTGGAAATCGGGGTTAATTCTCCTGCGCGGAATTTTCCGACCGTGAGGTCGAGGGTGCTTTAACGATCGATAAAACCTTCGTAGCTTCTCATGACTAGCTGGCTTTCGAGCTGTTTGGCGGTTTCGAGAACTACGGAGACGACGATAAGGATTCCGGCTCCACCGAGAGTAAGATTGGTGAGGCCGGTGAAACCCTGAGCGATGGAGGGAAGAATGGCGATAATACCGAGAAAGAGAGCGCCGGCTAAGGTAATACGAGTGAGAATAAAGTTTAAGTAGTCGGCGGTAGGTTTACCAGGGCGAATACCGGGAATGAAGCCGCCGTTTTTCTTGACTTGATCGGCGATTTTTTCGGGATCAAAGACAATAGCGGTGTAGAAATAGGTGAAGCCGACAACGAGAAGAAAATAGATGAGGTTATACCAGATGCCACCAGGATTGAAAAAGTTGGTGATGGTAATGCCTAAAGAAACGAGGCTTTGGTTGGCAGAACTGGTAAGGAAGCGGCCGGCTAAGGAGGGCAGCAGGACAAGAGAGACGGCAAAGATGATGGGGATCATACCGGCCTGGTTAATTTTAAGAGGAAGGAAGGTGGTTTGACCACCATAAAGCCGGGAACCGCGAACTCGTTTGGCGTATTTGATAGGCACTTTACGGATAGCTTCGTTAACGGCAACAACGGCGGCGATGACGACAGTGCTTAAAAGAGCGACGGTGATGATGGTGGTGGTTTGATCGAGGCTGACGGTGGAAGCGGTTTGGAGAAAAGTGACAGGGAGGCGGGCAATGATACCGGAAAAAATGATGATGGAAATACCATTACCAATACCATACTCGGTGAGGAGTTCACCAAGCCACATAAGGAAGATGGTGCCGGCGATCATGGTCAAGATCATAGTCATGAGCTGGAGAGGAGATTGGTTGACGATGATGTTTTGACTTTTCAAGATGGTGATAACGCTCAGGCTTTGGACGAAAGCTAAAGGTATGGTGACCAAGCGAGTGTATTGGTTGATTTTTTCGCGGCCGAGATCGCCTTCTTTGCTGAGTTCCTCCAGGGAAGGAATGGCCATGGTGAGGAGCTGGAGAACAATGGAGGCGCTGATGTAAGGGCCGAGTCCGAGGGCGACGATGGAGAAATTGATTAGGGTTCCGCCAGAAAAGACGTCGAGAAGACTCAGAAGTTGGTTGGAAGTGAAGAAGGCTTGGAGTTGGGCGGTGTCGACACCAGATACGGGAATGTGCGCAATGAAGCGGTAGACGGCGAGAATTATCAGAGTTATGGCAAATTTACGCTTGAGTTCGGGAACGGCTAGCAGGTTTTTGATTGTGTCAAACATTATTTGGATTGTGTGTTGGTGGTTGAGTCGATGGTGCCACCGGCTGCAGTGATGATTTTAGCAGCTCCGCTAGAAGTGGGAATGCCTTTGATGGTGAGAGAGGTGGTGAGTTCACCGCCTGACAAGATTTTGAGATGTCCGGAAGCGGCTTCTTTGATAGAAACAAGGTTGTGCTTGACAAGTACTTGAGGGGTGACGATGGTTTTGGCGGGAAGAGATTGGAGATTGCCAGTTTTGATGATGATGTTTTCGGAGCGTAAGCTTTTGAAACGATCTTTGCCACGAAGGAAAGGGAGGCGACGAGAGAGAGGAAGTTGGCCGCCTTCAAACCAGGTATGAACTGAGGATCGGGATTTTTGGCCTTTTTGGCCACGGGAACTGGTGTGTCCGCCTTTACCGGAACCGTAACCGCGACCTAGGCGTTTTTTCGATCTAGTGGTAGTTTTGGAAAGTTGATGTGGTTTCATGAAAGTTATTTTAGGGATGATTTGCTAGTCGACTCGGGAGTGGAGGAGGTGGTGGATTGAGATGGGGAGGCTGTGGTGGAGGGGTTGAGGTTTGTTGAGAGGGTGGGAAGAGGCGTTGGTGTGAGAATTTTGGTGGGTTTGTCGCTTAATTTAATACCTTTGATGTCGGCAATTTGGCGAATTCGGTTGAGAGCATCAAAAGTGGCGTAGACGTTGCTGGCTTGGTTGGAGCTGCCAAGAATTTTGCTAACGATATTTCTGATACCGGCGGCCTCGACGACGGCTCGAACGGCGCCTCCGGCGATAACTCCAGTGCCCTCAGGGGCGGGTTTGAGGAGAACTTTGGCGGCACCTTTTTTGGTTTCAATTAGGAAGGGGATGGTGCCTTTGACCAAAGGAACTTTGATCAGGTTTTTTTTGGCACGACGGCTGGCTTTTTGGATGGAGGAGAGAACATCTGGACCCTTTCCGAGACCAACGCCGACCCTGCCCTGGCGGTCGCCAACCACGACGAGGACGGAGAAGCCGATTTTGTTACCGCCTTTGGTTTTTTTGGACACCCGATTTACTTGAATAACTTTTTCTTCAAATTCTTTGGGTTCACGCTGTCGATTGTGGTGGGGTTGATTGTTTCGAGGCATATTTAAAACTCCAGTCCGGCTTTTTTAGCAGCTTCGGCAAGGGCTTTGACGCGGCCGTGGTATTTGTAGTGACCACGATCAAAGGTTAATTTTGTAATTTTGTGTTTTTGGGCTAATTTGGCAAGTTGAGTGCCCACATTGAGGGCGCGATCGGATTTGGTGTTTTTGGATGTGGAGATGTGGGATTGGTCGGAGGCAGCTACGAGAGTGTGACCTGCTTGGTCATCGATGATTTGGGCATAGATGTGTTGGTTGGAACGAAAAACGGTGAGTCGAGGACGTTTGGTGGTACCAAAAATCTTAGCTCGAACTCGAGCTCGTCTCTGATGTCTGGAAGATGGGTAGCGTTTAATCATGGTTTTAGGCGGCGGCTTTGGCAGCTTTACCGGCTTTTCTGCGGACGATTTCGCCTTGGTAGCGAATGCCTTTGCCTTTGTAAGGCTCGGGAGGACGGAAACCGCGAATGGTGGCAGCCACGTGACCAACTAATTGTTTATCGATACCGCTGATTTGAATTTGATTGTTGCCTTCGACGTTGATGGCGACACCTTCGGGCCATTGGTATTCAATGGGGTGGGAGAAACCTAAGGTGAGGGAGATTTTGTTGCCTTGTTTGGCTACGCGATAACCGGTGCCGACGAGTTCGAGGTTTTTATGAAATCCTTGGGTAACGCCTTGAATTAGGTTGGAAAGGAGGCGTTGGGTAGTACCGTGTAGGCTTTTGGCAGGTTTAGTGTCGTTGTTTCTGGTGACTTTAAGGGTTTGATCTGTTGTTTGGTCAAGTCCAACAAGGTGATGGAGTGTGTGGAAGAGTTGGCCTTTGGGACCTTTAATGGTCACGGTTTTACCGTCGACCGTGACGGTGACTTGATCGGGAATGGTGATGGGAGTGAGTCCAACTCTAGACATGTGTTTAGGGGTTAATTACCAAATTTGGCAGAGCAGTTCTCCACCGATACCTTGTTTTTTAGCTTCTTTATTGGTGAGTAAACCTTGGTTGGTAGAAAGAATAGTGGAGCCAAAACCAGAAAGAATGATAGGAATTTTGTCGGCACGAACATAAATTCTTCTTCCAGGTTTGCTGATTCTTTTTAGATTAGTGATGACTGGATGAGATTGGTGGTATTTGAGGGTAATGTGGAGCAGGGGGTGGGTGGATTTTTGGTCAACGGTGAATGAATCGAGATAACCGAGAGAAATAAGTTTTTCGATGAGTTGCTGTTTTTGAAGGGAATGGGGAGCAGTAACGACAGTTTTCCCAGTCATGAGGGCGTTTCGGATTCTTGTAAGAAGGTCGGCGATGGGGTCGGTCATGTGTTTTCGAGTTTAGTTAATAGTTATTTAGCGATTAGATAATTTGAGTTACCAACTGGCTTTAGTGACTCCAGGAAGTTCTCCTTTGACGGCGTGTTCGCGGAAGCAGAGACGGCAGAGGCCGAAGTAGCGGATGACGGCTCGAGGTCGACCGCAGCGCTGGCAACGACGAATGGTGCGGGTGGAGTACTTGGGTTTTCTTTTGGATTTGGCGATGAGTGATTTTTTGGCCATGTTGGAGTGATTAATTAGTGGGTGATTTTTCAAAAGGCAAGCCAAGGAGAGTAAGAAGTTCCTTGGCGTTTTCTTTTGATTTGGTAGTAGTTACCAGAGTAATCTGTAAGCCTCTGATCTTGTCGATTTTATCATAGTTGATCTCTGGAAAGATAATTTGCTCGGTGAGACCGAAATTGTAGTTACCTTGATTATCAAAAGAGTTCAAACTGAGACCTTGAAAATCTTTAACTTGAGGTAAAACTAGACTGATAACTTTGTCTAAAAACAGGTACATGCGGCGGCCTCGTAAAGTAACGCTGACTCCAACGGGATCGCCGGCTCTTAATTTAAAAGTGGCGATGGATTTTTTGGCAACGCGGTGAGCAGGTTTTTGGCCGGTGATGGCGCTGATTTGATCGGAGGTATTTTTGATGGCTTGGTCGCGATGTTGGTCATCGGTGACGCCGACGTTGACGATGATTTTTTGCAATGAGGGAACGGCCAAGTCGTGGTGGAGACCTAACTTGTCTTTGAGAGCAGGAATGATTTGTTGACGGTACTTGTCTTGTAATCTAGCCATGGTTGGATTTATTTATGGGTTTTTGTTTTTTTAGTAGCTTTCTTGGGTAAGATAATTTGGGCGGAACATTTTTTGCAGATTCTGATTTTGGTACCACTTTTTTGGAATTGGAATCCGATGCGAGTGGTTTTTTTGCAGGTGGGGCAGATTAAGGTTACGTTGGCTACAGGAAGAGGTCTTTCGAGGGAAAAGATTCCACCCTCGACGCCTTCACGACTTTTGAGGTGGCGTTTGTAGAGATTGACACCCTTGACGTGGACTTTGGCGACCTGGGGAAAAACACGAGTAATTTCTCCAGTCTTGCCTTTATCTTTGCCTGCGGTAACTTGGACTTGGTCGCCGATTTTATATTTCATAGTATTTCGAATTGATGTGAATAGGTTGATGATTTTTGAGCTAATTGATTCGAATATTGCAGTAATTTAGAGTACTTCTGGTGCTAACGAGGCGATTTTGGTGTAACCAGCTTCTTTGACCTCGCGAGCGATAGGACCGAAAATACGAGTGGCAATAGGGTTTTTGGTTTTGGTATTTTCGATAATGACAGCGGCGTTGTCGTCAAAGCGAATGAGGGAACCATCGAGACGGTGGGTTTCTTTTTTGGTGCGAACCACCACGGCTTTGACTACTTGGCCTTTTTTCATTTGGCTTTGGGGTTCGGCTTGAATGACTGAGGCGGTAATAAAGTCGGCGACGTAGCCGAAGCGTCGTTTGGAGCCACCGTGAACTTGAATGAGGCGGAGTTTTTTGGCCCCTGAGTTGTCGGCTACTTTGAGAAGTGTGCGTAATTGAATCATTTTTTATTATCTGGTGGTTATTTATTCTTAGTGATAGTGAATCTTTTTTTCTTGCTGATGGGACAGGTAGGAATGATGGTAACTTGGTCGCCTTGGGAAACTCCAAAAGGATCATGAACTAGGTATTTTTTGGATCTGTTGATGGTTTTTTGGTACATGGGATGCTGCCATTTGGTTTCAACAAGGACAACGACTGATTTATCCATCTTGGTAGAGACAACGGTGCCTTTAAGCTGTTTCATGGGTTTGTTCTTGAGATGGAGACTCAAGCTCCTTCTGGTGGATAATGGTTTTAATGATGGTGATGTCTTTTTTTAAGTTGTGGGCGGCTTTGAGGTTGGTCTCCTTTCCGAGACGAATGAGCTGAGAAGTAGTGACGAGTTGGTGGGTTAATTTATGGAGTTTGGTTTGCAACTCGGCAATGGTGCTTTGGTGGAGTTTGGCTTTATCTTGTGATTTCATGGTTATTTGGTGGTAATGATAGTTTTCATGGGTAACTTGTGGGCGGCTTTTCGTAAAGCCTCGGTGGCAACATCTGGAGTGACCCCAGAGAGTTCAAAAATGATACGACCTGGTTTGATGACGGCGACGTACGTTTCGATGTCGCCTTTGCCAGAACCCATTTTGGCGCCAGCGGCTTTTTTGGTGATGGGTTTGTCAGGAAAAACGCGGATCCACATTTTACCACTTCTTTTGGTGGTGGCAGCAACCTTTTTTCTGGCTGCTTCGATTTGGCGAGAAGTGAGCCAACCAACAGAGATGGCTTTGAGAGCGTATTCACCAAAGCTGATTTTGGAACCGCGAATGGCTAAACCTTTACGGCGACCACGGAAGTCTTTACGGTATTTTCTTTTTTTGGGTTGTAACACGGTGGTTAGTCCTTGATGAGAGCTTCTCCTTTGTAGATCCAGATTTTAATACCGACATAACCGGATTTGGTTAGGGCGGGTGATTGAGCATAGGCGATGTCGGCACGGAGGGTGTGGGTGGGGACGGTGCCTTTGACGTATTTTTCGGTGCGGCTGATTTCGGCTCCAGCAATACGACCAGATAGGACGATTTTAATGCCTTTGGCTCCAGCGTGGATGGCTTTTTCTAAGGCTTGAGCGACGGCGCGGCGGTGAGGATATCTCTTGATAAGTTGATCTTTGAGTCGGTCGAGGATGAGGACGGCGGAGGTGTCGGGGTTTTTGACTTCAATGATTTCGTCGAGTTCGAGTTTGGGAGCGTTGGGGTCTTTAGGGCGGATGTTGAGCAACCTAGAAGTATCTTTTTTAAGAGCTTCAAGGTTGGAACCACCACGACCGATAACAACTCCTGGTCTAGAGACGTGGATTCTAATTTTGATTTTTTTGACAGATCGCTCGATGTCAACTTGGGTAACACCGGCAGATTTGAGTTTTTGGGTGAGGAAGTTTCTCAATTTGATGTCCTCGAGGACGTTTTGTTGGTAGTTTTTGGGTGAAGCGTACCAACGTGATTTCCAAGAGTAGAGATTGCCGAGTCTGAATGCGTGAGGGTTAACTTTTTGTCCCATAGGTTCCTTTGATTATTTTGATTTGGTAGCTTGAGGTTTTTTGGGTGATTTAATGACTGATTGAGGTACTGAAGTGAAAGGTTTGGAGGGTTGGGTGGTGGTTGTAGAGGTGGGTTGGAGTGGTTTAGAGGTGGATACGGGAGGGGGGGTGGATTTGGAAAGGGTAGGAGTGGATTGTTTGAGAGGTTTGGTAGAGACCGAAGGGGAGTTGAGGGTGACGATGAGGTGGCTGGTGCGTTTGGCGATGGAGTGAGCTCGGCCGCGGGAGACAGCACGCCAGCGTTTGAAAGTGGGGCCTTCGTTGACTTGAATGGAATCAAAAATCATGGTGGTGGTGGTAAGATTGAAATTGTGGCTGGCATTGGCGAGGGCTTGTTTGATGACCTTGGCAATACTTGAAGCAGAGCGATTAGAAATGAACTCGAGTTGAACTAAGGCTTGATGAGGGGGCAAATGCTTAATGCTGTTGACAATACGACGCATTTTTTGAGGACTGATACGGATGAGTTTTTGTTCTGCTTTAATTTTCATATAGGTAAATATGGTTTTATGTTTTGGTTAAGAGGCGTTTAACCATTGAGCCGTGAGTACGGAAAGTGCGAGTTAGGGCAAACTCGCCAAGGCGATGGCCGACCATGGCTTCGCTGACGTAAACTTCTTTGAAATCACGGCCGGTATGGACTAGGAAGGTGTGGCCGACAAATTCGGGAGGAATTTGAGAGGCGCGAGCCCACGTTTTGATGGGAGTTTTTGGGCCAGATTGCTTCTGGAAATTTACTTTTTGAAGAAGCTTGGGATCGATAAATGGTCCTTTTTTGGCTGATCTGCTCATATTGTTTAGGAAGTAATGAATCCTTGGGTGGGACTCATGATTGATAAGAAATAATGAATAATATGGTTACTTTTTGCGTCTGTCTTTGATGATGTATTTGTCGGAATACTTTTTAACTCGGCGAGTCTTTTTGCCGCGGGCATGTTTACCCCAAGGGCTTTTGGGGTATTTCATACCGACACCAGAGCGACCTTCTCCGCCTCCATGAGGATGGGAGCCGGGGTGTTGGGCGGTACCGCGAACGGCTGGACGCCAACCTAGATGGCGGCGGCGACCGGCTTTACCTAATTTAACATTGCCGTGGTCGGGATTGCTGACTTGGCCAACGGTAGCGAGACAGTTGATGTGAATGAGGCGAATTTCCTTGGAGGGCATGAGTACGGTGGCGAAGTTGCCTTCTTTGGATTGAATGGAGGCGGCTGATCCAGCTGAACGGATAAGTTGGCCTCCTTTGCCGGGTTTGATTTCGAGGTTGTGAATGGGTGTACCGACGGGGATGTTTTTAAGAGGCAAGGTGTTGCCAGGGTGGATATCGGCTGTGGTTGCAGAAATAATTTGGGCACCAATTTTAAGGCCCACTGGAGCAATGATGTAGCGTTGATCACCATCAGGGTAAACTATGAGAGCAATGTTGGAGGTGCGATTAGGATCGTATTCGAGAGATTTGACTGTACCGGTGATATCAAACTTGTTACGTTTGAAATCTAGGTGACGCAAGAGGCGTTTGTGGCCACCGCCATGATGACGGGTGGTGATTCTGCCTTGATTGTTTCTACCGGCGGTCTTTTTAATGGTGCGATGAATGAGCCGTTTAGATGGTCTAGTGGTGGCAAGCTTGAGTTTGAGACTGCTGTGGTGACGTCGACCGGCGCTGGTGGGTTTGGATTGAACTAATGGCATTACTTAGACTCTTCTATATCAAATAAATCGATGGTTTGGCCTGATTTAAGTTGGACAAAGGCAATTTTCCGGGGAGGTCTGGTAGAGAATTTGCGGGTGCGACCTAAACGATATGTTTTGCCTTTGCTGATTTGAGTGTGAACCGAGACGACCTCAACTGAGTAGAACTGGGAAACAGCTTGATGAATCTGGTCTTTGTTGGCACTGGGACTGACGAGGAAGGTGAAGATACCACGGCTGGCCGCTTGGAGGCTCTTTTCGGTTAAAACTGGTTGTTTGATAATTGAGGTTAGGTTCATGATTTTGTTTTGGCTTTGGTTGTTGTCGGCTTGGTGGATTTGGGAGTGGTTTGGGGTTTTTCGGGTTTGGTAGCTGTGGGTGAAGGAGCAGAGGATTTGAGGAAGGTTTGGGTTAAGGTTTGAAGACTGGCGGGAGAGAATATGAAGTGGTCGGAAAGGGAAACTTCGTAGGGGTTTAAGCGAGAGGCTTGAGTAGTTTGGACTCCGGGAATGTTTTTGGTAAAGCGAATTAGAGGAGAAGAGGAGTCGTCCAAAACGATTGTGGTGATCTTTCCTGGTGTTAAGGTGTTGGTTTTTTTAAGAGCGAGCTGGGTGTGTTTGGTGGAGGTGGCGGATGTGTCGAGGTTGGAGATAAATACGGTTTGAGGAAGTTTGGATGTGAGGGCGGAATATAGGGCCAGACGCCGAGTTTTTTTATTGAGACGAAGTTTGTAGTTTTCGGTTCCAGTAGGTCCGTGAGCTTTGGCACCACCAACAAAGATGGGGGCACGACGAGATCCGTGACGCGCGCGACCGGTACCTTTTTGGCGCCAAATTTTGGCGGTAGAATCGGAGAGATCTTTTTTCCTTTTGGTGGCCTTGGTGTTTTGACGCGCGCGAGCCAGGTAGACTCTAGTGTAAAGAGCCATGATCGAAGGCTTGATGGTAGCGGCAAAAATCTCGTCGGGAAGATCGATTTTTTTAGGGAGTTTTTTGCCGGTAGAATCGAGGAGGTCGTGTTTCATGTTATTTGGGTTTAGATGGTGATTTGGTTTGAGTGGATGAAGTGGGTTTGTCTGAGGAGATAGGGATGGCGGAGCTTTTGGGTTCAATTCTAGTTAAGGAATCTGGTTGAGAAGGGGAGGCAAACGGATCGAAGCTGAGACCAGGAAATTTGGTGGTACCGGTTTTGGTAATTTGGACTAAAGAACCGGTTGCCCCGGGCATAGTGCCTTTGACCCAGATTTGGTGAGAGGAAGGGTCAAGGGCGGTGATGGTCAAGTTTTTGATGGTAAATTGTTGATTGCCGTAACGACCGGTTTCTCCATCTTCCTTATCTCGATGATTGCCTGAACGACCGGGCATTTTTTTACCCTTCCAAACGCGGCCGGGAGTGGTGCCTTGGCCGATGGAACCAGGGGCACGTTCGCGGTCTGATTGACCATGAGTACGAGGGCCGCCGGCGAATCCCCAACGTTTGATAACACCGGAAAACCCACGACCCTTGCTGATGCTGGTGGCGGAAATTTGGTCGCCTACTTGAAAGACTTGATCGAGAGTAAGGGTGGTAGAAGGAGTGAGAGAGCTGAGATCGGCGTTCTCAGGAAGGCGGATTTCGCGAAGATGTTGAGGTTGATGTTTGAGTTTAGATTTCTTGAGGTGTGAGGCGGAAGGCCGGTTGGGTTTAGACGAGGAGGTGCCGATGGCAACTTGGAGGGCGTTGTAGCCATCTTTGGCTCGAGTTTTGACTTGAGTAATGGTAAGTGGCTGGGCTTGGAGTACAGTGATAGGAAGCCTCTGGGAATTTTTATCCCAGGCTTGAGTGAGTTTAGATTTGGTGGCAAAAAAGGTGGTAGTCATGAGTGGTTGGTTTTGACACAAAAAAACGGCCGAAACGACCGTGTATTTCGTTTCTTTGTATAACTATGTTGTTTATGTTTTAATCAAGCTGTTGCTTGGGCACATATGTAAATGTTTTTAGCTGCCCTAACCTATGCGGTTACATTTTGATTTCGATGCCGACACCCGCGGGCAGTTCTAAGTGCATTAAAGCATCGATGGTTTTACCGGTAGGTTCTTTGATGTCGATTAAGCGTTTGTGGGTTAAGATTTGATAGTGCTCTTGGGCGTCCTTGTCGGTGTGGGGAGAGATGGTGACGGCAAATTTTTTTCTGTGGGTAGGAAGAGGAACGGGACCAACAACTTTGGCTCCAGTACCAAGGGCGGTTTCAAGGATCTTTCTGGCAGCTTCGTCAATGACTCGGTGGTCGAAGCTTTTCAGTCTGACGCGGATTCTACCGGCATTTGTGGCCATATTTTAATGTCTCCTTGACAGTAATCCCGGGCTAGATGCCCGGGATTTATTGAGGAAAGTGATTTATTTGATTATTTTAGTAATGGCTCCGGCCCCGACGGTCTTGCCACCTTCACGGATAGCAAAGCGGAAGCCTTCTTCCATGGCAACGGGAACGATAAGTTTGGCGTTCATTTTGGCGTTGTCACCGGGCATGACCATTTCGACACCTTCGGGGAGTTTGATCTCTCCTGTGACGTCGGTAGTGCGAACAAAGAATTGGGGGCGGTAACCACTAAAGAACGGGGTGTGGCGACCACCTTCTTCTTTGGTCAAGATGTAAACTTCGGCTTCGAACTCGGTGTGAGGGGTGATAGAACCGGGCTTGGCAAGAACTTGACCGCGCTCGATGTCGTTTTTGTCGATACCACGCAAAAGGATACCAACGTTGTCGCCGGCCTCGCCTGAGTCGAGTTCTTTGCGGAACATTTCGACACCGGTGACGGTAGTTTTGGTAGATTTTTTGATACCAACAATTTCGATTTCGTCGCCGACCTTAACCTTTCCGCGTTCGATGCGACCGGTAGCTACGGTGCCGCGACCTTTGATAGAGAAGACGTCCTCGACGGGCATGAGGAGTGGTTTATCGACGTCACGTTTCGGAACGGGGATGTATTCATCAACTTGGTTCATGAGTTCCATAACTTGTTTACCGGCTTCGGCGTCGCCTTCGAGGGCTTTGAGAGCGGATACTCGAACAATAGGAATTTCATCTCCAGGATATTTGTATTTGGTAAGGAGCTCTCTGATTTCGAGTTCGACGAGGTCGAGAAGTTCAGGATCATCGACGGCGTCGACTTTGTTTAAGGCCACGACGATTTTGGGGACGTTGACTTGTTTGGCCAAAAGAATGTGTTCTCTGGTTTGAGGCATGGGACCGTCGGTGGCAGCGACTACAAGAATGGCACCGTCCATTTGGGCGGCTCCAGTGATCATGTTTTTAATGTAATCAGCGTGTCCGGGAGCGTCGATATG
>CAYNFZ010000010.1:0-19587 GCA_964396725.1 uncultured Pseudomonadales bacterium
AGGCTGCCATTCCAAACGACTGTTTTGGCTGATTGAATAATTTGGGCAAAATTCTTGGCGGATTGAGGGGTGATGTCGCGTTCGTCGGAAGTGAGCTCGGCTACCAGGACATTGGAAGGTAAATCTGTGGCTTTTTTCAGATCTTGGGCGATTTTACCTCCAACGAGAATGGAGTCGGCTTTATCCTTGAAGGAGTTGATGAGGGGTTCTTTGGTCTCAAGCTTGGCGCCACCGAGAACCAGAACTAGTGGTTTTTCGGGATGATCTTTGATTTTGGTTAAGACATCGATTTCTTGTGAAAGTAAAAGGCCGGCGTATGAGGGAAGATGTTTGGGGATGCCAACTATGGATGCATGATCGCGGTGACAGTTGGCAAAGGCTTCGTTGACGTAGATTTGGCCAAAGGAGCTGAGACGGAGCGCAAATTCAGGGGAGTTGTCTTCTTCTTCGGACCAGAAGCGGAGATTGTCTAGAAATGATATTGATCGTTGAAAAGGGATGTTGAGCTGGGAGTAATCTTTCAGGTATTCGGCGAATTCGATTGGCTCATTTAAGTGTGATTCGAGGATAGGGACGATGGGTCGGAGAGATTTGGTTGAGTCAAAGTGGCCGTCGGGACGGTCAAAGTGGGCAAGGAGGAGTAGCTGGTTGTTTTTTTGGCGTAAGGCTTGGATAGTGGGAAGAGAAGCTTCGATACGAGTAGTATCTTGGACTTGGTTGTTCTCGATGGGAACGTCAAAGTTACAGCGGAGAATGATTTTTTGGTTGGTAATTTGGTTTAGATGGTCAGATAGTTTTTTATACATCTGGCGTTTCCTTTCACCATCCTTGGCAGGGGGTCATGAAGGTGGCTCATGGATAAATAATAAGAATCCACTCTCTCAAGAGCTAAGTATTCTTGTTTCTGTTCATCTTACTGAGGGCAAGATTACGAGGGACAGGTAGGAGCGATTTAGGCTCCTTTGTAGCATGTATTGATAGCACGAGGGTAAATTGGGGGAGCTTCATCAAGGTAACTATATCAGACGAGTATGGATTGAACAACGGAGGCGAACCAGCTATTCTTAAGGGTAGGATCAATTAGCTGACTAGGTTTATGGTAGACAAACAACAAGATGGCAAAGATTATTGTGTGGCGTATTTTTGTGCAGAATATGGAATCCAAGCTGATTTACCGCTTTATGCTGGAGGTTTGGGAGTGCTGGCTGGAGATACGGTGAAGGAGGCAACAGATCAAGGTTTGCAGATGGTGGCGGTGGGGCTGCTGTATAGGGGGGAAAATTACGTGCAGAGATTGGATGATAAAGGAATGCAGACAGAAGAAGATTTGGAAATTGACCCGGTTAAATCGGGATTTGAGCATGTATACACGACTAAAGAACAGGATCAACCTTTGTTCATTAAGGTGCATTTAACCAAGCAGAATGTGTGGGCGAGGGTATGGAAACGAACGGTGGACCAGACGACGATTTATTTGTTAGATGCGGATACGGATCAAAATTCTCCAGAGGATCGAGATATTACTCATGCTTTATACGATGGTAGTGAAGAATTATTGATTAAGCAGCAGATGTTGTTGGGGATTGGAGGAGTGAAGTTGTTGTGGTCACTGGGGCTTTCTCCAAAAGTGTTTCATGTAAATGAAGGCCGTCCGGCTTTCTTGTATTGGCAGTTGATACGTCAGTTTATGGATCGTGAGGAGATGAGTTACGAAGAAGCAAAAGAAAAGGCTAAAGCCAAGATTGTGTATACAAACCATACTTTAGTGAGGGCGGGTAATCAGGCGTATGATAAAGCCTTACTAGAAAAATATACAATGTATTACGCGGAAAAAATGGGGGTGACGATTGAAGAGTTGTTGGCTCCGGGAATTGATGAAAATACTGATGGAAAGTTTAGTATGACTCAATTTGCATTAAATAGTGCCAGTAAAGCCTCCTCGGTGAGTCAGTCGCATTTTGAGTTATCGAAAAATATTTGGCCGGAGTTTGAATGGGTGAATATTACTAATGGAGTCCATTTGCCGACTTGGCAAGATAGCGAGATTGCGGCTTGTGAAAAAGAGGGGGATGAACTGTGGAAAGTACATCAACAAAAGAAGGGGGAGCTGGTAAGTTTTGTAAAAAGTCGAACGGGTTATGGATATGATCCGAATAGGTTGGTAATTTCATGGGCGAGGAGGATTGCTGGATATAAAAGACCTAATTCTTTGTTTGAGGATGTGACAAGACTGGCGGCGATATTGCGATCTGAAGAGAGACCGGTGCAATTGTTGATGGCAGGAAAGGCCCACGCTCAAGATACGGCGGCAAAAAAGTTATTGATGGAGATGATTGGGCATATGCAGAATGAATTGTCTGGGTATGCTTTGTTTATTCCACAATATGACATTGAGGTGGCGCAAAATTTGGTGAAAGGGTCGGATGTGTGGATAAATACGCCCATTTTGGGACAAGAAGCATCGGGAACTTCGGGGATGAAGGCGATAGCTAATGGAGTGCTACAGTTGACGGTGGAGGATGGATGGGCGGCGGAAGTGGATTGGCATGATTTGGGATGGACGTTGGATAGTAATCATCTGGCTTCGACTTTTTATTTTCGGATGGAGGAGGATATTGTGCCGAGGTTTTATGATAGAGATGAGAATGGAATACCTCAAGAGTGGTTGAGTTGTATGAAGCGATCGGTGGAATTGTCGGGTCGGTTTAGCACCAAGAGAATGGTGGATGAATATCAGCAGTATTTGTATCGCTGTTGATCCCGAGAAAAATTGTTACAATTTAAGTGAAATTATGATGAGGTGACATGGCAGCTAAGAAAGAAGCCAAGAAAACTGATCCAGAAATGGTAAAAGAGGCTCCGGCGAAAACCGAGGGAAAAGCTGAAAGCGAGGAGAAAGAGATAAAAGTTGAGGTAGAGGCTGGTGAAGGCGGTGGTGAAAAAGGGGAAGTTGCTGAGGAAAAGAAGGGGGCAGTGACGGAATCAAAAAAGGTGGAAGAAACAAAACCTGAAGAAAAGGTAGAGGCAGAACAGGGAGAGGAAAAAACAGAAGAAGGAGGAGAAAAGAAGGAGGAGAAACCAGAAGAGACGAGTGTGAATGAAGAAGAAGAAAAAAAAGAAGAGGCAGAGCCGGAAAAAGTGGCTGAAGAGGAAAGTGAGAAAAAGAAAGAGGGTGATGGGGCGACTGAAAAAAAACCGGAGGAGGAGGCTGGGGGAGAAGAGAAGAAAGAAGGAGAAAAGAAGTCTGAAGATATGAAGGAAGAAAAAACTGAAGATAAAGGGTCGGAGAAGAAGCCGAGAAGATTTAAGTTGTTTGGAAGAAAAAAAGAAGGGGCTGAAGAGAAAAATAAGGAGGAAGAGAAGGAAAATAAGGAAGTGAGTGCAAGCGAGGCGATGAACCAAGTGGATCCGGATAACAAGGCGGAGGTGGAGAAAAAGATTACAGAATTGGCCGAAGACATTGATGAACAAATCGATGAAGCAACTCAAAGTGATGAGATTGTGATCAAGTTAAATAGAAAGAAGTTGGTGATTGGTTTGGGAATATTGGTGATTGTGATGTGGATAGTGCCAATGATTCGGGGAGTGGAATCGTTACTGGGGAGGTCAATTTTGCCAGGGGGAAGTCAGCAGGAGCAGAGTAGTGAGGGAGAAGAGGCGGTGATGGAAGAGGTGGGTGAGGTGGCGGTGGAAGAAGAAGGGGGGGAAGAGGCTACGGAGAGTGCGATGTTGAAGGTAAGGATAAAGTATATAGGAGACAATCAAAGTGTGGCGGAAGAGTTGGCGGGGAAGTTGAAGGAGGGAGGGTTTGGGCATATTGAAGTGATGCCGGATGAGGAGAGTGATTACGAGAAGTTGGTAGTGTTGACGGGTGAAGAAGATAGCAAAGTAAAGAATATGGTTAATGAGGTGTTGGGGGATAGTTATGAGTTAAATCAAGATGAGGTGGGATTGTCGATAGAAGGAGATTTTGATGCGGTGTTTTTTGTAGGAGATGGGAGTCTTAAGGAGTGAGTTGGTCGGAGAGTGACTGGAGATTTTGACGGGCAGTGGGGTGGTTGGGGTTGAGTTGAAGGGCTTTTTGGAAATACTGTCTGGCTTGGTCAAGATCTTGCTTGCTGTAATAGATGTTTCCCAGATTATTGTAAGCATCGGCGGCTTGATTGGGATCGAGTTGGATGATTTTTTGATAGTAGAGAATGGCATTGTCGAGATCTTGTTGATTATGATAGGTAAGGGCGATGGCGCTATAGAGAGAGAGGTCTTGAGGAAAATTGGTGAGAGCGGTGAGGTAATGCTTTCTAGCTTGGGTGAGATCACCTTGAAGTTCGTAAGTGACACCAAGATATTTGTCAATCTGAGGATGATTGGGTTCGAGAGATTTGGCTGTCAATAGGTGGGAGAGAGCCAGGTCGAGTTGGAAGAATTTAAGATATACAAGACCAAGATTGCGGTGAGTAGTAGATTGGGAAGGATTGATTTGATTGGCTTGGAGATAATGCTTGAGAGCTTGTTGGTAGTCATGTTTGATGTAGTAGACACTACCGAGGTTGTTGTGGGCGATGGAGCTGATAGGGTTTTGGGAAAGAGCAGTGGACCAGAATATTTCTGAATTGGCCCAGATGGGATTACGGATAAGAGTGGTGGAAGTAAGAAGGATAAGGTAGGCAAGGGTATAAAGAATGCTTCGATAAAAGAGTTGGGGAAGAAAAGGAGAGAGCGAGCTCAAATGAGTTTTGAGTAATCGAAGTAGTTGAGGGAGATACTGGGTAAAGAAATGGGCGGTGAGCAGGGAGGAGGCGACTGAGGCTAGATAGAGATATTTTTCGGCGAAAAGCATATCTTGAGGCAAGATATTCAGGACTGGAGTAAGAGAGACAATAAACCAACAACTTAAGAATATGAGGAGACGGTGGTGACGAAGAGAATAGAGAATTCTAAACAAGAACAGGAGAACGATCGTGGAGAGGAGAATTGTAGGTTGGGTGAGGGAAAGGGATGGGGTGTAGCTGGTGTAGTCAACGTCGTAGTAGTGGAGGGCTGGTAATGAAGAGGTAAGGTGGTGGTTGATGTTGAGAGGATGAGGGAAAAAGGCGAGCTTCAGGTACAGAAATAGAGAACGTGTAATGAGAAGAATGCGTTGAAACAGGGGTAATAAAAGGGCGTTGTTACGGCTGGAGATGTGGAGAAGAGGAATACGCACGATCCAGTAGAACAGGTTGGGAATAATAAAGGCTAGATAGGTAGTGTAGTGTGGCCTGGGGCGTGAGCTGAGTATGTAATCGTAGAGGATGAGAAGGAGGGGAAGAGTGAGGGTGAGTTCGTAGGTGAAGTATGCCAGGAAGGCTACCAGAGCGGCTGAGAGAAGAAGCCATGAAGATGAACGAGAACGAAAGTGGAGGTAGAGGTAGAAGGAAAAGAGGAGAAACAGAATGCCAATGGCATCAAAACTGGTGGTGATAAAGGTGATGGTTTCCAGATGAATCGGGTGGACGGCAAAGATGAGGGCGGCGAGAAATGCAAGGGGTTGTTTGGAAGTAAGTTTGACGGAGATGAGGTAAACCGTGATGACAGTAAGAATGTGAACGATTATGGCCTGAAGATGATAACCGAAAGGTTGGGTGTGAAAGAGATTGAAGGAAAAGGCATAGAGAAGGCTGCGAACGGGCCGGTAGACGCCGGCGTGCTCTGGTGGGAGGTCGCCACGAAGGAGAGGGATGAATTGTGTATCTAGGTGTTTGGGTTGGTTCCAATCGAAAATGAAGGTGAAGTCATCCCAGATAAATTCGTATTTGAGGGTGGGTGAAAAGAGGCTGGCTGTGGCAAGGATAAGTAAACTTATGAGAAGAATGTGGGTGAGAAAAGATTTGGAGAGGAGGGAGTGGGTCATGGGAATAGATACGGATATGGGTGGGTTTTTACTTGAGGAACGATGGAGTGATGGGTGGGTGAATGATACATGGAATTATGGTCAGGGAGAAGTTAGAGGTCAGAGTTTGGGGATAAGGGAGGAGGGATTGGGGATTGGTTCTGATTGGAGGTAGCGAATGAGGTTGGTGTAGGTGGTGTTGGTGGGATCTTGGTGTTGGAGTTGGTGAAGAAGGTCGAGAGCTGTTTGAGTCTCCCCTACTCTATGGTAGTTGGAGGCGAGTTTGAGGATGATGTTGGGTGAGTTGGGGAAAGAGTTGAGAATTTGGAGGTAGATGTGGATAGCTTGGTGGTACTGGTGGGTAAGTTCGAAATGCTGGGCAAGATTGCGTTGATAAAAAAGAAGAGAAGGATTGGCGGTAGTGGCAGCTTGGAAATAGAGAATGGCGGTGTATTTGTCTCCTTGATTGGAAAAGCCGGCGCCGAGACTGTTTAAAGCAGCGGCTGAAGTGGGATTTTGATCGAGGGTTTTGGTCCATAAGGTGATGTCGGAAAACCAAACTAGGTTGCGGAAATAGGTGGTGAAAAAAAAGATGGGAGTGATGAGGAGAATAATGAAGATGGTGGCATGGTGACGTAGAGGGGAAGAACAAGTGGAAAGGAGATGGGCGAGGAGTAAAGATAGAGACATAGAGGCGAGGTAGAGGTAGCGTTCGGCATAGATGATAGGTTGGGGGAAAAACTGAAGGATAGGAGTGAGGGTAATAATAAACCAGGCGAGGGAAAAGCTAATTTGAGGATGTGAGCGGCGAAAATAAAAAAATAGAAGAATAAATAAGATGATAAGAAACATGCCGATTAAGGTCTGGGGTTGGGTTAATGATGGTATGGAAGTGGGAAGATGGGGATTGTAATCCAAGTGAAAGAGGCTGGGAAGATTGGGCGCGAATTGATGATTAGTGTTGAGGGAGAAGGGGAAAATGAGTTGAAGGAAGTATGTGGACAAAAGTTGAGGAATGAGAAAGAAGGTGTGGCCGGGCGGCCAGGGGAATAGTTGGCGAGAAAAGTGGGGTATGTAGCTAAATCGTATCAGGAAAAAGACGGCAGCGATGAAATAGTAGGGGGATAGTTTTTTGAAGGGAGAAGATGTTTGGGGACGAAAGAGAAAGAAGTGGGTAGTGATGATGAGGGGCAGAGTCAAGGAAATCTCGTTGCTGAAGATGGCCAGGAAGGCAAAGAGGTAAGAAATGGTCTGGGAAGATTTAGTGGTAGAGAGGTAATAAAAGAAACTAGCGAGAAAAAAGATGAAGGAGATGAGGTCAAAACTGGCGGTGACCCAGGTTACGGCTTCGGTGTGGATTGGGTGGAGGGCAAAAATGAGGGTAGCAAGCAAAGAGGGAAGGTGGTGATGAGTGATTTTCTGGAGAATGAAAAATGTGAGGGTGGTAAGGAGGAGATGAATGATGATGGCTTGGAAGTGATAGAAAAATGGTTGGGTATGCCAGAAAAAGTAAGCGAGAGTGTAGAACAAATTGCGAATAGGGCGGTAGACTCCGAGGTGAAATTCGGGTTGGTTACCAGAAAGGAGAAAGTTTAGATCGAAGGATCTAATTTGTGGCCAATTAAGGATAAAGCTATGGTCGTCCCAAACAAATTGGTGAAAAAGGGTGTTGCTGTAGGCCAAGAAGGTGAGACCAAGAATGAGAATGAGGAGAGTTGAGGGAGAGAAGTGGGAAGAAATGAAAGTTTTAAGGATTGATTTCATGATGGAAAATAATGGAAGCGAATATCAGATTCATGAAGAGTAGTTGAAGTTTAACACGCGGGAGAGAGATCAAACGGAGATGGGGTAAGTGAAGATTTGATGTCGGAGATGTTCAAGTTTCATCATTTCTTCGGTAGTGAGTTTTTCGAAATAGCGACGGATGGGTCTGATGGAGTTGCCGTGGGCAACGATGAGGATGTTGATTTTTTCTTTTTTAATACGAGTGATAACTTCATGTAAGGCTGGAAGAACGCGTTTTTCGACGGTGACCATGCTTTCTCCCCCTGGAGGGGCAATGTCGTAGGAGCGGTGGTAAATGGGGTATAGGTCGGGATGGTCCTGGGCAAATTGGTCTTTGCTTTGGGTGGAAAGGTTACCATAATCGCGTTCGATAAAACGATCGTCGATTTCGACTTTGGTGTCGGGGTGAAATTCGAGAATTTGATCGAGAGTTTGTTTGGTGCGGGTGAGGCTGGTGCGGTAGGCGACGTCGATGCGATGGTTTTTGAGAATCTTGGCGGCGATTTTGGCTTTGTCGATTCCGGTTTGGGTGAGTTTAGAATCGATGCGGCCGGTAAAGATATGGCGTTGGTTATAGTCGGATTCTGAGTGAGTAAGAATGTAGAGAAAACGGGTGTGAGGATCTGGAGTTGAGCTAGGTTTGGCCTGATCGGGTGTGAGAGGAGCTGGAGATGAAGAGGTGGTGGAGTGGAGTTGGCGATGGGGTGGTAGGGAAGGATTAATTTTGTCGATTGAAGAAATAATTTGGGCATGAACATCGTCGATGGCGGCTGAGGCATCAATTTGGTGAAGGATTTGGTGTTGATGCATTTGTTCGAGAATAGGTTTGGTGTGGCGGTGGAATTCTTCGAGTCTCTGGGCGATAGCTTGGGGGTTATCGTCGGGTCGGTTACGAGCGAGAACACGATCGATGGTGAGTTGATCTTGAAGGTGGAGATAAATAGCGAGATCGATTGAAGTGTTGTGGGAACGAAAGAGGTTTTGAAGAGCTTGGTATTGGTTTAGGGTACGAGGAAAGCCATTAAGAATAAGGTGTTCGTAACCAAAGCTATGGTCAAATAAATCGATCAAGATATCGATGACGACTCCGTCGGGAAGTAGAGAACCTTTTTTGTTGGCGATACGATCGATGATTTTGGCTTTGGGTGAAGATTTATTGGCGTGCTGGCGAATGAGGGCACCGATATCGACATCCTGAAGTTGGTATTGATATGATAGTTTTTGGGAGTGAAGCGATTTACCACAACCTTGAGGACCGATGAGAATAATGTTCATGGTAGGAGTTGGTTAGTTGGATGATTCTATTGACTGAAGGCGCTGTTTGATTTGATCGAAAATTTGGTCGACGTTTGGTTGGCCATCGATTTTGATTAAAATACCATCTTGTTCGAGTTGGTGAAGGATGGGTTGGGTGGATTGGTGAAAAGAATCGAGGCGTGATTTGATAGCTTGAGGTTGGTCGTCAGGTCTTTTGGTAAGCTGGTGGCCTTGGTCACAGGTGGAGCGATCGGGTTCTGTTTGGGAATTGAAAGAAGTATGGCAGGTGGTACACACTAAGCGGGCCGAGAGGCGGTTGATGGCAACATCGTCGGGAATATCGAGATAAATAGCAGCATCGAGAGGATGGTGGTCGAGGATATCTTTGAGGGATTGATATTGAGATAGCGTGCGAGGAAAGCCGTCGAAGAGGAGATTGTCGTAGCCGATGTGGTCGAGTTGGTCAATGATCATGTCGATGACGATGCCATCGGGGAGAAGGATGCCTTTTTTGTTGGCAAGATGGTCGATAATCTCGGCTTTTTGGGAGTGTTGGTGAGCTTGATCGCGGATAAGAGCTCCTGCTTCGATGTGGTGGAGGTGGTAATGCTGGGAAAGTTTGTCTGCTTGAGTACCTTTACCGCTACCCTGAGGGCCGATGAGCAGAATGTTCATAGGTGTTTCACGATTTTTTAAAGATACGCTGGAAGATTTTGAGGCTTCTGATACGGCCGTGGTCTTTGGCAGTGGAGTGGTGATGACGAAGTTCGGATTCTACTTGATGAACGATGAGACGAGTGCGATCAAGCATGTCAGGGCTGACGGAGACACTGGTGGCCCCCCAGTTGACGAGATTTTTGGTTATCTCGGGATAGACTGATGGTGCTTGGCCACAAATAGAGCAGCTGATACCACGGCGTTTACAGGTACGAACAATGATTTCGAGAGCTTTCTGGACTCCAGGATTGCGTTCGTCGTAGATATCGGAGACCATTTCGTTGTCGCGGTCGCAGCCCAAGATTAACATGGTTAAGTCGTTGGAGCCGATGGAGACGCCATCGATGCCGACGTCGATAAATTCGTCGAGCATGAGGACGTTGTTGGGAATTTCGGCCATCATGAAGAGTTTGAAATCGGCGCGACGTTGGAGGCCGTGCTTGGACATGATGTGCTTGATGTCGCGAAGTTGTTCGACGGTACGTACGAAGGGAATCATGACATGGAGGTTTTTAAAGCCCAGGCTGTCCCTAACCTTCTTAATGGCGTCTAGTTCCATGATGAAGACGTCGTCGTCTTTGATGTAGCGGTGACAACCACGGAAACCAATCATGGGGTTGGCTTCTTCTTTCTCGAATTTGTCTCCGCCCTTGAGGCCACGGTATTCGTTGGTTTTAAAGTCGGTAGTACGGTAGATAATGGGTCGGGGTTCGAAATTTTGACAGAATTCAGCCAGACCCTCGGCGAGTTTGGAAACAAAGAAACGGTGTTTACCTTGCTGTAGTAGTAAGCGTGGGTGGACGCCGATGTACTCGGAAATGATAAACTCGGCACGAAGAAGTCCGACACCATCAACGTATTTGCGAGAAATGTCGGCGGCCATTTCGGGTTCGCCAAGGTTGACATAGACTTTGGTTTTGGTTTTCAAGTCACGAACGTGTTTGATGCCTTTGGGAAGGGTAATTTTTTCTCTTTTAATATCTAGTTCGCCTTGGTAGACAAATCCTTTTTGAGCATCGACGGTGATGATTTGGTTGTTTTTAAGAAGTTTGGTGGCATTACCGGTACCGACGATACAAGGAACTCCGAGTTCTCGGCTGACGATAGCTGCGTGGGAGGTTTGACCGCCTTTGTCGGTGACGATAGCAACGGCACGTTTCATGGCTGGAACAAAGTCTGGGGTGGTCATGGCAGCGACAAGAATGTCACCCTGTTGAACTTTGTCGTTTTCGGAGGGACTCTGGAGAACTTTGACTTTGCCAGAAATAATGCCAGGGCTGGAAGCCGATCCTTCGAGTATGGGTTTAGGAGGAGTGCTGATAATGGATGCGGTTTCGCCGATGGATTCGACGGCGTCCATAGTGGTGATGGGACGTGTTTGGACGATGTAAACTTTGTTATTTTGGTAAGCCCATTCAATGTCTTGGGGAAATTTGTAGTGATCTTGGAGTTTTTGGCCGAGTTTGGCGACTTGAATAATGATATTATCAGAGACTTTTTGTTTGGATTGTTTGGATTTGGGAACGCTGGTTTCTTTGGTGATGCCTTTGACTTTGATGAGTTGGATGAGTTGGGTGGAGATTTCCTTGCGGATGATTTTGAAATTTTTCTTATCAATTTCGAAGTGGTCGGGAGTGGCTGATCCTTGAACGATCATTTCACCGAGACCCCAAACTGATTCAACGACAATGGAATTTTTGTCGTTGTTGATGGGGTTGATGGTGAACATGACTCCAGAAACTTCGGATTGGACCATGATTTGGACGGGTACGGCAATACCTATTTTGAAGTGATCGAATTTTTTCTCGACACGATAGAAAATAGCGCGAGAAGTGAAGAGGGAAGCCCAACATTTTTGGACAGTTTTGACGACATCATCGGCACCGGAGATGTTGAGATAGGTGGCTTGCTGGCCGGCGAATGAGGCATCGGGAAGATCTTCGGCGGTGGCTGAAGAGCGAACGGCAACTTCTTGGTTTTTATGAGGGAGTTGGAGGTAGGCTTTGATGATGGATTCCTTGAGATCCTCTGGCATTTGGGCTTGGAGGATGAGGTTACGGGCTTTTTGGCTGGCTTTGTCTAATTTGACACCACTGTTAACATCGAGGCCAGAGAGGACATCTCTGATTTTGTTCTGGAGTTGATTTTGTTCGACGAAGTAGAAGTAGGCAGGGGAAGTAACACAGAAACCATCGGGGACGGGAATGCCAGCTTGGGTCATTTCCCCGAGGTTGGCTCCTTTTCCTCCGACGAGAGGGATGTCTTTTCTGGTAGTGTCTTTAAACCAAGCTACGTGGGGGACTTTGTTTGTCATGGGCAGATCCTTTTTCAAAATAATTTGTCTCCTTCATAGATGGTAATGTATCGAGGCAATTTGGTCAATCTGGAGAAGGGGTGAGTTGGAGTGGACATGGGAAAGATTTGTGGGTGGAACAGAGAGAGGAAAGGGTTTGGCGAGCGAGGAGGTGTTGAGGATCGAGGGAAAGAGTGGAGATTAAATGTTGGGATGCTGAGGGGAATTGTTGGTGATCGATTAAGGTGAGGGCGTATTGATAATGAATCTGGGCGAGTTGAAGGGTAAGATTAGAGTTGGTGGGAGCATAGATGATGGCTTGTTCGAGAGTGCGGATGGCTTGAGAGTAATTTTGGAGGGAGAGGTAAGTAGCGGCGAGATCAACAGAGGCTGGAGTAAACGAAGGATCCAGAGAAAGAGTGTGGAGGTATTGATGTTGAGCTTGTAGGTAGTTGTTTTGGAGGCGATAAGAGTTACCTAGCTGCCAGTTGGCAAGGAGGTTGTTAGGGTAAAGGCGAAGAGCGTGGATCCAAACTGATGAAGGTGTTTTCCAGATTTGATTCTGGGAAATAGTGAGGTGAAAGTAGGATATGGTTATGACTAAGGTGAGGACGAGAGCGATGCGGGGCAACTTAGATTTGAGGGAATTGACGAATTGAGCTAGTAAGAGGCAGAAACCAAAGGAACTGAGATAGACGTATCGCTCGGAAAAAATGAGGGCGGAGGGAAGGAGATTGGTGACAGGGAGAAGACCAAGTAGGATCCATAAAAGTGAAAAGGTAAGAAGAGGGCGGCGGTGGCGGAGAAAGTAAGCTAGAGATAAAAATGCAAGAAGAAGGCTGAGGTTGGTGAGAGAATGTTGGCTAATGATAGATTGGGACTGAATGAGAGGAATGTTGGTTTGAGGAAGGACGTAGTTACTGATTCCTCCAGGGAGAGTGTGAACCAAACATAAGGGCCAGGGAAAAAGGAGAAAGCGGAGGTATTGAATGGTGGAGGTGAGGGCGAGGAGGAGAATGGAAAGGTAATTATTACCAAGATGGGAGGTGCGAGGAAAAGTGGCGGTAGGGATAGAGAAGCGAAGGAGGAGATAAAAGATGGGAAGAAGATAAAAAAAGGGGAGAGAAGGTTGATGATGATTGGGTTTGGGGGAAAAGAGTTTGAGATATAGATGAAAAATGAGAGGGAGAATGAGATTGGTTTCGTTGGTACCGATGGCAAGAAAAGCGAGAATGATAGATATGACAAGGGTAAGGGATTGTTTGGGTTGGGTGTGGGCGTGGATAAAAAGAAGGAATGAGGAAAAGAAGAAGACGTAGGAGATAGTATCAAAAGAGGCGGTGATGAAAGTAATAGCCTCGGTATGGATAGGGTGGAGACCAAAGAAGAGTGTGGTTAGGGTAGTGATGGTGGGGTGGCGAGTAAGTTTGAAGGTGAAAAGGTAGACAAGAAAAGTAATAGCTAGGTGAGTGGCGAGAGAAAAGATGTGGTAGGCGATGGGGGAAGGGCCAACGAGTTGATAGATGAGGAGGTAGATGAGACTTCTGAGGGGACGGAAAGTACCCAGGTGAGCTGAGGGAAGGTGGCCTTGGAGGAGTTGGGGAATTGAGGTCCAGGTTTGAAGGGCTGGCCAGTGGAGAATAAAGTCGTAGTCATCGCCAAAGAAAGGGTGTGAAAAGATGTTGGAGTAGGCAAAGAAAGTGATGATGAGAATGAATCCGATGAGGAAAGGATGAGGGTAATATCGTTTGAGAAAGGGAGTGGACATAGTAGTGAAGGGCGGGGAACGAGCAGTTAGTGATGCCAGAATTCGCCCTTGAGGCGATTAGGTTTGGTGTTGATACGGTAGAGGTATACAGCATCAAACAAGAGAAGGCCGAGGATAACTACGGAAGAGGCGATGGACAGAGCTAGGAGTTCGGGAGGGTACTGGGAAAAAATATGGGTAGGGATTATGCCTGGACCAGTGAGGAGAGGGGTGGTTTGAGTTTGGGGAGGCGGGAATGTGGGAGAAGAGGAAATAAATCCTGGAGGAACGGGTGAAGCGAACATTTGAACGATAAGGTTAGAGGATTTTTGATCTTGAAAATCGCCTTCAACGATGGCCACGCCGACATGAGTGAAGTTAGGGTTTAAGATGTTGGTTCGATGAGGGGGTGATTCAAGCCAGGCTGAGAGGAGAGTTTGGGAGTCGAAATAGTGACGGGCGAGGTTTTCACCGGCATGGTGATAGTCGTAACCGGAGTTAAGGATAAACTGCCAGGGAGTGACCTGACCTTCATCAGAGGAGTAGTAGTGGTCGAAGTTGTCGGAGTTGAGCATGTGCTTGGCTTTATCGAGAGCCGCCTGGGATAGACGGGTGTCTGGTTGCAGGGGAAGGAGTTGCTGGGAGGTGCGGGCGAGATTGGTAAGTGAGATGATTTGACTCTCGGAAAGATCGGAGGTAGAACCTAAAACACGGGAGGAAGGAAAGAAGGAAAAGAACCAGAAAAGATTAGAACCAAGGGTGAGAATGAGGAGGGAAAGGGTGAGGTAGGCAAGGGGAAGTGAGCGGCGGGGAGAAAAGTGAAAGGAGAGAAGGTGGAGCAAAAATTGAATCATGTGAATGTTAGATCCCCCAGGGTGGAATGCTCTCGGGTTCAATTGGTGGGATGCAGAGTGGTTTCCGTTGGAGAAAGATGTTGGTTATTGACGAAGGGTCGATTTGGTGCCCCCGAGCCTAAACTGACGGGAGCTTCAAGATGCTTGATCGATAGAATAAGATATAGATAATTACATATTACTATGAATCTGGTGGATAAGTTATTACTGGTTTTATTGTTGGTGATTTTGCCTATAGGGATATATGGTTCTCATCGATTAATAAATCAAGGTGCCGGGAATGGGGATGCCGGAACCAAGATGCTGGATCCCAATAAGTTGGAGCAGATGATAGATAATCTGTCTCAACAGCAAGTGGTGGTACCTAATTCCGAGGGAGAGTCAACGTTTGACTTGTGGGATGTTGCTTTTGCTACGGCCTCGGGAAAGTTGACTTTGAGGGGAAAGGCGCCACATAGTGAGACATCGGTGTTGGTATCGGTAACGATGATTCCGCGGACGGATGTGATTGTTGAATTGGGGAGTGATGAGGAGGAAGTGGTTAAAGGAAGCCAAGTAATAACGATGTCGGTGGTGCCTAAAACCGATGGGGGTTTTACATATGTGTATGACGTAGATGAAGATGAGGCTGATGGTTTGGTGGAATTGAGATTAGAACAAGAAAAAAGCGTGATGACGGTGCGGTTTGATTTGAAGCTACGGAAACAGGTGTTTTAGTTCCCCTAGGCGGAAATTTCCGAGCGTAGGTTTTGGAGAGAATCGTGGATTTTGCCAAGGAGGGGTTGATGCTGGGAATCAAGAGTCTGGGTCGAAGCTTAAATCGTGAGATTAAGGGAGCTTTAAAAAGTGGGGAGGACGTTGTAGATGATGGTGCTGGTGTAGTAATCGGCGGGTTGGAGAACGTTGACTTCGATGGCGTAGGATACGTAGACGGTTTCACCGGTACCTGAAGGGCTGCTGAGGACTTCGACGGCGGTGGTACCAAAAGGACCAAAGAGGCCGGAGCCGCCGCTCCAGCCGGACACGTCTGTGTCGCTGGTGTTGGCGCCGAACCAGCCGGTGTCGTTGTTGGGAACGGAGCCGGTGGGGCTGGTCCAGGATTTGGGGTCATCCCAGGCAGCGCCTGATCCAATAAATTCATCGATGTGGTTGGCCGGATAATTTCCTTGGAGTTGGCTTTCTAGGTTGGCATAGACGGAAACGGCGGTGGCGGAGTCGCTGGTGCCGATGGTGAGTTTGTGGGTGGCGTATTTGGGAGTGGAGAAGGCGATGTTGCCGAATGGAATAGTGGAGATGGTGGTTTCGACGCTGGAGGTGACGCCGTTGTTGGTTTGGTCGGCGGCGATGCCTTCGATGGTGAAGGTGAGGGAAGGATCGATAGCGCCGTGGCGAATGATGAGCCAAGAGTTGGTGATGGTAGTAGTTTCTCCTGAGGAGGCGGCAAGGATGGTATCGAGCTGGGAAGCAACAGTAGGCCAATCGGAGTTTTGGGCGAGATCAGCGGAAGTTTGGCGTTCGTAGGAAGTAGAAGTGGTGGTGAGGATAGAGGTAGTGGGGGTGTCTATGGTATCGGTGCCAGTGTAATCGTAGAGAGCGGCGTAACCGGTATCGCCAGAAGTTTTCATGGTGGCTTCAAAATAGGCTTCGAAAAGGTTACTACCGGAGAAGTTGTAAGGAGCAAAGAGGTTGTAGTAGGATTCTTGAACGTAGCTGGTGTTGTTTTGGGAACGGGCGGTGTTGGCGTAGAGGTGGATGATTTCGACGTTTGAGATGCCGGCGGCGTCTGTTTGATCGAGGATGATTTTGGCGTTGGAGAGATAGACGGCGTTGGCGGCATTGGAAGTGTAGATCCTGACTTCGTATTCGTCGGGGTTTGAAGTGTCCCAGTTGGTGGTGAGAGCGTCGCTTCTAACGCGCTGATAAGAATTGCTGAAGTTGCTGAGGGTACTGTTGCCGACGGTGGCGGTGTTGGTGCGGTTATAGAGCTCGGCGTAGGCCAAAATAGTGTTGTCTTCGTAGGTGACGCGGATTTCGACTTTGGAGGCGAAGCCGGAGTTGCTGCCGGCGTTTTGGTTCCAGACTACATCCAGATCTAGGTTTTGGACGTCGCTCCAGTCCCAGGATGAAGGGGCATTGGTGTCGGTGGTGATGTCTTGATATGAACTCCAGGCTCCGGTGTTAACAGGAGGAGTGATGTCGTGGTCGTTGCCGTCGCTAAAACCGCCAAAAACAGGGCGGAGGGTGATGGTGCCTGTAGTGTCATTGTTTTGATAGGCGTAAACCCTGGCTTCTACTTGGGTAATGGTTCCCAAGTCGGTGCCTGAGTTGGTGTTACCTGTTAGTAGCTGGACGTCGCCATCTGACGATGTGGAAGCGTAGTTGCTAGTGTTGTTGTCGGTCATCTGGGATGGGTTGGTGGTCCACTCTTCGCCACCAGAATCGTAGCTGTTGAAAAAATCGGTTTGATTGGTGGAGTTGGCGTCGGTGCGGAGGGTGGCTTCGAAGTAGGCGTTGGTGGTACCAGAATATTGTGAGTCGTCGTAGGAATAGTATTTGGGGTCGATGAGGCTGGTGGCGGAAGTGGAGGTGGAGTTTTCGTAGGCGCCAACTTCGATTTGGGTTTGGGTGTCGGTGAGCGGGGTGGCGTTCTGGTCGATGACAAGACGAGCGGCTTTGAGGTAGGCAGTACCGGCATCGTCATCTCGGTGGAAACGAACGGTATATTCATCGGCGGATAAAGAGAGACTGGCGGTGCGGAGGCGAGTGTAGGTGCTGGAAGTAGTGGTGAGCGGGGTGGTGATCTGAGAGCCTTGGTCGTTGTAGAGGGAAACGCTGACACGGTGGTTGCCGGTACCGGTGCAGGAATCGCAGCGAACTATGGCTTCGAAATAGACGTCGTCGCCAGAGTAGTCAGCGGAGTCAAAATAAATTAGGCCAAGGGAGTTGTTGGTGGGGCTGTCGGAGCCGTTGGGGGTGGAAAATTCGCCATCGATGATGTTGATTTGTTGTTCCAGGTTGGAAATGGAAAGGGCAAAAATAGACAAAGGTTGAAGAAGGGAAAAGATAACAAAGCCAAGGATGAGAAAGAAGCGAAGGGAGAGTTTGGAAGTGGTGATAGGGTAGGTAAAAATCATAGTTTAGGCTTTGCCCACAACAAACAGGCGGAGCAGAGCACCGTAGTACAATACTAGACGAAAAGTTGGAATTTGGCTATGAGGGTTGGAGGGGTGTAAGGGTGAAACCAAATACAAAGCACTCCCTTCGAGGAGTGCTTTGATGTGGTAACTTGACGGAGCTTTAGTAGGTAGGTAGAGCGTTTAGAGTCATGGTGCCGGTGTAGTTATCGGACTGTTGGTAGGCATTGACTTCGATACCATAAACGACGTTGGAAACGCGAGTAGAAGCTGGTCCGTCTGATTCGGCGATGACGGTGCCGGTGGTACCGAGAGTGAAGAATTGGTTGTCACCACGATTGGTGACACCGGTGTCATCGGTACCAACGCCGAGCCAACCGGTGTGGATGCCGGAAGTGGATCCAGTAGGTGCGAGCCAGGCTGAAGCATCTCCGGTGGTGGCTGAATTGCCGATAAAGCCGTCGATGTCATCACCATAGGCGGTACCAGTTAAGTTGGTGTCCAGGTCAGCGGTGATGGTATAGCCACCGGCGTTGTTGCCGGTAACTGTGAGGACTTGGCTGGCGAACTTGGCGGTACCGGCCTGGAGATTGCCGAAGGGGACGGTGGTAACGGTGGTGGTTAAGTTGTTGGTCAAGATGGTCAAATTTCTGGTTTGGTTGGAACCGGCAACTCCGGCGATTGTGAGGGAGAAGGTAGGATCAACTCGGGCAGTAACGACGACGGGTTGGGTAATAGTGATGGAGACGGTGCCAGAGTCGACGGCATTGGCATAGACGGAATCGCTGTAGGTGTAGATACGAACGTAACAAGTGCCAGTGGAGTTGTTGGCGGGAGTGGTGTGGGTGCAGTTACTTATAGAAGGGTTGGTCATGCTGGTGAAATCGAAGTCCCAGGTACCGTCGGCGTTGGTGTCTGCGGTTGAACGGTAAGCATTCCAACGGTGTTCGTCGGCGGCGGCGCTCCAGGATTCGGTCCAGAAGGCGGTATCGTCTGAATTGTCATCGGCTTCAACGTAGTTTAAGGAACCACCAGAACCATCAGCGCCGGTGTCGTTACAGGTAGTGCCAGAAGAGGAAGGAGCGACACAATACTGGAAGCGGATGGAACCTAATGTGGTACCTGAGGTGAAGAATTGGTATTCGTGATCCGCGGAAATTCCACTTCGGGGGTTACTGATGCTGAGAAAGGCGTTTTCCAGGATGGCGGCGTTGGCAGCAGGAACGTTCGTGGCGAGAAAAACTCCGAAAAGAAGAATAAATAAGGCAGATAATTTTTTTACCATATAGTTTTTCTCACCTCCTTTCTAAGAGTCTCTATAGACTAAAGAAATTGTTCATAATTCATGATAGAGAAGGGGTAAAAGCATTGTCAACTGTATCAAATATGAATAAAGATCATCATAATAAGTCAATATGGGTGAGGTTAAGTCTGGGTCTGGGATAAAATGAGTCTATAGGCTGGATTAAGTTGATAGTAGAGAAATTTGTACAGGAATTTGTTGTAACGAGAGAAAAAATTATGGGGATAGTGAAGAGCGAAAATACTCGAGAACTTGAGGGTGGTTGGGGTGATAAGTGCGGAGGTATTGGTATTCTTGATCGGCAAGATGAGAAAGGTGCTGGGATAGGTAAAGTTGAGCCAGTTGGAGACGAGCTTGAGGGTGGAGTGGTTGATGATAGAGGATGGCTAAGTATCCAAGTCGAGCCAGAGAGTACTCGCCTAGGTGAGAATGTGTATTGGCTTGGGCGAGGATTTGATCAATGGTTGGGAGGGAGACGTTGGGAACATAAGAGATAAAGGGGAGGGGGAGTTGGGCGTTTAAGGTTTGGACTTCTTGTTGGTAGATATCGGGTAGGGAAGCATTGAGTTTTGAGGCGAAGCTGAGTTCTTGGTGAATTTGAGGGGAATCTGGTTGGTAGTGAGAGTAA
>CAYNFZ010000010.1:19597-20036 GCA_964396725.1 uncultured Pseudomonadales bacterium
TGATGGCGTTGAGCAGATGTTTTTGAGCAACTGAGGCTATGAGTTGCTGGCGGGATTGATCTTCTGGCGGGAAAGCAAGTTGGATGAGTTGTTGGGAAAATGAATAATCAGGTTGAGGTAAGCTGGTGGGGAGAGTGAGAGTGAGTTGGCCGTAGTAGCCATGGGGAATGTAGTAGGTGAGACCATAGTTGATTCCCAGAAGATCGTAGTAGATGGATTGGAGTTCAACGAGATAAACGGGACGCTTGGAGAGATTCCAGGATAAATAATCTAGGAAAGATTCTGGATTTTGAGGATAGTTAAACCCGTGAAGATCGGGAGTTTGATTGAGAGTGTGGGCGACGATGTGGTGGGAATGAGGCAAAACGAGGACATCGGGACGGAGATGGTCAATGTGCTGAGCGTAAAGAAGAGCAAAACAAGACACATCTGACATACA
>CAYNFZ010000011.1:0-3712 GCA_964396725.1 uncultured Pseudomonadales bacterium
CGCCATCTACCACATCACCACCCGCCCAACCACCTCCCTCTTCCCTCTCGCCCCCAAATCCTCTACCTCCCACCCCCCCCACCAAACCCTCTCCCCTTATCAAATTGCCACTCTTTTTTTCTTATCGGTTTTCTCTCTTGCTGCCATTTACCACATCGGTCGTTACCTCTACGCTGATATCACCTATGCCAAGGCTAAAACCACCGAAGCTCTCGGCCAATTAACCCCAGCCTTAACCAACTATCAAACCGCCGTCTCTCTCTTTCCCAATGAACCCACCTACACCAATGACCTCGCTGACATCTACTCCAAAGCCGCCCAACTTTACGCCACCCAAGAAAACCAGCCCCTTGCCACCCGCTTTGCCAATCTCGCCACCAAATACTCCACCCTCACCCTTTCCCTCAATCCCTACCACCTCAACTTCTATAAAACCCAAGCCGGAGTCTTTATCCGCCTCTCGGCTGTCAATCCCCAATATCTTGAGCAGGCCCGCTTCATCCTCGAACAAGCCCAAACCCTCGCTCCCACCGACGCTAAAATCACCTACAACCTCGGCCTTATTTATCTCGATCTGGACCAACCCGACCAGGCTTTTCAAATCTTCCAACAAGTCGTTAATGCCAAATCCAACTACGAAGCCGCTCGCCTGCAATTAGCTCAGATGTACCAAGACCGCGATCAAAACCAACAAGCCATCGAACAATACCAATACATCTTAAACTACATCTCTCCCCAAAACCCCCAGGCCCAACAAGCCCTCGAATCCCTTCAACCCTCAAACTAAACTCCCGCCAACCCTATTTTCACATACCAGAAAAAATCTGCTTATCTCCTTTTTACTCTTAAATTTTTTACTTTGACATTTACTGCTTGATCCTAGAAATTAGCTACTTATTTGGTCCTTGGTACTTACCAAGTATAATATCTCCATGAAAATCATCACCGTCCCCCACCCCAAACTCAAACAAGTCTCCCACCCCGTCACTCAATTCGACACCAAACTCGTTAAATTCATCCACCAGCTCGAATCTACCCTCTATAACAAAAAAAACCCCGAAGGCGTTGGTCTTTCCGCTCCTCAGGTAGCATCCAACATCCGCCTTTTCTGCACTTACTTAGGCCAAAACCAACGCTTCATCAAAACCTACATCAATCCCGAAATCACCGCCCACCCTCCCGACCTTACTCTCGGCCCCAACCCCGATAAGCCCATTCTCGAAGGCTGCCTCTCCATCCCCTACATCTACGCCCCTGTTTATCGCCACCCCTGGATCGAACTCGCCTACCAAACCGTCCACCCCCAAACTCTCAAAGTCACTTCCCACACCCAAACCTTCCACGCCTTCCCCGCCCGTGTCATCCAGCACGAATTCGATCACTTAAACGGGATTCTCTTTACCCAACGTGCCCTCCAAAACCAACTTCCCCTCTATCAAGAAAAAGACAACCAGCTCATCAAGCTTGAATTAATCAACCCAGACCTTACTTGAAAATCTCCAGATCCACTAAAATCGTCTGCACATCCCGCAAGCTCACTAACACCACCACTAGTATCAACAACCCAAATCCAGCCATATTGGCATACCTTTCATAAACCGGTTTAAATTTCTTTCCCAGCATTTTCTCCAGAAACACAAACAGCACTCTCCCTCCATCCAAAGCCGGAAACGGTAACACATTCACTATCGCCAAATTAATCGACAAAATCGCCGCAAAATTCACGATTCCCAGCCACCCTTCCTGTAAAATATTTTCCTTTTTGGCTGCGTATACAATCCCAATCGGCCCCGACAAATCATCCGGCACTTTCCCGCCTGCCACCAAATCTCCCACCATCACTCCCACCGTCTGCAATATCATCCACCCAAACGCTACCGCCGTTTTGATCCCATACCACGCCCCTCGAAACGGCATCTCCCACAGAGGATACTTCACAAACTCTACCCCCGAACTTACCTCCACCCCCATCGCCCCTTGACCATCCGGGATATCCTCACTTTTTCTAGCATATACCTCCACCTCCATTTCTTCACCCTTTCGATTTAGTACCAACCCCACCCTCTCCCCCTCCATTCCTCCCACCAACTCTACAAATCCATTCGTCGTCACCACTTCTTGCCTTTCCCCTTCCACTACCACCGCTACAATCCTATCCTCCATCTCTACCCCCGCCTCATCTGCCGGCGTTCCTTCGTCAACCCCCATTATCACCACTCCCTGTTCCTGTGGAATTCCCAACCAAGTAAAAATCGTCCCAAACGCCAACACTCCAAATACAAAATTCACCGCCGCTCCAGCTACAATAATCACCACTCTCTGCCAAGCAGATTTGGCACAAAACATGTCATCAGATTTCACCAAATTTTCTTTCTCACCTTCTTGAACCTCTTCCCTCTCTTCTCCTGCCAGTCTCACAAATCCTCCAAACGGTAAATAGTTCAGCGTAAACTCGGTTCCCCACTTCACGAACAACCCCATCATTCGCGGTGGATACCCAAACCCAAATTCATACACCACCACTCCAAACATACGCGCCGCCACAAAATGCCCCGCCTCATGAATCAACACTAAAAAAGACAATACCAACAAAAACACTAACAGAGTCAACACCAAAGTCATTGTAGCATTGTAACACACCCACCTGGCTTACAAATCACGCAACTCCTCCGCTTTTGCCTCTCCCACTTGCTCCAACTTTTCGTTGTACCAAGCTGTGATCTCATCCAGTTTCTTCAAATCATTCTTGATGTCATCTTCACTCACATCTACCTGGTGCTTCTGCGCCTCCACCTCTTTTTTGGTATCCGTTCTCTGTGACCGGATCATCTGCTTTCCACTCTCAATCCTTACCGCCACCAACTTCACCAATTCTTCTCTTTTTTCCCCTGTCAAAGCCGGTACCGGAATCCGGATCAACTGTCCATCCACGCTCGGATTAAACTGATTTTGTCCGCTAGACAAAGCCTTCTCCACTGCCCCAATTACCGACTGATCCCACGGTTGCACCGTAATCAAATGAGGATCAGGGGCCGTTATCGATGCCAGTTCCTTTAGCGGCATTCTCGTTCCATATGCCTCCACCATCACATCCTCCACCATCGCCGGTTTGGCTCTCCCAGTTTTAATCCCCTTCAGATCATCTCCCACTATCTCCAGCACTTGCTCAAATTTAAGCTCTAGATCAGTATAATCAAATGCCATATACTTTGAGATTTCCAATTTCTAATTTCAAGTAGTAATCACACCACTTGTTGCATCAATCATACCAAATCTCTCGAGAAAGCAAAATCAGAGGCAGGGGGGATAGAAGCTAAATGGTTACAATACCAAGTTAGCGTCTTGCCTTGATTTGTAGTGGGTTATGATCCAAGCGAATCGTGATCGCACCACGGCGCCGAGCTTCAACTTGCTCCTCATGCTCTCGCCATCGATCCGGATCTATGCTGCTAACCAGCTCCTTCCAATCCCGGAGCTTTACCACAGCAAAAACCGCCTTCGATTCTTCCATCGCTCGTTCCATACCCTGCTGAGTCCGAACTTGCCACAGCACATACTCACCACCTCCTCTCGAAGACAAAGCCACAACAACTTTTTCTCCTCGAATCAGTGTAGCCAACTGGGCCTTATTACTCAGCACTTTACTAGCATCTATCTGAGTTCCAGGTAATGCTGGCGATTCCATGCATCTTCTCCTGATCTATATGACCCC
>CAYNFZ010000011.1:3722-19261 GCA_964396725.1 uncultured Pseudomonadales bacterium
AAGTGCAAAACGAGTACATCAAATACTCCCCGCTATTTTACTCCACCATTCTTCCAGGTCAAACCGCCATAACTTTACCTGATATACTAAACCCATGCACAAAATCACCACCTTTTTCCGCACCCTTATCAAATCCCTCACCGAACCCACCTACTACAACCACATTCTTCACGCCAAACTTTCCTTTTCTCTTAAATACTTTTTCCTTTTCTACTTACTCCTCGCCACCGCCAACTCTCTAGTCTTTCATTTCACCGCTGTTCCCCGAATCCGTAGTAGTGCCCAAGACCTGATTCATCAACTCACCACCCGTTATCCCCAAACTCTTGAAATCATTCTCGACAACGGCCGTGCCACCGTCACCGGCGTCGACCAACCCTTTCTAGTTCCTTTTCCCCAACCCTTCAAAGAACTCGAGCAAGAACTCGATCTCCACTATCTTCTGGCTCTCGACACCGACTCAAACACCGCTGCCGACAGCACCTTCATCACCCTCACCCAATCCGAGCTCATCGTCCGCCAACCCAACAACACCAAACAATCCTTCCCTCTCGAGGACTTCTCCGAACCCGTCATCATCGACAAAAACGCTATCCAGCTTTTTACTTCCTCCGCCCAGTCCTACATCGATCTGGCCATCAACTATCTCCCCTGGATCGTTTTCCTCGTCTTAGCCCTCTTCCAACCCCTTGGTGCTCTCATCTCCCTTTCCCTCTACTCCATCTTCATCCTCGTCTCCGCCTCCATGATGAAAAAGCCTTTACCCTACAAAAAGTCCTACCAACTCGGACTCCACCTTTTCACCTTCGCCGAAACCGTCCTTTTCCTCCAAACTCACCTCTTCCCCCACCTCAATCTCTCCATCTTCTTCCCCTTGGCTTTCTTCGGCGCCTCCATCATCGTCTTGCTCTCCCTCAAACCAAAGGCCTAACAACTAGTCTCTTCTTCTCTGTTTGCCCACCAACTCTCCCAACGGAACAACTTTCTCATAGACCACTCTCCGACCCTCGCCGTCCTGTGGGACACTCACAAACCCTGACCGTTCAAACATGCCCTTCATTTGCCAGTGAGTCTGTGCATACTTTCCCTCAGCTGGAGGCATAATCACACTTCTTAGCAACGCCGCCCCTCTCGTCCTACCCATGTCTTTGAGTTTTCTACGCAGTTGCCCCTCAGACTTTTCTAGCAACTCTACACCGTACCCTCTACCTCTCGCATCTGGATGTACAAACACATCAACTTGCCACACCCCATTTGCATACTCCCCACGCTTTGACACCCCACTATAAAACACATCCAATAAACCTACAGGAAATCCTTCTGTATCTCTACGAACTAAAGTCACACTTTCACCTCTATCTTTCCGGTCATAACCTACAGATGCCACATCAACGCCTCCATTCATCAACCTTCTCTCTTGTTTATCCAACCAAGCCTCATAACGTTCTTCTGACAAATGCTCCCCTACCATCTCCATATCAGTCATACCCAAATCTTATCATGCACATAAAAATTATTTTCATTTCCCCTTTATTTATCATGGTTTAATTTCGTGTTTAGAGTTTATTTGGAACTTCGAATTTAGTATTTCGAGCTTCATTAAAAATTAGGTTAATTAGATCAATTAGGTCAATTCCAATTTGTGTTATCCTTTTCCATATGGACTCTACTGCCCCTTCCCCCATTCACCAACTCGCCCAAAAATTCAACATTGCTACCACCAAGCCCTTCTTCCCCATCAACACCATGAGGCTTCTCTATCTCATCATCACCGACGGCCTCACTCAAGGCAACCAAGACGCCATCGACCAAGTCAACGCCCTGATTCCCAAAATCTCCGCCGTCTTTGATGCCCGCGACCAATTCCTCGCCGACAACCAAGACACCAACCCCTTGCTAGAAATCCAAGCCTGCCAGACCGCCGTCAGCAACATCCTCTCCACCATCAACACTCCCGTCGTCCACCACACCTTTGACCTGCTCTTCTCCGACCTTTATCCCCTCCAAGAAAACTTCCTTCTTTCCCTCGATCGCCACCTTTCCGAAGAATATCTCCAGAACTCCGACCTCGTCTCCATCCTCAAAATCCGCTCCATGGACGCTTCCGTCTATTCCACCATCATCCACCAAATCATCCTCCAACACTTGCCCACCAACGCCCCCAATACTTTCACATCCACCCACTACGCCACTTCCCCCATCCACTGGCAGGTTAACCTCACCCTCCAAATCAACGACCTCTGCGACGCCGTCATCTATGCTCCCCAAGACATTAAATCTGACTCCACCATCATCATCGACATCATCAAAAAAATTACCACCAACCCCGACGAAGTCGAACAACTCATCTTCTCCACCCTCAAACGCCTTCAGGACCAATCCGCCAAACTTCCCTTCCCCCAACCCCTCCAAACCACCATCCGCTACTTCCACCACGACCTGGTCCAAACCATCAAAACACCTCCAACTCCACCCAACTCACCTTCCCAATAGCCTGCCCAACAGACTAGCTTTCTTTCCTCCCGACGCATCACGTTTCTTCACAATCAATTTACCTCTTGGCTTTGGCGACTCGACTGGTTCCTCATCCTCAGGTTCCTCAAGACCCGCCTCTTGTACCAATTGGTCTAGTCTTGAAGGAGCGGCCATCGTTTTCTCGTACCACTGCCCCTTTATTGCTTCTCTCCCCACATCAGTCAAGGGTCCCTGAGGCACCTCTGCTCCAACCACTACTCCTCTATATCCCTCCGGTAGAGCAGTACTCGCTCCGGCTCCAACAGACCTGCGTCTTTTGTCCTTTCTTGTCTGCTTCGCCACTTTGTTCTCTAATGCAATCTGAGTCGTAGTCTTCGCAGCCCTAGTAAAATCCTTCGCTTCCATTGTAACCTGAGGACCCTTTTTATCTTCCATATCAACACTTGAATTTAATAATTACCCCCTCCGACTATCACGAACCGCACCCGCTATCAACTATCAACCTCTTCCTATTCACTCTTGTGCCCATAATCCCCACTCGTCCCCCGTTTCCGTCGCAAATACTTCATCGCCTGTTGCCATTCCCCCTCCGACACTCGCGCCTTCAACTCGCTCACCGCCTCAAACATATCCTTGTCATCAATTCTTCCCTCTTTATGCAACTCCTCAATCGTAAACGCCCGCTCCAAATACTGCGCCGCCGTCAAAGGCATTTTGTCTACACCATCTCCCATCACCCACCTCAAATAAATAATAACTAGTCGTTATTATCCCTATGCGTCTGCACAACTCCATATATATTCCTTCCCTTCTCTGTATCTTTATCTAGATTTCTAAAAGAATCAGCTTTCCCCTCCCGTAACATAGTCAACAATCTCGCCCTGTACTGGGCCTCAGATTCACCCTCTATCCTCGCAGTGCTATCAGCAAGAGAAGCATCAGACTCTTCCACGGATAACCCAGAATCTTGACGCTCTCCTTCTTGATCAGCTCTCTTCTGCTCAAACAAATCTTTCATGCTCATAATTTCCTCCTTTTCTCAACACCAATATACCGTTAATCAACCAACTTTCCAATCCCATCTTGCCGCCTTACCCAAACCGCTCTCTTCTTGTCTTTTTTTGGCTTTAAATGCATCCAGTCACTCCTGTCTCTGGTCCCCAAACCTCTGAAACTCTTTTAGGCAGTGTTAAGTCACCATCTCCTTCTTGTGACATAAACCTCCTTTCAGTAACTCACAAGCTACCATAACCCATTCTCTCTAACATCCCTCTATCTTTTTGTATAATCCATGAATCATGCCCCGCATCGAACGCATTCTCATCCTCGGCCCCAAATCCGCCCCTCAATACCTAACCGCAAACACCATCCATCCCCAAGATGTTCAACTTCTCAAAGACCACCCCGGAGTCGCCCTCACCCGCCACGAACAACCCCCAGAATTTCTCTCTCGAATCGATACTCTCAACTTATCCGACTCCATCACTCTCGATCCCACCCAACTCTCCTCGTCCCTGGAAATCCTCCAGCACATTCACCTAAACGACAACCCTCCTCCCTTCACCGTTTCCCTCCACGATCTCTCAGATTTCGAGCTCACCGCCGGCGCCGGCCTCCTTCGCCACCTACCCTGCATCATCATCCCCCACGACCCCGCCATGGCTGCCATGATTCTCGACCGCTACCAAAAAGAAACCATCATCACCGGCCCCGACCCCGTCCCTCAAATCATCACCCTCGCTCTCCTCTGCCTCCTACAACAAACTTCCGATTCAAACTCCACTAAATAAGTCACAAAAAACTAATTGTGACTATTTTTGAAATTTGGATCTTGTTATTTGGAATTTCTCTTATTCCCCTACCCTAAACCTCACAAACCTCTTCAACTCAATCTTCTCCCCCAGCTTACCACTCAATTGCTTAATCAAATCCCCGATTTTCATACTCGGATCGCGCAAATAATCCTCCGCCAAAAACCCTTCTACATTCTCTGGATTCATACTAGTTACCTGCATCGCCAATTCCTTGGCTAACTCCCCAAATTCCTCGGTTCGCGCCACAAAATCGGTCTCACACGCCAGTTCCACCAAAGCCCCCGATCGTCCATCATGATGTACATATGCATACACTCCCCCCCTGCTCGCTTCACGCTCGGCAGATTTCTTCTCCGCTCGCGCCAAACCCTTCTTGGTAATCCAACCCTTGGCTTTTGCCACATCGCCCTTACTCTCCTCCAAAGCTCGCTTCACTTCCATCACTCCAGCCCCAGTTTCTTCCCGTAACTCCTTGAGTACTTTCATATCCATCTTCATTTTACCTCCTTTACTTACTCGTTTTAGTAGCAGGTTTTTTCACACCCACCGTTGATGTACCTTTCTGATACAACGGATGCACCTTCTTTTTGTCCGCCTTTGCTTTCCCCGCCGCATACGCATCTGCAATCCGACTCACGATATATTTTATCGACCGCACCGCATCGTCATTAGCCGGGATTGGTTTGAGCACAAAGTCCGGATCTGCATTAGTATCCACCATCGCCACCACCGGAATTCCTCGCAAAGTCGCTTCCTTTACCGCCACCTTTTCCTTCACAATGTCCACCACAAACAACACATCAGGTATTGTCGTAAAATCGGAAATTCCCCCGAAAAACCGCTCCAATCGGCCAATCTCTCGATCAATCAACACCTGTTCTTTCTTGGTGTACTTCTTGTACTCACCCTCTTCTCTCTTCTTCTTCATCTCATTCATCCTGTTTAGCCGTTTACTGATCTCATCCCAGTTGGTCACTGTTCCCCCCAGCCATCGTTCCACAATATACGGCGCCCCTACTCGTATTGCCTCTTCCTTCACAATCGGTTTGGCTTGCCTCTTCGTTCCCAAAAACACAATCTTCTTACCGGCAGCCGCTTGTTCCTCAATATACTCACACGCTGCATCCAATAGTCGCGCCGTAATCGTCAAATCAAACACATGCACCCCATCCCGTACCGAATAGATGTATTTGTCCATCTTCGGATTCCACCGTCTCACTTGATGCCCAAAATGAGCCCCGGCTTCCAACAACTCAGCCAAGTCCTTAGGTACTGCCATATAAATTTCAGTTCACGAAAATCGCGATACTGCTCCTTTATGCCTCCATCCGACAGAAGATTCAAGGAGCCCGTCGGATGTGTGTATTTATTTTCTAACCCCCCAATTATATCAGACCTCTGGAATATCTACAATTTCCCAAGCTCTACCCATTATCGCGGCAATATGGAAGCTAGTCGACACAGCTATGAACGAATCCAAACCTTGTGAATTGTTGTTTGAACCACACCCTAAATGGGTGTTGTGAGTTCAATTCACACAGCATGAGTGAATAGCTGGCCCGAAAGAACCATGTCTTGCCGCGAACTTTGCTTCTTTAGTTATTAAAGAAGAAACACAAAAAAACAATTTAAGAAATATTTACCAAATCAACCAAATTCTCCAGCAACGACACCACTGTCACCGGTCCCACTCCTCCCGGCACCGGCGTCACCACTGCCGCCACCTCTCTCACCTCATCTCTCACCTCAGCTCTAGGCGCTCCCACATCTATCACCACCGCACCCTGCCTCACCATCTCTTTGGTCACCAATCCCTCCACTCCAGTTGCACTCACCACCACTTCAGCTTCTAGCACATTCTCTGGCCTCACATCTCTTCCATACAATCTTACTCCTGCTCCATACTGAGTCAACACCGCCGCCAACGGTTTCCCCACTATCTCACTTCGCCCCAACACCGCTATTTTATACCCATGCAGATCAAACCCCGCCGTTTGTCCCTCTAGAATTCCCTCATCCTCCGCAATTTTTACTAATATCGACACCACCGCCTTCACCGTCGCCGGCACTATCCGCCATTGCCCTGCATACACTCTCGCCAAACTCTCCTCGGTCAAACAATCCACATCCCGAGTTGGCTCTAATTTCCCCACCAACCCTCGCCACCAGCTACCAAACCGCTCCTCCCTTCCTCCTCCAAACTGCCTCTTCCACGTTTCCATACTAGGTTTTTGTACCAACACCCCACCCAAATCTTCTCGGGCACAATAAATTTTTACTTTATCCTGCAACACCGGTAAACTCTCGGTTATCGATACCTCTTCCACACTAAACTCAATCCCCACTCTCACCGCGGCCTGTCGCTTCAACTTGGTATACATCATGCTCGCTTCATCTTCCACAAAACAGATACTCCCCATCCTCAAAGGCACTCGCAAGCTCTGCAACTTTCGCGCCAACTCCATCTCTCTCACCCGCGCAAACACCCGACCATCAAATATCACTGCACTCATACCCTCATTCTACCCCGACCCTTCACTCCAACCAAGACTTCAAAATTTCCACATTCTTCCGATCTGGCCCTTTCTTCTCAAACCCTGGCACTTCCAACACCAACGGAATCTTTTTTACCTTCTCATGATTTACAAACTCCCTCATGTCCTCATCTGCAATCTCCCCTTCACCCAGATTCGCATGCCGATCTCTTCCTGACCCAAACCCATCCCGCGACCCATTCACATGCACCAACTCAAGCGACTCCCACAACCCCAACTTCTCAATCTCTTCCACCAACATCTTCGATTTCTCTCGTTCGCCACCAAACATATTCATCTGTCCTCGAGAATTTGACGCGCTCGCTAAACTCGCTAGAGCGAGCGTGTCATCCTGAGCATGTCTAGTGCGATGTGACGCACCAGACCGCCAAAGAATCTCTCCTTTTTTTCCCAGACAATACCCTGCCGCATGGCAATGGCACGTATCCACACACCATCCCAGCTTCTCCGAATCCACCGCCCCCAACAAATCCTTCACTTCCTCCAACTCCGAGGCAATCTTGCCTTTCTGTCCCGCGCTATTCTCAATCAACAACTTGCTGCCTTCAGGCGAGCCATCCACGATCTTTTTAATTTCTTCCACCAACTGCTTCCGCATCGCCTCGTAGCCTCTTCCCTGATGACTTCCCAAATGCACCACCACCCCCGCCATTTTGGCCTTGGCACAAATAGCCATATCATTCACCAACACTTCCCTAGATTTCTCCACCAACTCTCTCTTGTCCGAAGCCAAATTCACCAAATACATCGCGTGAATCACCACATACTCCACTCCCCATTTCTTCTTGGCTTGCTCCAATCCATTAACATCATATTCGCCTACTGGCTTAAACCGCCACATTCGTGGACTCCCGGTAAAAATCTGCACCCCATTACACCCCAACTCCGCCGCCCGCTCGACAGCCTTAACCACTCCTCCAGCACTCGAAACATGCGCACCGATAATTCTAGGCATACTACTCCTACCTTACTGGAAATTCTCTACACATTTCCACCACTTTCTCTCGAATCTGGATCAATCGTTTGTCTGCTTTCAATTCTGCTGGCCATGTTTTAACTTGGATTCCTCGCTTTTCCTTATCCTCCGCCAACAATTTTCCTTCCATCATCCCCACCACCTGCTCAAACCACTCCCCAATTCTTTTCATCTCAGACTCACCCATTCCCCTACTCGTTACTGCCGGAGTCCCCATCCGAATTCCCGAGGGATATATGCTGCTCCCCTTCTCTCCCGGAACTGAATTTCTGTTCACCACTATCCCCGCTGCTTCCAGAGCCCACGCCACCACCCACGCATCCACATCCTTGTCGCTCAAATCCACCAACAATAAATGCTTATCCGTACCCCCACTCACCACCTCAAATCCCTTTTCCACCAAACTCTCCGCCAGCACCTTTGCATTCGCCACTACTTGCTTGGCATAAACCCTAAACTTCTCGGTCCTTGCCTCCCCCAATGCCACCGCCATCGCACCAATCGTGTGCATATGTGGCCCACCCTGAATTCCCGGAAACACACTCCTATCAATTTCTCTGCTCAAGTTCTCAATCTTGTTACTTGTATCTTGTATCTTATTGCTTGATTTCCGCTTTGCGAAAATCATCGCACCTCTCGGCCCTCGCAATGTCTTGTGCGTCGTCATCATCACCACATCCGCCCACTCAAACGGATTTTTATTCACTCCACCAGCTATCAGTCCCGCTTCATGCGACACATCCGCCAAATAATACGCTCCCACTTCTCCAGCAATTTCTCCCATTGCCTTGTGATCTATCTCCCGCGGATACGCCGTCCCTCCAGACACTATCAAGGCCGGTTTCTCTTTCTTTGCTTGTTCTCGTATCGCCCCATAATCAAACTTCCGCGTTTTCTCATCCGTTTTATAAAACACCACTTCCCAAAACTTGCTCACCATAGACACCGGCCGCTCTCCCACCCTCCACCCGTGCGATAAATGCCCCCCATCGGGTAAAAACATCGACATGATTTTTTTTCCCGGCTCCAACAAAGCATTGTATATCGCTAAATTTGCCGGACTCCCAGATAGTACCTGCACATTCACCCCCCACTCACTCTCGTCCAATCCAAACAACTCCAAAGCCCGCTGCTTACACAAAGCTTCTATCTCGTCCACCACTTCATTTCCCTGATAATACCGCGCTCCTACCTGACCTTCGGCATACTTGTTCATCAAGCACGATCCCACAACCTCTCGCACCTCATCAGACGCAATATTCTCACTCGGAATCAAAGCCAGAGTCTCTGCCTGCCTCTTCTCCTCTTGTTTGATCAACGAAAACACCTCATCTCTCATGTCCCCCAGTATACCACCCACAACTTTGCTCCAGATTCACAATCCTTATCCTCGCAATCCCAGCATCCCACACACCGCTCTATATTACTCATAAAAATATTGATCAATCCTCCATGCAAAAGGTGGTTTGAAAATATTCGAATTAAATAAATCCAACACAGTTTTTACCACACCAAATACCGCATCCATCCCTACTTTTTCCATATCATCTACGCCGATTTGATTTAACTTCCTCACTAGATCTTGCCGAGTTGTTGTTTGTAACCGATCCCAATTCTGATTGTGCTCAATTATTCTCCTCTGTCGATCAATAATTATCTCCACTACTGCTCGGTGCACTCTCCTCGGTCTTAAAGATATATCACTCATTAATGTTTCAACAACCTGAACGTAATCCTCCATAGCTCCTTTACACTCAGGTAACTGTGTCGCCAACTTCCTCAATCCCTCCTCCACGTAGCCAGGCCAAACCTCCTGCACCAACTCTTCAGGTGGCTCAAACACACCCGGAGCTCTTTCCTTCCAACAACCCATACCACCTCCAATTTTCAACTGCCATCTTCACTATACCACCACCTCCAATTCCTTCTCTAAAATCCCGATAAACACCCATAACACATACCTAATAGCCAATCCTAAAACATAAGCAATCTGTCACAATCCGTATTCCAATCGTCAATTCCCGCCCATCTTCACACCTTCACCCAACAGAAATATTGAAGCTCCCCCAGCAGGAGCTGGGGGATTCTGATTGATTCACTTCGAGCGAAAATCCGCCGAAGCAGAAAACTTGCCTCGCATTCATCCCCCAATCTTAATTGGGGGGTTTCTGCATAGGCTGGACTAACAATCTTAATTTCGTTAGAAATTAGGTCAAATCAAACCCACCCTGTGGCAAAGACCACAGGGAACCTAGTTAGAAAATTAAATTGACCCTTAACCCTACTCCTCCCACCACCTTCTCACTACCGGCACTGTCCCATTCATCGCCTCCACTTCCACACAAGCCACCACTCGCTCAAACCCAGAATCACTCCGGTTCAAACTCTCCATCCCGCCCTGCATATTCTTGCTAAACCCCACCACCCCCATAAGCCTCTCCACACCAAATCTCTTCAACATATCCTTCAAATCTTCAAGCGATTGTCCCCCACTCATCACATCATCCAACAGCAACACCGCCCCCACCCCAAACAACCCCGACTCCAAAAACACCGGCACACTTTCTCTCGGTTCATGCATTTTCCTCAAGGTACCATCGTACTTTTTGGTATACGATCTCACACCCACCTCCACCGCCCCGTTAAAAGGCGCTTTACTTCCTCGAAACAGTCTCGCATTAGGAAAATCATCTGGTCTCAAATACGCTCCCACCCAATTCATCGATTCCGGCACCATCAACACTCCCTCAATCTCATCGCGTGGCACTACCGCTTTAGCCACCTCAATCACCGCCCGCGCCAGCCTTGACTCCTCTCGATACTTAAACGCCTCCCACAACAAAAATGGGCTCTCAGGATTTTCCGCCTGATCAGTTACCTCTCGCTCAAACTCACAAGCTAAACTCCCTAGCATCCTCGCCATCTCTTCCCTATCCACCTCTTCTTGTATCATCCCCAGTCCTGATCTTTCGCACCATAAACTCATTCCACCTCCTTTTTTTCTTATAAAAAAACACCAACCCTTTTTTGGTGTTCAGTCATACTACATATTCTGCCAAAACTCTGTCAACCGTCAGTTGTACGCTTTAACTTTCCTCTCTTTATTACTCCAAACTCAGCTTTTCCCTCTTCTTCCCCCGACAAACCCGCTCCCACCATTTCAAACTCTACTTTCTCACCTACTTGCTCAAACTCAGCTTCCTTCAAATGCAAATACCCCGTCAACACCCTCATCAACCACTTAATCGCCTCCACCTCACTCACTAACCTCCACGCCGTAAACACCTCCACTCGTTCCCCATTCCAGCCAAACGCCAACCACCCTTCAACAATCTCCTCGCTTGTCCCCTTTTTATTCAGCGTATACTCCACCTTCCCCTCTCTCTCATCAAACACCACAAACCCTCCCTCCTTCTCCATTCCCAGCTCATCATATTCCTTAAACTCTATTTCTCGATCCGAAAAACGCCTAAAAGACACAAACTCTTCTGTGCCGCCTCCTACATCAAACCACATTCCTTTCCTCTTTCCCCTCGAATCACCACTCCGCCCCAACGACGCCAACAACTTCTCCATATCAAACTTATTCCCACTCACAGTTGAATTTAAATCAGCCATACAAATCCACTATAGCAAACCTCCTAGATCTCACTCCACTCGAAAACATAAACAGGCCTCCGCGCTCCCACTTTGCGGGTTAGCTACCTTCACCAATTCCACCGAACTTGCAGTAAACTTTCCCAGCACCAGATGTCTATTAAGTTCTACAAATCGCCTCACCGCCTGTAAAGTCTCTTCCACCGCGCTTGTATATATTTGCTCATTCAATCCCACGTCATACTGCTTTGCCTCATTCCCATTCACCGGCCAGTCAGTCCATTCCCACAGTGGTACATGCACTCTACATTCTCCAGGACTCACCCTCCAGCAGCCTTGTGAATCAAACATCGTAAACCGCCGCATCCGACTCCACTGCACTTCCTTTTCATGAATCAGTTTACTCGTGCCATTTACTCCCACCACGCCACCCTTGGTATACGCCCACCACCCAGGACATCCCACCTCCCCTAAATCTCCATACCAATACACTCCCGAAAATTCTATCTCTTCCCCTCCCTGAACCAATTTTCTCTCTGTCACGAAATTATAATCACTCATTCCTACCTCCCTGTCAACCAATTCTTGATTCCCTATTCAGAATCTCAATTTCCGTATCTCTATTCTTTCTCATACTATTCTCTTTATTACTAAAAAAACTTCCACAATAAAACTCTCCTAACTAGACCCTAGCCTCTAATTTGGTACTTGGTATTTAGAATTTATTTGATAATTGGTACTTGTTAATTGTTATTTGCACGATAAGTGTATTCTTAGCACCTATCGTGCTAAGCTTCCCTCATGAAACCCATCTCCATTGTCTTCTTTGGCTCCTTTCTCCACTACTCAGTTCAAATTCTAGAAATTCTTCACCCATCTCCCCAAATCGACATCGCCGCCGTCATCACCACTCCCCCCCAACCCGCCGGCCGTAAACAACAACTCCAAAAAACCCCCGTTCACATTTACGCCCAAAACAACCACCTTCCCATCTTCACTCCCGAAAAATTAAATCAAGATTCTCTTAAAAAGTTTGAAAATTGGTTATTGAAGATTGGTGATTCCACGAAAAAGCCCAGCTTTTTCGTGGTAGCTGGTTACTCCAAACTCCTTCCCGTTTCCTGGCTCAACTTCCCGAAAATCGCTCCCTTAAACCTCCACTTTTCTCTCCTTCCAAAATTCCGTGGCGCCATGCCCGCCGAATGGGCTATCCTCCTCGGAGAAAAAACTACCGGCGTCACCACCATCCTCATGGACCCAACCCTAGACACCGGCGATATTCTTGAGCATAAGTCGGCTCCCATCGTCTCCACCGACACCCGCGAGTCTCTCTACCACACCCTTTATCACCAAGGAGCCCAGCTTTGTCTCCACACTCTTACTCACTTCTCCTCTATCAAACCCACTCCTCAACCCCAAACCTCACCCACTCCTCACGCCCGCTTACTTAATAAACAAGATTCGTTCATCCCCGCAAGTGTCATCTTCCCCGCTCTTTCCGGCCAAAACACACCCTCCAATCAACTCCCCCCACTTCTCCAACAAGTTTCCATCTCCACCATCCCCATTCCCCCTACAACTCTCCTCCTGTCTCGAGCCATTCGTGCCCTCCATGGCTGGCCCGGCATCTGGACCACAGTCACAACCAAAAAAGGAGCACAACGTCTCAAAATCCACTCTGCACATCTCAAACAAGATAAACTCTTCCTCGACCAAGTCCAGCTCGAGGGAAACCAACCCACTCTCTTCAGCCACATTCAATCCCACATCAACTTCGCTTAACTTCCAATATCTTCCACTCTCCACCTAGCAGCCTCCATCCCCAAAAACCTTTCCACTTCTTCCCGACCCGATTCAAACCGATCCTCAATCCTCCTCGCCCCTTCGCACCACACCCACCAACGGGCTTTTTCATCAAACCCCAACTCCCCCATTCTTCCCACAAACAAAGCCAGCATCTGTACCTTATTACGCACCTCGTCACCTTCACACTCAAGCAACTGCTCCCCATCTCCATTCGTATGTCCCGGAGCCGTTTTTCCCAACAACTCCCACAATTCAAACAAATCACCCGAAAAATCAGGCAGTGTCTCCACCCTGCTTCTTCCCATTACTCGGATTTCTTATCTGACTTTTTGTCTTCACTCGCAATCTTAACCACTTTTGGCCGCTCCGCCGCTCGCAAACAACGAGAACATAGCCGTCTTCGCACCACTTTTCCCGCCTCAAGAACTCGAGCCGAATGTAGATTCGGCCTTCGGATTCTTCGAGTTCGATTTTTGGCATGACTCACGTTATGTCCATAGTCAGACTTCTTTTCACAGTAGTCACATACAAACGCCATTGTACCTCCCGTAATCATCTCGTGCTAAAATACATCAACCTATTTTACCAGATCATATTCAAAAGTTAATCGCCAACCTTTCTCACTCCATTCGTTATAAACCTACCCCCCATTCCCTATATGCTTTCCACCCTATTCTCCGACCCACTATCATTTGTCTTTTGGATTCTTGGCCTCGTTATCGCCATCACTATCCATGAATTCTCCCATGCCCTCGTCGCCGACCGCCTGGGCGATCCCACCCCTCGCCTCCAAGGTCGCCTCACCCTAAACCCTCTTGCCCACCTCGATCCCCTCGGCACTCTCATGCTCCTTGTCGCCCGCTTCGGCTGGGGTAAACCCGTCGTCTTCGATCCCTACAACCTAGAAAACCCCAAAAGAGACGCCGCTCTCATCTCCCTCGCCGGCCCTACTAGCAACCTCCTCCTTGCTACCCTCTTAAGCTTCGTCATTCGCCTTGCTCCCTTAATTAGCCCCACCGCTGCTCTCTTAAGTTCCCTCCTCTTTCCCATCATTTTCTTAAACGTCATGCTCGCCATCTTCAACCTTATTCCCGTTCACCCTCTCGACGGTGGTAAAATCTTAATCGGCATCCTCCCCCACGATTACGCCGTCGAGGTCCAAGACTTCCTTAACCGCTACGGCACCATTATCCTTATCCTCCTCATCCTCCCTTTCTCCGGTACTTCCGCCGTTTCCGAGCTCATCAGTCCCGTTATCTCCTTTATCTTAAATCTCCTTCTACCCTAATCGTTTCTGATCCATTTTGTCCCCAAAAACCACAAAGAGTTGTCGTTGACACCCAATTCTCAGTTTGAGATACACTACTTACTACCGAGCGCCCACGCAGGTATTTTACAGTCAAACCCGTTGGCTCTCGCTGTTGCATCAAAGTTTGCTTTCCGAATCTTTTTATTGCCCGCTGCGTTAGAACCAAGTACAGGTTTCAGTCAACCAAGTTTTTTCGAAAGGAGGTGAATCAAAATAATGTTACTTTCCAAGAGAATAGTCAGCCTTGGAGCTGCCGCTCTCATGCTACTCTCAACCACAGGTCCAGCCATGGCTGCCACTAAAATCAAAATCCGTGGCAATGGAGCCGACTCCCGAAACACCGTCACTCTCCGTATGAGCAAAAAAGATCGCCTCACTCAAATAAACCAAACAATCTCTCAAAACATCATCGGTATCCAAGCCAACACCGGCGACAACGAAGCCAACAAAAACACCGGTGGTAGCAACTCTATCGACACCGGGGACATCATTACCGGCATCATCATCGACAACAACGGCAGTGACAACCAAGCTACAGACGATTGTGGCTGTCCCGATGACGACCTAACAGTGGCCATCAAAAACAATGGTGCCGACTCCAAGAACGATGTCGACGTTCATGTCGAGTATCAACGACTCCAGGAACAAGTCAACTTCACCAGCCACACTAATCTCGTAGACTTAACGCTAAACACCGGTGACAACGAAGCCAACAAAAACACCGGCGATGAGGGATCCGATCCTTCTATCAACACCGGCGATATCGAAATTGGCATCGACATCACCAACCAAGGCGGAGACAATATCATCGAATAACCACATCTAGTCTGCCCGAACAACCGACCCAAAAGGGTCGGTTTTTCGTGGTCACAGTTTGCTACAATACCCTCAATTACCAATTCGAACAAGAATCATATCCGACTCAAACTCACCCGAATCCCCCTCTACTCCTCCCCGTCCCTCGACTCCTCCAGAGCTGCCGTCTTACTCAGTTCCCCAAAACCCAA
>CAYNFZ010000012.1:0-8859 GCA_964396725.1 uncultured Pseudomonadales bacterium
ATATTGTTGATGGAGTGTTTGCGGATAATCTGACGGTGGCGGTGGATGAACTGAAAGGGGTAGGGGTGTTGACTGGATTTAAAGTGGAGATACAACTGATGGTGGAGTATCCAGAGGAATGGCTAGGGGATTGTGGGGAGTTGGGAGTGGAGAGGGTGTTTGGTCACGTAGAGAGGATGGAGGGGCAGGAGAAATTTGTGGAGGAGTGTGTGGCTTTGGGGATGAAGTCGGGTCTGGCGCTGGATTTGTATACGCCAGTGGAGGTGATAGAAAAGCCGGTGTGGGAGAAGTTGGATGGAGTATTGTTGATGAGTGTACAAGCGGGGAAGTCGGGACAGGAGTTTAATGAGAGGGTGGTGGAGAAAATTAAACAAGTGAGGAAGTTGGGGTTTGGGGGAGATGTGCAGGTAGACGGGGGGATGAACCCAACGACGGTGACGATGTGTAAGCAGGCAGGAGCGAATCAGTTTGGGGTGACGAGTTGGTTGTGGGAGAAGGAAGATATAGGGAAGGCATTGGAAGAATTGCTAGATGGGTAGGTGGGGGTGGGGTGTGTTACCATGGAGATATGGGTGACCTGTCCAAGTTGTTAAATCCAAAAAGTGTGGCGGTGATTGGGGCTTCTCGAGATGAGAGAAAGATTGGGGGAATTGTGGTGCGTAATATTCGAGAATCGGGTTTTGGCGGAGCGGTATATCCAGTGAATCCGAAGGCGGAGGATATCCAAGGACTGAAAACGTATGTGGACATGGCAAGTATTCCGGAAACGCCGGAATTGGCGGTAGTGGCTTTGCCGGCGAATATGGTGATAGAGGTGTTAGGGCAGATTGCGGAGAAGGGAACGCGAGATGTGGTGGTGTTTACGGCGGGGTTTGGAGAGATTGGGGAAGAAGGGAAGAGGTTGGAGGAAGATATGGGGAGGTTTTGTGGAGAGAAGGAGATGAATTTGTTGGGTCCGAATTGTTTGGGGTTTGTGAGCAATTTAGTGCCTATCAATGTAACTTTTGGGAATGTGGCGAAGAATCCTGGGAATTTGCGAATGTTGTCTCAGTCGGGGGCGATAGCGACGGCGGTGTTTGATTGGTTTGAGGCTCAAGGTCTGGGGTTTGGGGAGTTTATTACACTGGGAAACAAAACGGTGGTGGGAGAGAATGAGGTGTTGGAGTACTGGTTGAGTCGAGAGCGGGGAGACGTGAGGGAGAGGTTCGGAGAAGGATTGTCAGATGTGTATCCGGTGGGAATGTATTTGGAGTCGATTAAGGAGGGGAAGCGGTTTCTGGAGTTGGTTCGGGAAGTAAGTCGAAATGATCCGGTGTTTGTGTTGAAGCCTGGAAAGAGCGAAGCGGCGGCTAAGGCGATGCAGTCGCATACTGGAGCGATTGCAGGAGAGGATGCAGTGATGGGGGCGGCTTTGGCTCAGGCCGGTGCGATTCGGTGTGAGGGGATTGAAGACTTGTTTGATTTGGCGAGGGTGTTTGCGTGGGAAAAGACACCAGAGGGTCCGAGAGTGGCGGTGGTAAGCAATGCGGGAGGGCCGGCGGTGATAAGTGCGGATGTGATTGCGGAAGTGGGGTTGGAGTTGCCGGTGATTGATGATGGAACTCATGAAAGGTTGTTGGTTAAGTTACCGCGAGCGGCGAGTGTGGTGAACCCGGTGGATGTGTTGGGAGATGCTCTAGCACAACGGTATGCGGATGCAGTGGAGATATTGTTGTCAGAGTCAAGGGTGCAGGCTTTGGTGGTGATATTGACACCTCAAGTGATGACGGAGATTGAGGAAACGGCGAGGTTGATTGGGGAGTTGGCGGCGAAGCATGGTAAGCCAGTGGTGTGTTCGTTTATGGGAGGGAATCATATTCGAAAGGGTGAGGAAGTACTGAACGGATACAAGATTCCTTCGTTTCGGTATCCGGAGAGGGCGATTAAGGCGTTGGGGGCGATGTGGAGGTGGAATAAGTGGAGGCAGGGTTTGGGTGAGGCAAGTGGGGTAGTGGGGAGTTTGGGTGAGGATGAAGCTCGAATACGAAAAGTGGTGAGTGGGGCTAAAGAGGGTGGAAGAGGGGCTTTGGAAAGTGGAGAGTCAAATGAAGTGTTGGAAGTGATGGGGGTGGCGGTACCGGAGTATCGAATGATCGAAAAGCGAGAAGAAGCTTTTTTGTTTGCTGAAGAAAAGGGTTGGCCGGTAGTGCTGAAACTAGTGGCGGAGAAGATGTTGCATAAGACAGAATCGGGAGGTGTGGTGGTGGGGATAAATTCGGGCGAGGAGTTAGAGGCAAGATTGGTGGAGATGGAGGAGAAGGTGAAGAGATTGGGTGGGGAGATGCCGGGATTGAAAATCATGATACAAAAGCAAGTGGAGAAAGGGGTGGAGGCGATTTGTGGGGTGAAGCGCGACGAGACTTTTGGAGCGGTGTTGATGTTTGGGGCGGGAGGGATTCTGACTGAGTTGGTGGCAGATAGAAACTTACATTTGTTGCCGGTGTCTAGAAGTGAGGCAGTGGCTTTGATTGAAGGGTCGCGGGTGTATAAGTTGTTGGTCGGGTATCGGGGAGAGAAGCCATACGATGTAGATGGGATAGTGGAGTTAATGATGAGGTTGGCAAGATTGGTAGAGGGTTATGAGGAGGTGGAGGAAGTGGAGATAAATCCGGTAATAGTAACCCATGAGAGGGTGTGGGCAGTGGATGGGAAGATCCTTCTTCGTAACCACGAAGAAGGAAATAACAAATGACAAAATCCAAATTACAAAAGAGTGCTTTGATTAGGGCATGAAGCAGAAACAAGTGTTGATAGTAGGTGGAGGGTTTGGAGGAGTGGCGTGTGCTCTGGCTTTGGCCAAGAGTAAAGATGAGAGATTGAAGGTGCGGTTGGTAAGTGATAAAGCCCATTTTGAGTATCATGGGGCTTTGTATCGGTTGGTGACAGGGAATGATCCGATGGAGGTGTGTATTCCATTGAGCTTGATTTTTAAAGATAAAGTAGTGGAAGTGGTGGAGGATAGGGTGGACTTGGTTGATGTAAAGAAGAAAGTGGTGAAGGGAGAATCGGGGTCGGTGTATGGGTATGATTTTTTGGTGTTGGCGGTGGGGGGAGAAACTGAATATTACGGGATTCCAGGGTTGGAGAAGTGGGCGTTTGGATTTAAAACCATAAATGAAGCCTTAGCTTTGAAGGAACATTTACATGAAACGATGAGGATGTGTGCTGCGGAAAAAGATGTGGAGGAGAAGAAGTGTGGGGCGCATGTGGTAGTTGTGGGTGGAGGGGCTAGTGGAACAGAGTTGGCAGCAGAGTTGGTAGTTTATGGAAAGGAATTGGCGAAGAAGCATGGAGCGGATCCGTCGCTGGTAGTGGTGAATTTGGTGCAATCGCCGAGGCGGTTGTTGCCAGAATTGCCGGAAAAGATGAGTCAGAGGATTGAAGCTCGAGTAAGAAGCCTGGGGGTAAATGTGTGGGTGAACAGGCGAGTGATGAAGAAGGATGTGGAGAGTGTGTATATGCCAGATGTGAAGATGAAGTCGAAGACGCTGGTGTGGACTGCGGGAGTGATAGCGAATCGGTTGTACAAGATGACTCGAGGATTGGTGGTAGGCAAGAAGGGGAGGGTGGAGGTGGATGGGTATTTGAGAGCGAGAGGGAATGTGGATGTGTATGTGGTGGGTGATGGAGCAAATACGGGTGAGTCGGGGATGGCACAGACGGCGTTGGCTCAGGGGAGGTTGGTGGCGCGGAATATAGAGAAAAAAGTGCGAGGTTGGAGGATGGAGAAGTTGGTGGAGATGAAACCGGTATATGCGATTCCGTGTGGACCGGGATGGGCGGCGGTGTGGATTAACGGGTGGCAGGTGTATGGGAGAATGGGTTGGTGGCTGCGACGATGGTTGGATTGGAGGGTGTTTAGGATTTTACTACCGTGGCGGGAGGCGATGGCGGTGTGGAGGAGTGGAGGGGTACTGTCGGAACAGTGTAGCGTTTGTAGAAGAGGAAAAGATGGCGACGTTTAAAGAAATGTCGGATCGGCAAATTGTGTTTTGGGTGGTGGTGGGGATGGTGGCGGTGGCGGGAGTGTTTGTGGTGTTTATGGCGTGGTACGGAATGTGGGATGTAAAGGAGGCGTGGAGAAAAGAGAGGGTGGAGAGGGCCTTTTGGAGTGAGGTGGAAAAGGTTGAAGGGATGGAAGTGAAGGAGTTTCATATGTGGGAAGGAGATGGGGTGGCGCGAGTGCGTGTGGTAGGTAAGGGAGATGTGGTGCTGTGGTATGGGGAGGAGGGATTGGAAGGGATTGATAGTTTGGGGGCATATGGAACGAGCTGGGATTGTTTTGAGGTGGATGAAGAAGGGAAGAAAGAGAAATACGTGTTTTCGGTGAATTTGGAGTTAACCGAAGGACGATTTGAGAAGTGGTTTGGGATGAAGGTGAAGACTTTGGAGGATTTGGTAGCCAAATATGATGAGATAAAGGAAGGTGTTTTAGCCTTGCCCATGAAGCCGGAGCTGGTGAAGTTTGGGGATGCGAGTGGGGAACGGTGGGTGCGGAATGAAGTTGATGAGGAGTATGTGTTGTATCCACAAGGTGAAGAGGTGGGGGTGGAGTGTGATGTATATGTGAGTTTTGGAGGTTAAAGTTTGGAGCTTAAGTCTTTAGCCCAGGCTTTGGTGAGGTCGATTTTGTGGAGAATGTCGATGTGGAATTTGTCGATTTTAAGGGAGTGGATGACTAGGTTGGCGGAGGCTTGGGTGACGAATTCTTCGAGGTGATCGACGGCGCCACAGAAGAGACGAAAATCCTGATCGCCACAGCCGAAGCAGGCAAATTTTTTGTGGGTGAATTGGTCTGGGGGACAACTTTTAAGAAGGTCGATCATAGAGTGCAAGGGATGGCCTTCTTTACCTTGCCAGTCCCAGGAGGAAGAGCCGAGAATGACGAGGTCGTATTTGGAGAGGGTTTGGGAGTTGGTGTCGGAGGCGTTGATTAAATCAACTGGGTAGTTTTGACTTAAGATATCTTGGATGATTTGAGCGGCGAGGTAAGTATTACCGGTGTTGGTGGCGTAGACGACGATGATGTTCATGGTGATAGAGAGCTAATAAATGGAAGAGGTGGTATTGATTGTAAAGATATATAAGATCGGGTCAAATGCAGATAGTGTTGTAGGGGAAAGGGGATGAGGGTATGATGAAGGTGGAAGGATAAAGGGAGGTGTTATGGCAGGAAATTTTCAGAAAGCTAGAGTATCATATAATGAGGTAGTGGCGTCGACGTATCATGATTTTTGGATTGAGTTTGAAGAGCCGTTTGTGTTTGCACCGGGGCAGTTTGTGAGTGTGAAGGTGAATGAGCAGCGGGTGAATTCTTATTCGATTGCGGGGCGAGTGGATGAAAAGACAGTAGGACTGATTGTGGATGTGAAGCCGGGAGGACCAGGGTCGCAGTTTTTTACGGGTTTGAAGGTGGGTGATGAGATTGAGTGTATGGGGCCGTTGGGAAAGTTTGTATTGCAGCCCGATGATGGGGCGGAGCATTTGTTGTTTATGGGGACGGGTTCGGGGATTGCTCCGCTTAAGGCGATGATAGAGACGGCCTTGCATGAGGAAGCAATGGCGAAACCAATGACTTTGTATTTTGGTTTGAGGCATAAGGAAGATATTTTTTGGGATAAGTATTTTTGTGAGCTGCAAGATAAGTATGAGAATTTTGAGTTTAATTTGTGTTTGTCAAAACCGGATGAGGGATGGCAAGGTTTGAGCGGACATATCACTGATTTTTTGAAGGATAGATATCAGGATTATTCGCGATTTTCGGCATACCTGTGTGGAGCCGAAGCGATGATAAAGGAAGCGAGTGAGATTTTGAGATCTTTAGGGATGCAAGAAGACCGGGTGTATCATGAGAAATTCTACTAGGGATTCGAATATTTTCGAATGGAGTTGTGCTTAACCAATTAATTCGATTGAGGGTGTGGGAATGGGGATTGAACGGCAGGGATGAGCTGATTAGAATGGAGGGTAATGCCCGCAAGTGACTATTTTAGTTTTAAGATTGGTGGACCGGCTGGATTTGGGATTAAGTCGGTGGGGTTGATTTTTGCTCGAGTGGCGACGCGGTCGGGGTACGAGACTTTTACCTACAGTGAGTATCCGTCGTTGATTCGAGGGGGGCATAATGTGGTGCAGACGGTGGTGAGTCGAGAACCGGTGAGGGCGCCGGTAGTGCACACGGATTTTTTGGTGGCTTTGGACCAGAAGACGCTGGATTTACACAAGGGTGAGTTAAGGAAAGGTTCGGGAGTGTTGTTTGACAAGGAGCTGGGGCTAAAGACAGAAGGGTTACCGGAGGGAGTGAGTGTGTTTGCGATACCTTTGAAGGAACTGGCGCTGGCGGCTGGAGGGAAAGAAGTGATGCGAAACACGTTGGCTGCGGGAGCGACGCTAGCCTTGCTGGGCGGGGAGATTCAACATTTGAAGGATTTGATTACCAAAGAATTTAAGGATAAGTCTGCTGAGGTAACGGAGTTGAATCATAAGGTGGTGGAGGTGGGGTATAAGTATGTGAGCGAGAATTTTGCGGATAAAGTGACGGGAGTGTTGAAGCCGACGGGAGCCAATAATAAGAGGATGGTGATAAATGGGAACGAAGCGATTGCACGAGGAGCGATTGCGGGGGGGTTGCAGTTTGCGGCGATTTATCCGATGACGCCGACTTCGAATGTGTTGCATAATCTGGCGCCGGTGCAGGAGAAGTATGGGTTTGTGTACAAGCAGCCGGAAGATGAAATAGCGGCGATTGGGATGGCTATAGGAGCGGCGCATGCGGGAGCGAGATCGATGGTGGCAACGAGTGGAGGTGGGTTTGCGCTGATGAGCGAAGCTTATGGTCTAGCAGGATTGACGGAGACTCCGGTGGTGATAATTGAGGGAATGAGAGGTGGGCCGGCAACGGGTTTGCCGACGTGGACGGAACAAGGAGATTTGCGGTTTGTGCTACATGCCCATCAGAGTGATTTTCTCAGGATAGTGTTGGCGGCGGGGGATAGCGAAGAAGCGTTTTATTTGACACTGAAGGCGTTTAATTTGGCGGACAAGTATCAGACTCCAGTGGTGGTGTTGGTGGATAAGATGGTGTGTGAGAGTGACCAGAGCTATGCCCCCTTTGATTATGGGGCGTATGAGGTGGATCGAGGCAAGTTGACGTTTGAGAAAAAGGAAGATTACAAGCGATATAAGTTGAGTGACGATGGGATAAGTGAGCGAAGTGTGGCGGGAGTGGGAAATTTCTTTATTGCGAATGCGGACGAACATGACGAGTACGGATATGCTAATGAAGAGATTGAGAATCGGAATTTGCAGATGAGGAAGCGAATGCAGAAGCTGGTGACGTGTATAAAGGAAGATATGGAAGCACCGCAGTTGTTTGGTCCGGATGAGGCTGAGGTGACGATTGTGTCGTGGGGGAGTAATAAGGGGGCAATTTTGGAAGCAATGCGAGATTTACCTATTGTGAATTATTTACATTTGACTTGGGTTAATCCTTTCCCGGCGGATGCGGTAAGAGAGAGGCTGAAAAAGGCTAGGTATTTGATAAATTTAGAGTGTAATTTTTCGGCACAGATGGGTGGATTGTTGGCAGAACAAACGGGGATTCGGATAATGGATAATTTGCTGAAGTATGATGGAAGGCCGATATATCCTGAGGAAATAATTGGCAAAGTTAAGTCGATTAAGACTTAACTTTCTCAATTACCAATTTTCAATTTTCAAATAAATTCAAAATTACAATTTATTAATATCTAAACTAGGATTGAAGGATAGATGACGGAGTTAGCGGATTTAGTGACACCATGTGCACCGAATTTTTGTCCGGGATGCGGGGACTTTGGGATTTGGTCGGCGTTTAAGCAAGCGGCGGTGAAATGTGGTTGGAGTAGTGACAATACGGCTTTGTGTACCGGGGTGGGGTGCCATGCGCATATATTGAATTTTATTAAAATAACTGGGTTTGGGAGTTTGCATGGCAGATCGGTGCCGGTAGCGTGTGGGATTAAGTTGGCGAATCCGGAGTTGAATGTGTTTACGTTTGTGGGAGATGGAGATTGTTTGGCTGAGGGAGGGAATCACTTTATTCACACCTGCAGGCGGAATCATGATATTACGATTATTATTCATGACAATGCGATTTATGGATTGACGACGGGGCAGACTTCGCCACGGAGTCCGCATGGGTTTGTGTCTAAGTCGACTCCGGAGGGAAATATTGATGAACCAGTGAATCCGCTGGCGCTGGCGATTGCCATGGGGGCAACGTTCGTGGCACGAGTGTATGCGGGAGATATTCCAGCGTTGGCGGGTATGATCGTACGAGCCAATGAGCACCGGGGGATTGCGATCGTGGATGCGTTGCAACCGTGCGTGACGTTTAATAAACAGATTACACATGAGTATTATCAACAGAACATTTATCAGTTGCCGGATAGTTATGATCCCAAGGACAAGGTGGCGGCGTTTGCCAAAGCGCAAGAATGGGGAGAAAAGCAGATTCCGGTGGGGTTGTTTTATCAGGAAGATAAACCGACATATGATGAGCAGATTCCGGTATATAAGAATGGCGTGGCGAAAAATGTGTGTCGGGAAGTAGGGAAAAAGGATGTTTCGGAATTGTTTGAGAAGTTGATGTAGATTGCCCTCCAAATTTTCGCGGCTCGCTTCAGGCTGCGCTTGACCGCTGCCAGAAATTTAGGCGGGTGACCGGCTCAGTGTAGAGATTTTACTGAGCCAGTCAAGAAGTTGATGTAGGCTGTGTTAGCTAGAGCTAGAGCTAGAGCTAGAGCTAGAGCTAGAGCTAGAGCTAGAGCTAGAGCTAGA
>CAYNFZ010000012.1:8959-15198 GCA_964396725.1 uncultured Pseudomonadales bacterium
GCTAGGATTGGTTCATTGAAGCTTGAGTGAAGAATTGGTTGTGGTTATACTGGTGAGGTAGTTATTAGTTAACGAGATGAATCATGACAGACCAAAATCAGCAACCACCTGCCGATCGGAATCAACAGCCAGTCGTAGATCAAAATCAACAACCGCAGGGTGGTGGTGGGGGAGATGCGGAGGTGCAGATCGGCAATTACAAAGTGAAGGTAGTGAGGAAGGATTGTATTGGGGCGGCAACGTGTGTGGCGGTAAGCCCAAATGTGTTTGAATTGGATGGAGAGAATATTGCAGTAATGAAGCAGGGTGCAAGTGATACTCCAGAGAATATTGTGGCGGCGGCACAAGGTTGCCCGACTAAGGCGATTGTGGTGACGGATGCAACTACTGGAGAGCAGGTGTGGCCGAAATAGGGCCGTATATAGTATTTAGTATATTGTATTTAGGGGGTAGAGGATGGTAGCTAGTTACCGTAAAGGTGTTTATTATGCATTGGTGACGGCGGTGATATCTGGAGTGGCGGTGTTTGTGAATAAGTTTGCTGTAGGGGTGATTACTCCCCCATTGATGTTTACGGCGACGAAGAATGTGGGAGTGGGATTGTTGGTGTTGGGACTGTTGGTGGTGAGTACGAAGTGGAAGAAGATCAAGGAGCTGAAACGGGACGAGGTGGTGAAGTTGGGATTGATTGGAGCAGTGGGTGGTTCGATCCCGTTTTATTTGTTTTTCACTGGTTTGTCACAGATACCAGCAATTAACGCGGCGCTGATTCATAAATCGTTGGTGCTGTGGGTGGCTTTGTTGGCGATTCCCCTTCTTAAGGAAAGGTTGTCGGTGTGGCAGGTGGGGGCTATTGGTCTACTCTACTCTAGTAATTTGATAGTAGGTGGTTTCGATGGATTTGGTTTTAGTAGGGGAGAGTTGATGGTGCTGATGGCGACGATGTTGTGGGCGGTGGAGAATGTGATTGCGAAAAAAATACTGTCGACTGTGGATCCAGATATCGTGGTGGGGGCGAGAATGGGGTTGGGTTCGGTGTTACTGTTGGTGGCAGCGGGAGTAACTAATCCAGGATCGTTGGCGCAAGTGTTTGCTATGTCGGGGACGCAGATGTTTTGGATGGTGACTACGATGGCGACTTTACTTGTTTATACGATGAGTTGGTATAGGGCTTTGAAGTTGGCTCCGGCGACTTGGGTGGCGACGGTGTTGGTAGGGGCGACGGTGGTAACGAATGTGCTGAGTGCGGTGTTTGTAACCCACCAGTGGACATTGCAGATGGGGGTGCAGGCGGGGTTGATTGTGATGGGGGTGGGGGTGTTTGTGAATGGAATGGGAAGTGTTAACAGAACTGGTTTTGTTAGAGAGGTTTAAATTCTTGTGCTGGATTGTTTTGGTGAGTATACTTGTAGTATGAGCAACCAAAAGCAAACAAAACCCAAACAAAAAGAAGGTTTTACCCTGAACCAGTTATTTGACCTGGTTGATAAAGTTCAAGAAAAAGCTGATAAAGGGGATGAATCGGCTCAACAGGTACTAGAGACTGCTTGGGAGAAGTGGAGTGGTCGGGGTGGTTGGGCAGTCTAGAAAACCAGTGGTGATCTTGTTGGATACGATGGTGGTGGCGGGAATGTTCGCGGTTACCAAACAAGGTGGTGGAGTGGAATGGATTGAGGGACGCAAGAAGAATTGGAGGACGGCCGTTGATAATCTGACGGCAAAGGTCGGCGAGGGCGTCATCTTAAAGGTTCCAACCCCAGTATGTTATGAGTTGATGTGTTGGAACGAGGGTTGGTATAAACAAGTTACTTCGGGTAGAAACCCAGTGTTTGCTTATGCAAAGAATAATATTCATAGTAAGTTTTTGTTGATGGCGGCTAGGTATTCTGTTGAATGTCGGGTCGAATACTTTGATAGCACGAAGTATAAAGTGAAAACGATGGACCCTTTGGTGGCGGCATATAGCATGGTGTTTGGATATTATTTGTTGACTGAGAACCAAAAAGATTTTCCTGAGTCTCATTTTTCAGTAGTGGAAATTGAGCCACTTGTGCTTAAAGAGAAGAAGGGGCAGGTGAGAAAAGTGTTGTATTTGTTGCAACCAAAGAAAGTAGGATAGAGAGCAAAGATTTTGTAAAAGAGATTGGATGGTGAGGGGAATGTGGGAGAGGGTGTCGCTTGTTGGGCAAGGAGGCTGGTGATGGATTGTAGAAATTCTGTTATAGTGAGTTGAGGAGGGTTTTGGTCCAGTGAGCGAGTGTTTCTTGCTCGGGTTCTTCGAGGGTGGCGGTAATTTGATTCCAGTGGATGGCGACCATGTCGTTGGGTTTTAAGTTGGGGGTAAGGTCGGTGAGGTAGGGGATGATGTCTTCGGTTTTGGTGATTTGGTAAGTGTTGGATGGAGTGGGTTGGAGGTGGATGGTGTAGACGGCGGCGGTGGATTCTTTTTGGTTCATAGTTTCGACACGGCCCCAGCGGATTATGCAGTTGTTGATGTTTTCGAGGTTGAATTCGACGGAGCCGGTGATTTGGCCGACGCCGATGTGGATGACGTTGAAGAGGTGGAGAGGGATAAAGGCCTTGGGGGTTTTGGCCTCGATATCGTGGATGAAGAAGTCGGGAAGTTGTTGGTTTTTTAAATGTTTGATGAGAATGGAGTAGTGTTGGGGTTTGAATTGTTTGAGGAGGTCGTTGCCGAGCCAGTAGGCTTGAGCGACTTGGAAATCGAGCGGGTCGAGGCCGGTGACTTCGGCGATGGTTTGAAGATAAGGCATGAGGCCTTTGAAGTTATGGAGAGCTTCCGGAACTCCAGAACAGTCGGCGACGGTGAGACATTTGGTGAAGATGGAGTTGGCGGACTCGAGACCGCAATAACCCAGTTTGTTGGGAGAGTAGGAAAAAGCGGAGAGGAGTTGGAGGGCTTTGGCGTCCATGGGCAAATGATACATGGTTGTACTGTGGAATAGAAGGAAGTGAATTGGGTGGGGGTATAATGGAGAGATGAAGGTGTATGTGTTTGGGAATCCGGATGTGGAAAGAGATAGCTTGGCGATTGGGGTGGCGAAACGGTTGGCTGCCCCACTTCGTTCTACTGAGGTTGATAGTAGAACTTCGCGGGGTGCCAAGATCGATGAAGAGATTTTATCGATCTTGGCAAAACACTGGGGAGGTAAAACAATTGAATGGGAATTCGTTAAGCCGAATGAGGATTTGCCGTTTGTGGGGGAGGAGGAAGTGGTGATATTGGATGTGATTGAGGGAATCAACAAAGTGACGGTGCTCACGGAGAAGGATTTGGACAAATTGGTGTTGCCGCCACGAAGTAGTGCCCATGAGTATGATTTGGGGTTTCAACTCTGTTATTTGAAGAAGTTGGGGAAGATTAAGAGAGTGAGGATTATTGGGTTGCCGATTGAAGAGAACAAGGCTAGTCGGTAGTGGCCTGAGCGGGCTTGTTGATGGCGTAGAGCGACTGAATAGTTAACAGAAAGAGCAGAGTGAACCCGAGGACGGCGGCGATGAGCTTGGCAGAGTAGAGGTCGGCGAGGGAGCCGAGAAAGAAGGCGGTAAAGACGTAGGGAAGATTTTTGAGCATGTTGAAAGTGGAGATGGTGGTGGCGCGGTATTTGGAAAGGGTATGGCGATTGATGGTTTCTGAAGTGAGGTTGGTAAAGATGGCGGATAAAGAAGAGCGGAGGATGAGGGAGGTGCCGCCTAAAATAAGGCCCAGTATGGGTGAGACGATGAAGGTGAAGCTGATGATAATGCCGGTGATGATAAAAGCGAGCTTGAGGCCGAGCTTGGATTTGATGGTGGGTGATAACTGGGAGCTGGCGGCGGAAATGAGGAAGATAACAGACCAAAGGAAGCCCATTTGGACTTCGGAGAAACCAAATTCGAAGCTTAGGAAACTGTCGAGCATTTCTTCGGCGATGACTATAATGCCGGCTACCGAGAGAAGAAGGAGGGTTTGTTGTTTGAGGTGAGGGGCATGGAAGAGTTGGCCGAAGCCTTTTTTGGTTTGGGAAATGAAGTTATGTAAGTTGAATTTTTCGGTATCGATTTCGGGTTCGATGAGGAAGAGGCTGACTGAGAAAGCGATGACATGAAAGAGACCGGCAGCGATAAAAGGCAGGCTGGGTTGTAAGACGTAGAGAAAGCCGCCAATGATGCTGGTAAATGCGGGAGCGATGAGGTTTAGGGTGTTCATGTGGGCGATGACTTTTTCATAGCGATCTTTCTGTTTGAGTTGGAGGAGGGAGTCGTAGGTGAGGGCTTCAATGGTGCCGGAGTAGAAAGTGCCACCGATGGCGCCGATAAGAACTGAGAGCATTAGGGTTTGGAGGTTTGGAGCAAAGGCCATGATGAAGTTGCAGGCAGCTTGGAGGGTAAAAGCTAGAAGGAGGGTTTTTTTCTTGCCGAGGAGGTCGGCTACAGCGCCGGTGGGGATTTCGGTAAGAAAGAAGGTGAGAACGAGGACGGTTTCGATGAGGCCGATGCCGGCGTAGTTGGTGATGCTGAGGTAGTAGAAGATCCAGATGCCAAGCCAAAACCAGGGTCGGCTGAGGAGAGAAAGAAGATAAACAAGAGAGATATTTCTGGAGAGGTTCACCAGGTTATTGTATCAAGAGGATGGGGTTATTGTTCAATCCATTCGACTTTGAGGAAGTTGGTGGCGCAGGACATGCAGGGGTCGTAGGCGCGGATGATGACTTCGGCTTGGTGGGCGAGTTCTTCTTTGGATTTGTCGAGGTTTTCGTTGAAGTATTTTTTAAGGTCGTTTTCGATATTGATTTGGTTCTGGGCGGTAGGGACGATGACGTCGTAGTCGGTGACTATGCCTTTTTCGTCGGTGGCGCACATGTGGTAGAGGATGCCCCGGGGAGCTTCGACGACGCCGACGCCGAGGCCGGCTTTGGGGGGTAAGGTGGCCGGTTTTTCGTCGACGATTTTGAGATTGGTTAAGAGGTCGATGGCTTCATCGACGGAGTGGAGGATTTCGATGGCTTGGGCGAGGTTGTTGTCGAAGATGTTGTTACTGGGGAAGAAGCTTAAGTATTGGCTGATGTCGGATTTGGTGCGAGGATGGAGTTGGTCGAGGTTTAAGTTAAGGCGAGCGAGGGAGCCGACAAGGTAATCTTCGTGGGAGTCGGAGAAGACGTAGCCTTCGGCGTGGGAGTAGGGAATGACGACGGATTTTAAAAAGTCATGGAATTGTTCTTCAGGGACTTTACGGCCGTTGGTGTTGACGACTTCGCCTTCGATGAAATCGAAGCGATTGGGGTTTCGGAGGGCCAAATAGTCGGAGTTTCTGGTGAGGGTGGCGTCCCAGTTGTAGAAGAATTTGATGCCGCGGATGACTTGGGGACGGATAGCTTCGAGACGCTTGACCAGGTCGGAGAATTGGGTGGGATCGGGGAGTTTGAGGAAGCCGCCGACGGTGGGAAGGGGGGCGTGAATGGGAGCGCCGGCGATGACGGTGGAGAGGTCGGTGCCGAGTTGTTTGATGTCGAAGGAGTCATGGAGGAGTTGGTGGCCGAGATCGTCATGGTTTTCGGGAATGTCGAGAATGGAGTCGATACCGAGAACATCGGGCATGGAGAAGAAATAGAGATGGAGGGCGTGGTCGCGGATCATTAAGGCGTCGTAGGTGAGGCGACGGAGGACTTTGGATTGTTCGGTAAGCTGGATGCCTTGGGATTTTTCGACGGCTTCGAGGGCGGCGAAGAGATGGGAAACGGAGCAGGTGCCACAAATACGAGAGAGGAACGAAGGAACGGTGACGGCCGGTTTGCCGCGGACGGCGGTGGTGTAGAAACGGCGATAGTCTTGGATAATGAATTTAAGATCGGTGACTTGGCCGTTTTCGATTTTAACTTTGAGGCCGGCAGAGCCTTCGATTTTGGTGATTTTGTCGATGGTGATGTCGCCTGAGTGCATGGGTTGGTATGTTGTATATGGTATTTAGTGTGTAGTATCTGGGGCTAGCTTGTGGGTGGACTTGTAGGTGCGGGTTGTGGAGCGGACTCTGGTTTTGGAGTGATGTCGAATTGTTGGAGGAGACCGGTGAGTTTTTGAAGGAAGATGGTGGCGTTCATGGGGCAGCCTGGGACTTGGTCGTCGACTTTGATGACTTCGTCTAGTTTTTTAACTTGGTCGTTATAATCGAAGTGGTCGAAGTACCATTTGATGCGGCCGTCGATTTTTTGGTCGCCGAATTCGTTTCGGCTGGCAGAGGG
>CAYNFZ010000012.1:15208-18693 GCA_964396725.1 uncultured Pseudomonadales bacterium
GCTTCGCTCGCCACCCTCTCCCGCTTGCGGGAGAGGGTTTACCGGTGCAGGCACAGGAGCCGATAGCGACGACAACTTTGGCGTTGGCACGGATATTTTTGACTTCTTCTTCTTGACTGGGGGAGGAGATGGCGCCTTCGATGAAGGCGACGTCGAGGTCGCGGAGTTCGTTTTTAGTTTTGAGGGCGTTGACATGGCGGAATTCGACGAGTTTTTTCCAGGCGTCTAGATTTTTGTTTAAGAGTTCGGTGAAGAGGATAGTGGAGTCTTCGCAGCAAGTGAAGGAGAACCAACCGACGACGAGTTTTTTGGATTGTGGACTGTCTTGGGAAGGTTGGTTAGTCATATAACTACTATATCTTGTGAGAAATCAAAACTCAAAGTGCAAAAATCAAAATGACAACTTAAAATGCAAAATTGGATAAGAAAATTTTTTTTGGGAGGATGTGATGTGTATAGCGGCGCCGGGTAGGGTGGTTCAGATAGAGGGACGAGAAGCGAGGGTGAAGTATGCTGGTGTGGGGGTGCGGCGGGCGATGGTGGGAGTGGAGGGGTTGTTGGTGGGCGATTGGGTGATGGTGCAGATGGGGGTAGTGATACAAGTGGTTGAGGGTGAGCGGGCGGAGGAGTTGGAGCAGAGCTGGAGAGAAAAGAATGGTGGTGGGGAGTGACGGTTGCATTTGAAGATGGGGTAAGATAGGTTGAGTGTCAGTTATTATGTGAGAGGAAGAGTATGGCAGAACATAAAGTGCGACCGATGGTTAAAAATATTGCATTTTTTGGGGATGCGGATTTGCTAGAAGATAATCCGGTGTATCAGGATGCTTATCAATTGGCCAAGAGGTTGGCAAAAGAAGGGTATACGATTGTGAATGGTGGGGGTCCAGGGGTGATGAATGCATCGACTCAAGGGGCGGAAGAGGTTGGAGGAGAGACGATTTCGGTGACGTTTACGCCAAAGGATGCGCCGGGGTTTGAGGGGAGGTATGTGGGGAATGTGACGGATCGGGAGATTAAGACGAAGAATTATATTGAACGGATGTTTAAGTTGATGGAGCATGCGGATTTGTACTTGTTGTTTAAAGGGGGAACGGGGACGATTTCGGAGTTGGGAACGGCGTGGGTGTTGGCAAAATTGTATTATGGACATCATAAGCCGTTTATTTTGGTGGGGAAGTTTTGGAGGCCAATAATTACGGCGATACGGGATAATCTAAATATTGATCGGGATGAGTTGGCGGTGTTTAAGATAGTGGATGCGATTGATGAGGTGTTACCGGCGATACAGGGATTTGAAAAGGAGATGCAGAAGCTGGACCACACTCACTGTGAGGTGTGTGGGGAGAAGGCGTTTATGACATAGCTGAGCTAGGTCAAACCACGCTGAGCGTGGTGACTTAAACCCAATTTTGAAACCAAAATTGGGAATAACCAATTCACAAATTCCAAATAACAAATAATATTCAATTTACAAATTTTCAAATGGATCAGACGGAGTTACAAGGCAAGGCGCGCGAGACAAGAGAGTTGGTACTGAAGTCTTTGTATGAGGCGGGGAGTGGGCATGCGGGGGGTGCGTTGGGATTGGCGGAGATTCTGGTGGTGTTGTTTTTTGGTGGAGTGATGGCTTATGACGCGAGCGATCCTGAGTGGGAAGGGAGAGATCGATTGATTCTCTCGAATGGACATACGTGTCCAGGGTTATATGTGGTGATGGCTCTGGCGGGATATTTGCCGGTGGAGGAGTTAAAATCTCTTCGTAAGTTGGGGTCGAGATTGCAGGGACATCCGCAGCGGGAAGCGTTGCCGGGGTTGGAGACGACATCGGGACCGCTGGGTTCGGGATTGGCTCAAGGAGTGGGAATGGCATTGGGGCTTTCGATGGATGAGAAACCGAACAAGGTGTTTGTGATTTGTAGTGATGGAGAGCATGATGAAGGGAATCATTGGGAAGCGGTAATGTTGGCGGCGAAGTATAAGTTGGGGAATTTGGTGGGAGTTACGGATCGAAATGGGATTCAGATTAGTGGACACACCAAAGAGGTGATGCCATTGGAGCCGCTGGCGGAGAAGTATGAGGCGTTTGGGTGGCTGGTGGTGGAGGTAGATGGACATCACATAGAGCAAGTGCAGGAAGCGATTCGGTTCGGAAAAGAGAACTACGAGAAACCGATGATGATAATTGCGCACACGACGCTAGGGAAAGGGGTTTCATTTATGGAAAATAATCCGGAGTGGCATGGGAAAGGGCCGGATGAGGAGGAGTTGAAAGCAGCACTTGATGAGCTATCTAATGGGAGTGATTAGTTGTGCATTGGGGTTTGAAATGTCAAATTACAAAATCCAAATGTCAAGTCAATATAAAATAATAAATGACAAATGACTGAACGGTTATGAGTGAGACGGCGAAACAATCTATGAGGAAAGGATTTGGGGAGGGATTGGTGGAGGTGGCGGGGCGTGACGAGAGAGTGGTGGGGCTGACGGCTGATTTGAGGGATTCGGTGGGGATGGGAGAATTCGCGGAGAAGTTCCCGAGCCGGTATGTGGATGTGGGAGTGGCGGAGCAGAATTTGGTGACGGTAGCTTCGGGGTTGGCGGCGGTGGGGAAGAGGCCATTTGTGGCCAGTTATGCGGCGTTTATGCCGGGGAGGTGCTGGGAACAGATACGGACGACGATTTGTTATAACAATCGAGCGGTGAAGTTGGTGGGAACGCATGCGGGATTGAATGTAGGGGCGGATGGAGCGACGCACCAGATGACAGAGGATGTGGCGTTGATGCGGAGTTTGCCGAACATGACGGTGTTGGCGCCGTGTGATGTAAATGAAGCTAGAAGAGCGACGGTGGCGATGGCTGAGTATGAGAAGCCGGTGTACATGAGGCTGGCGCGGGAAAAAACGGCGGTGGTGACGAAAAAGGAAGATGAGTTTGAGATTGGGAAAGCAAGAATGTTGCGGGAGGGAGAACGAGTGACGATGGTGGCGTGTGGAACGATGGTGGTGTTGGCATTGGAGGTGGCAGAAAGAGTTGGTGCGGAGGTGATTAACTTGCATACAATCAAGCCGTTGGATATAGAGACAATACTTGGGAGTTTGGAGAAAACTAAGAAGTTGGTAACGGTGGAGGAGCATCAGTTGGCTGGAGGAATGGGTTCGGCAGTGTTGGAGGCTTTGGTGGGGAGAGTGGAGGTGCCGGTGGCGATGGTGGGGGTGGAGGATGTGTTTGGGGAAAGTGGAACGGCGGGTGAGTTGTGGGGGAAGTATGGGCTGACTGCTGATAATATAGAAGGTAAATGTAGGGAATTAATTGGGTAAGGGAGGAATAATGTACGATGTGGTGACGGTGGGGTCGGCGATTTTGGATATCTATATGAGGTCGAGTGATTTTAAAAAGATTCCTTCGGGGGAGTTTGAGGGAGGGGTGGCATTGTGCGAGGCATATGGAGGAAAAGTGGAGGTAAGGGGCGTGGAGTTAACTACGGG
>CAYNFZ010000013.1:0-18659 GCA_964396725.1 uncultured Pseudomonadales bacterium
CCTTGTTTGGTTTTTAAATACTGGATGATGGCTTCTGTCGTGACGACGAAGCCGATGGGTTGCATTCCGAGTTTTTTGGTGAGAGTTTGGAGAAGAGGTTTTTTGTCTACTTGAATGGAGCTGCCGGTAACCCAGGATTCGGGAAGGCTGAAGATGACTTGGTCGGGTTCGGGATCGATGTTTTCGAGGGCTTTACTGAGAGAAGTATCGACGGTGGCAACGAACTCGTGGGGATCGGAGAGGGTATATTCTTCGATGGATCCGGTAGCGATGAGGTTGGGTCGGGTACCGACGACTTCCCAGACAGCGGTTTTGACGGTTTCACGACCGATTTCTATGGCGAGATATTTATGGGTGTTGGAGGAGGTTTTTTTGATTTGGGTAAGAAGGTTGTTGATTTCCATGTGGCAGGATGATTGGTGTTGCGATCGACAAAACCTCACACAGGGTGTGGGTTAGCAGAGGAGAAGAACGCTATGACAAGACGGCGTAAATACGGCGCTTGCCGGAACCGATAGACTCCTGTTTGGTAATTCTAACAGTGCCGATTTGGCCTGTCGAGGAGACATGAGGGCCACCGCAAAATTCTTTGGAGTAAGGGTGCTTGGAGTCACCGATGGTGTAGACGCTGACCTGGTCGGGGTAGGTTTCTTTGAAGAAAGCCAAGGCTCCGGATTTGAGGGCTTGGTCGCGGTCTTCGATGGTTTTGGTGACGGGGAGGTCTTGTTTGATGGCATGATTGATTTGGGATTCGATGGTTTGGATTTGTTGATCAGTGAGTTTGTGGGGATGGGCGAAGTCGAAACGGAGACGTTTGGAGGTGATGTTGCTCCCCTCCTGGCGGATGTGATTTCCAAGTACTTGTCTTAATGCTGTATGGAGCAGATGGGTAGCAGTGTGGAGTTTGGTGACGGTTTCGGAGTGGTCGGCGAGGCCACCTTTGAACATGCCGGCGGAGGCGGTGCGGGATTGATGTTGATGTTTTTCTTTGGCTTTGTCAAAGCCATGGAGATTGACTTGAATATTGTTTTCCTGGGCAAATTCTTGAATCAATTCAGGTGGAAAGCCGTATGTTTGATAGTAGTCAAAAGCTTGGCGGCCGGTGATGGTAGAACCAGAGTGGCTGAGGATTTTTTTCATGCCTTGCTTGAGAGTTTGGTTAAACTTGGAGACTTCTTCTTGGATGGTGTTAATGATTTCCTGCTGTTTTTGATTAAGTGAAGGAAAAGCTTGGGAATAAGAACTAACAAATTCTTTGACGACCAGACCTAGATTAACATCTAGGTCGATGTTTAGAAGTTTCGAGTGGAGAACAGAACGGCGAATAAGCTTCCTGAGGATATAACCTTGGAGTTTGTTGGAAGGTTTGATGCTTTCGTTAATCATGAAAATTGAACCTCGGAGATGATCGAGAATAACTCGAATATTCCTGACAGACTTGTCGGTATTAGTTAAGTTGACTTCTTCTAGGATCGTTCGAGGTTTGTTAAAAATATCTGTTTGGAAGATGTCGGGCTGGTCTTGAGACGCGGCGAGAGTGCGTTCGAGCCCCCCACCGAAGTCGACGTTTTGTTTGGGAAGTGGTTTGAAAGTTCCGTCTTTTTGTTTGATGTACTGCATAAAGACAGAGTTGCCGATTTCGAGGTAGCGACCACAGTCGCAGTTGACGTGACATGTTTGGTCGGCAAAGGGAGATTGTTGATGGAAGTTGTGTTCGGGTCCGAAATCGTAGAAGACTTCGGAGTCGGGGCCGCCGATTTCGCCAGGGGGCATTTTGTCGGGAGTGCCGGCACGGGACCACCAATTTTTGGTGGCATCGTAGTAGTGGATGTGATCTTCGGGAAGACCAAGGTCGCGCCAGATTTGGTGGGTTTCTTGATCGTTTTGGATTTGATGGTGGCCTTTAAATACAGTGACGTGGAGGCGCTTGGGATCAAGATGGACGACTTGAGTAAGAAATTCCCAGAACCAAGAGAGTTGCTCTGGTTTGAAGTAGTCTCCGAGCGACCAGTTACCGAGCATTTCAAAAAAGGTGGTGTGGCGGTTGTCGCCAACTTGGTCGATATCTTCGGCGCGGAAGCAGGGCTGGGAGTTGACGAGACGAGCGCCCATGGGATGACTCTCGCCTTTTAAGAATGGAACGAGGGGTTGCATGCCAGAACTGGTGAAAAGGGTGGTGGGATCGTCGGTGGGGATTAAGGGAGCGGGAGGGATGACGGCGTGCTGTTTGGATTGGAAAAAGTCGATGTAGGCTTTGCGGAGTTGATTGGAATCCATGGAGGGATTGTATCACATCTGGTAGGAAGGCATTGAGAAACAAGCAAGAAGATTTGATGGATGTGGGTTAAATCTGAGAAATATGGTTGTGGGGAGATTAGCCTGGGGGCTATTCGGTATTAGAACAGCCCCCAGAATTGGGTTACGAAGTGTCAAGTTGAGAGTGGGCGGTGTGTGGCCTTAGTGTTTAGTTTTTCATGGTGAGTTTAATGTTGGTGTCTTTGATGCTGGCCTCGTTGATATCAATTGACATGATTCGAGCCGTGACTACCTGTCCCACCTGAAACAGAGCGTTGATGTCTTTGATGTAGTCATGGGAGATCTCGCTGATGTGAACCAACCCGTCAAGATCAGGTTCCAACTCAACGAAGAGCCCGAAATGGGTGATGTTTTTAATCGGTCCAGTGATTTCCTGGCCAGAGTGATATTTGGAGGCTGGGTGTAGTTCGGGGATTTTCATGGATAGATCGATGAGATTTTCTTCAAGATCTACCGTTAGGACTTTGACGCGAACTTGGTCACCGGCATGATAGAGATCCTCAGTACGGCGAACGCCAGAATAGACGTCTTTGTGGAGGACTCGACCACGAATCCCTGGAGCGATATCAACATAGACGCCTTTTGAGTTGACTTGAGCGATGATCCCATCGCAGATTTGTCCTGGAGCGAACTCTGCAAAAGGATTCGGGGCAGAGACGAGATCGAGGAGTAGCTCTTTTTTGACGGGTTGTAGCTCAAGGACTCTGACGTCAACAATGACACCAACAGGTAGGAAATCGGAGTGCTTGACGTGCCTTCTGGCTTTGAAGTAGCTTGTAATGTTGCGATGGTGGACAAAACCCGAAAGATCTGGAGTGACTTCGACCACAATCCCGCCAGAGTTGACTTCAATCACTTGACAATTGTCGATGTGGCTTCCTATGGGAAACTCGGCTTTGACAGCCTGATACCACTCATTATCGACAAAATTGGCAAGTGCGATTTGATTAGACCGCCAGTAGAGCATTTCTACGGCTTTGAGGTAGTTAGGGTCGTCTTCGGCATAGGTTTTAAATTCGTAGAGTTTTTCATAGGTCATGTGGCCAGTGAAGCGAAGCTCACGATTGACCCAAGAGAGTTGGCCCGACCTTTCGTCTGATGAGATGTAATGCTCTGCTTTTTTGGGAAGTTGAGGTAGATGGGCGTAGTAGCTTCGATCTGTTTTACGGATTATCTGTAGAAGGTAAGTCTCGCCGATTTCGAATTCCCAATATGGTTTGGGGAGTTTATACCCAAATCCACGAACCAGTAGGGCAAATCCCTCTTCAGGACTGCTAGCATCCAAAACGAAAATCACGTTCCCGTTTGACCAGACATCGTGTACTGTGACACTGGCAAGTGCCGTGTGGTCACCACTTTTGGATTCTGTGAAAATTCCGCTGGTGAGTGATTCCGTCCTATCCCAGGTGCTCAAGCGAACACGTTCGCGCTGGGCGTCGAAGTGTTCGATGGTCATGGTCATTTGGGTGCCGAGAGGAATTTGGTTCAAGACAAGAGAGGACCGGGTAAACCCAACATCTTCCGGCTCGACCAGCACGATCATGTCTGTGGCTGGCTCACGAACCACCAAAGTGGCGCGGTAGTCTCGAGGGAATGTGAGTAAATCGATGACTTCAACCTCAACTTCATCGCTGTAGCGGTAATGCTGTGACATCCGTTCGAAGCTTGACGGTTGAGGTAGAACCTTGGCCAGGACAATGGGTTTTCTCTTGGATTCGAACCTATAGCTGACAACCTCGATGGTATACGTGTCACCAGGCTTTATCTTGGTTCCCGAGGCAAACTCGATAGCGTAGTCAATGTCCACACTTGGACGATAAATGCCGATTTCGGATAGGCGAACCTCTTTATCTTCTTCTGTTGATGAGGTTTCATCATCGTCTTCCATGTCTTCGTAGATGGTCTCCTCATCGTCAACGTCTGAGTCAATAAATTGCTCAGCTTGTTGTTGAAGTTGAATTTGCGAAGGATCAACTCTGATCCAAGCAAAGGTCTCAAAGGATTTACGTACCCTTGCCTGGTAGCGATATCCAACAGGAGAAACGCAGCACGCAAAGAAGCGTGAAAACAGCTTGAGTTCAAGTTCGGCTTTGTTCGGTACGTCTTGTATCGAGCGAGTGCTGCCGGTATTTAAGTTTCTCCACCATGACTCACGATCTTGTGAGTGAAAATCGACGCGGTCACTGGCTTGAGAAAGGCGGAGGTCTTTGACACTTGCCGTGATGAGCGAACCTTGAACGCAATCAACGTGAGTATTGAAGGTGTAATCGTCGCCTGGATCGGTTAATCCCTCAGGGAAAAAGGTCTGGATCAACCATCGTACGTTACCGATCTGAGTGAGGTCTATGGGCCTGGATTCCTCACCTTTTTTACCAATGTTGAGGCGATCGAGAATCTGATCTCTTTCGGCGGCAATTTCATCGGATAGGACTTTGTGGCGAAGGAAGTGAATGCGACACCACTGTTTCCGTAGAGAATCAAACTCTTCGTCATCGAGCCGGGAAACATCTGGTCGATACAACCAAGGTAGTTCACTCCAGGCTTTGTAGAGTTTGAGAACGAAATCGATATCATCTTGGCAGCCGGCCATTAGAGCTTGGTGGCGATTGTGGGCTTCCAGTTTGGTGTAAGCGTCCCAGCGAGTACTCCAGCGGAGGATTCGTCGTTGCCCCCCGTTCCTGAGTACTGCTAAAGCGGTGCTAAATTCGACGGCACAACCTATATCATCTGCTAGAAGTAGGGCTTCGACCAGGCGAGCTGGATAGCCAAAGCGTTGAAGCATGAGCCCGTACCGGGTTAGCCACCCTTCGGGAGTAATGGCACCTGTGTTAACTAGCACATCTCTGGACCGCTCAATTTCTTCTGAAGGAAGTTCGTCCAACCAGCCGGTCGTGATATCAGGAAAGCCGGCAGCTTTTGAGGTAAGGGTGATTTCTTCGAGAGAGCTGCGTTGGATTTCTGGAGTCGATTGTTCAAGGAAGAGAGTACGGAATTGTTCCTTGGTGTAGAGGCAGTGAACGATGCCATCGCGAGTACGGCCGGTTCGACCCCAACGCTGTTTAGCACTGGCTTGGCTGATAAGAGTTATGTTGATGTCTGTGCTGTCTGTTTCGGCCCGAAAGCTAGTTTGGTACTCGAGACCTGTTTCGACTTCGTGGACAACACCGTCGATAGTAACTGAGGCTTCGGCGATATTGGTTGAGCATATTACTCGAACGACTTTTGCGTTGCCTTCAACTTCTGTGACGAGGTCTTTTTGTTTTTCTGGTAGATTTCTGTAAAGAGGATATACTGCTACCTTTTCTCGAGTTTTTTCGTCTCGGTTGGCCCAAGCTTTGATATCTTCTACGGCTTTGTCAATCATACGAGTACCGTGGAAGAAGACCAAAACGTCACCCCAAGGCTCATGACCGCGCATGATGCCTTCAACAATGTCTTTGACCTGGTTGACTGCTTCGCGAACAACAAGTTGAGAGAGCTCTTCAGGGCGATGGTAAGGTAAAGCTTCGTCTTCCGATCGAAAGTGGGTAACGTAACCGAAAGGTTCATTGGTTTTGGGATTGATGCGTTTTTGGCCGGCGATCTCGACAACAGTGGGGTTGTGGTCACAAAACATCTCGGCATAGTCTTCGGGGTCGATAGTGGCACTGGCAATGATGAGTTTGAGGTGGGGAAACAGAGCCATACGTTCGACAAAAAAGCGGCAGAGTTGCTCGATGTTTTTGTTTCTTTCGTGGGCTTCGTCGATGATGACCAGGCCATATTGACTTAAATCACCCCGAACCCAATGGTTGACGTGCTGGCCATCGGTTCTTTGAACTAGGACATTGCGCCAATCGGTTTTGTCCTCACCGCTGTAGGCATAGCCAATGTCATAACCTTTGCCGACATTGGAACCATGGATGTCGCGAGCTAAGTGAGTAGTAATTCCTTTGGCGGCGACAATGCGGGGTTGAGTAACGAGGATTTGACCGTCACGAGTGAAATGGTCTTCGGGAAAGTCGAATTGTTCCAGGAGGTGAGGGTTGGCCAGTAGATAAGGAAGGCCGGTAGATTTTCCACTGCCAGTTTCGCCACGGAGGATGATAACCCGCTGGTCTGGGTCTTGGAACCACTCAGCTATTCGGGCAACGTCGGATTCTTGGAGGCCGTAGCGGCTGAGGTCAAAACCAGACTTGGTTTCGGTGGCTTGGTGGATTCTTTCACCGTGGTCAACTTCCCCTGTCGGGTTTGAAAACAGCGATTCGATAGTGATTCCAAAGTAAGGCGCACCCAAAGAACGTTTTTCTCTGGCGTGCTTGATTTGGCATTCTTCACAGTATTCAGGCCGGGAGAAACCAAATTCGAGCGAGGCACGATACGATCTGTCGGAGTAACCGACAATTGCTTTGCCACAACGTTTACATGCGACTGTCCATTCGCGAGCCATGTTTTTTCTCCTTTGTGAATGGATCAACCTACGAAGCACTAAAATCAATTCGTTGATCTCAGTGGAAGTAGGTCAAACCGTTCTTTTGGGAGAATATGTAACCCAATTGTTAATGTACTCCCTTTAAATTTCGCCATTTAGCAGGCAAAAAGTAAGGGAAATTATTGTAGCAAAGAAATTGAATTTTGCTGTGGGGAGTGGGTGTGTATAAGCTTAAATCTGTATAATATGGCAATTATCAAGAATAGGGTTTTATATGGGTGATAGGTTTTGTGTGTTGGCGGTACAGGCTAAGTCAATAAATCAAGTGATTGGTTCGGAAAATATATACCTTGCAAAGCACGAGGTTAAATTGGATGAGGTGGCTGAGGGTCGAGGTGAAAATTTGATTTTCCAAAGTGGTAGTACGGCAGTTTCGGAAAAAACAGCGTTTGATGTTTATTGGGATAAAAATTCAGATCCCAATTGGGTGTACATCGAATACCCTTTGCCAGAACCTGGAAAACTTACTATTGAACAAGACATTGCAGAACATATATCTAGGGATTTACAAACAGACACCATTGAGTTGCTTGTTTTCGGCACTCCGGGTTGGTATTTGGTCAGAAGACACCAAAATGGCAAATTAACGGATTCGGTTGAGATAGATGATGGTGATATATCTAATACTCTCGGCTGGTTTGAAAAGTTTGCCGATACAGACGCAAATGAAATTGATGGATATATTTTTGATGAGGTTATTACTCCTTTTTTATCAAACATAAAGGGTTTTAATCATGAGTATTATTATGAGAATCACATAATTGATACAAGAAAGATTTACGGGCTAGCAGGTGAAGATGCGGCAATTAGTAGCTTTCTGTTAAGGATTGATCACACGACATATATCCCAGAGAACAGAAAGTCGAATAAAAAATCATCTGAATTAAAGCCGCCCAACAAAGGGAATTTCGATGAATGGATGGAAAGAATTAATCAACGAATGAGTAAAGGTGACTATCTCAAAGCAAGAACAGATGCCATGTGGGTGGCAAGCAGTTTTTCAAGAAACAAAAAAGCCTTAAAAGCATATTTAACTTCAAATGTACTTTCTGGTTACCCACACAGCCCAGATCCTTATGATGCAATTGCCTATATTCTATATGGAAATGATGAATGGGCTATTGAATGCTTTGGACGAGCGCTATATGGAAGGGGCAGTGAGTACTATTTTGATGCTCTTCAAGTGTTAAAAAGAGGCATAAATTTATCTAAAGAAAACCCCTCTTTCCCATATTTTATTGGGAGAATATATTTTGAAAACGGAGAGTTTGATAAAGCGGTAAATAATTTGACGATAGCGGTTAGCATCGATCCTAAGAATATAGATTATCAGTTAAGCCTGGCCGAGGCTTTGGTAAATCACAGCGAACACAATGAAGCAAAAAAGGTTTGTAAAACTATTAGTGAATTCCCAAAACTTGATCACACAATCTATCACGAAGCAGGAACTATCTGCTTGAAAGTTGGAGAGCTTGAGTTGGCAGCAAAATTGTTTAGACAAGCCCTTGAACAAGTACCAGACATGCTTCGATACAAGGATGATTTAATTTTTTCTGAAAAGGAAATAGGTCGAACAAATGAACTTCATTCGCAGGGTAAAAAATATTTATTTACTGCTGAAAGTAGTAAGCCTGATAAATATGTGTTTTTTAATGAAGACAAACACCCTGATTCTAGACTCGCTGCAGTATACAAATGGGAAGAAAACTTAAAACAATTAATTGCTACTTGTCTATCTTTGGCAGAATCTGATTACAAAAAAGTAAAAAGCTTGTTTAAGGAAGAGTTTCCTGAGATTGTACCTCAACAAGGAAGTATTAATGGGACGTTCAGGCAAGGGAAAATACTATTGAAAAATCCACAAGACTCAACAATAAAGGCGATGGGTGGTTTGTGCAGGATGTTTTACAAAATGACAAATGATGTATATGTTCCAGTAAAAAGAGAAGAGTTTGTTCGTGAGCTCAACAATGCAATGAAGGTGTTTCGCTAGAGGATGAACACGATCTTCTGAGCGACTTTTAGAAATTGTCTGCTTTTGTTCCAACTCCTTTATTATTTTCGTGCATGAGTTGGAGGAAGTGGTCGGGATCGATGCCTTTTTGATACAAGTCACGTTTCATTTGTTTGTCTTCTTCTGTGACTGGGTCTTGGTAGATAACCCATTTGTTGGTTTTGTAGTAGAAGGGGACGAAGGGATTGTCTTCGAGGTGGAGGGTGGATTTGTTGATGAGCATGACTGCATAAGAAGAGCCCCAGCCTGAGAAATGTCTCTGAAACTCCACAAAAATTTTGTCTGGATCTTTCATGCATTCATTAACCTTTTCAAGGATTAGGTAAGCCTGGTCAAAGTTGGCCTGCATTTTAACTTCATGTTCATTAACCAGAAAATGAATTGTCCGCTGGTCATTTTCATCATATTCTTGGCCTATTGATTTTATTTTCAGACTGGGCATCATTTCTTGAAGAGCATCTCTAAAGGCGTCAATCTGTGGAGAAATTCCCACTCTCCTGGCTATTTTTTTTTCGATAGCTATATCTACAATAGGTTCCGCTAGAACTTGCTGTCGTAGGTTTGTGATCTTCCAGATGTCTTTTTTTAGAAACCGAACTTCTTTTTCGAAATTTCTAAGCTTCTCATTGGCTTTGGCGTGCTGCCCCATCTGGAATACCCAACCATCAAAGTCATGTGAGGCTTTTTTTTCTAGATGTTTAAGTGTATCTTCTGGAAAGATTTCCTCGAACTTCTCATTTTCAAGCAATCCTAGCGCTTTGCCTAGTTCATAGGCGTTTTTGGCCATTGGTTGGGGGATGTGTATTTCGGCATTGTGTTTTCTTACTTCTCTATATCTCATGTGATGATTTTAGCATGCAAACATCTCGTTTTGGGTTTTGTATGTGTTTGTGGTGTATTGGAGATGGAAAAATGTTTGTTAGAATAGGTCTTCTCAAGAATTGCCTGATTTAGGGCGGCTTTTGGGAGTACTTTAACAACTTAGATACTTATTTGTATAGATTCCGGATATTCGCGCTAACGCTCGAGTTCCGGAATGACAATGTTTATTTCCTTGCGTGATTGTTATGGAGGCTTCCAAAATTGTGTGATTGTATAGATTTAGATTGCTTAGTCGCGCAGCTCCTCGCAATGACATGAGTTTGGAGGCAACTCCATATCGACCGGATATCGAACGACTAGAAAAAGGAAAAGTGTGAGATGGCACAGTCGTGTGTCGAGTACCTAACCAGGAAAGATATGATTGATATCATACATTCCGGGTTTAAGGAGATAATTGAACCAACTGGAAACTTGGAGAAGGATTTCCAAGCTCTAGAGCAGTTCAGCGAGGAAATGGCCTTGATGGAAAGTGTTGCCAAAGAGGCCGGATATTCTCTGGATGATATGGTAGATCTTCGCAGACGGGACCCCCAAGCATACGAAGTCACCATGGGAAAGCTTGAAGGTGCGTGGGGAGCTACTAAAGCTACTGCCAGCATGGCTGTGGTACTGGCTAAGTATGGAAGCATGATGATGGGAGATATGGGTGAGCAAGCTGCTGGTGAAATGTGTACCCAACACCTAAACATGTCCCCTTCAGACTTTAGTCCAGCAAAGCACGGTTTTGATGGAGTTTTCACAGACTCGCTAGGTAACACCGTGGTGATGGAAAGCAAGTGTTGGACTAACCCTCCAGTATCATCTACAGGCAGAGGTCAGATTGGCAAACAAATGTCTGATGCTTGGATAGAAAAAAATGCAGGTCTGATGAAAAACCCCAGTTCGGCACAGTATAAAGATGGATACAATGCTGATACCGGCAAACAGATTCTGGATGCAATGGATCCTAACAAGCCCGGTTCTCTGCGTCGCATCCTAGTGCACACAAACCCGACAACTGGTGAAATCAGAACCTACGAGTCTTCAGACGGCAACTACTGGAATGAGATTCCTGAAGGGAAAGGAATGGTGCGAGATGAGCGACGCTAAACTACAGATGGTTAAACAGGCTGGTTTACTCAAACGGCATCTGAATCGTTTTGAAAGAAACTTCACCGCCAAGGGTAAGTTGCCGCGGGATAAAGATTGGCGAGTATTTCGATTTGCTGTTCGCGATGCCATTCTTGGTTTACAGGCGATCCGACATCAGACCGCGGAAAACGTAATCGAGGTCGATGTGTTTGTGTCTGACGACCCGGATGAAATTGTAGGATTTAGCGGAACGAAGATCTCGGTGATTTTTATTCTGTCTGAAGCTTACAAGTGCGGCGCGAATATGAGCGTGAAGTTCACGACAGAGTTTGGCACTCAACCAGTAGTTATTCCTGGCCAAGTGTTTGATATGGCGTGGGAATATGGGGTAGAACTCAAGTTCGCCGAACAGGGCGTGATAACTCCCAAAGAGGCGCGGATGCTTTATTTGGCGCTGACGGAGTTTTCGCCGGAGGCTGAAGCTCGGGTGAAGCAGTTGGCTTTGGAGTACAAGGTGACTCCGGAGCGAGCCTGCTACATGGTCCATCACTTGACCTACACCAAGGAAGAGATGGAAGCTATCTTGCTGGGGAGCGAACACCCGGAGAATATTTTGCTGGGGAAGGTGACGCCGCAAGAAAGCCTGCTGTATGCAGACGTAGCGCTACGCGCTCGAGATGTGGTTTTGGGCGGCAATCTGAATCGGAAGTTGCGGCAAAAAGAAATCGTCAATGAAGACGGTACTGTCCTTGATCTGGAAGGCAACGACCGACGAGTGAGAGTTTCCTTTGATTCTCGATTCTTTGCCAACGTGTATGACTTGGAGGAAGATACCCCAATCCCCTGGACAAATGTGCAGAAGGAGTGGGTAGTGCCAGCAGGGGACCGCCTGGTGGTAATGATTCGGGGCCGGGATTATCCCGACACTGATGTTTACTACCAAGAAGATGTGACTGCAGCCCAGGCAATGGTGGAAGCGTACAGTCAAAGCCAGATGCAAACCCACTACTTTGTGCTGATGCCGCGTGACGTGTTGGATGTGGATCGCCTAGGCCCGATCCTCGAGGCTTATGCCGAGATGGGCATAACGCTGATGATGGACCCGCGAACCACGAGTGTTTTGGATGAAGATGTTCGTGATCGCTTGCGTGAGAGCGAATCGATGCGCCATGACGTGGGTACGGGCGAAGGCTCAGATCCGCCACGAATGGAACTGCCGGATTGGCGGTTCAATGCCAGCGACGTAACACTGGTGGCGGTACCAGGGAGTCTGAAGATTGGTCGATTGAAGCTGAACAAGTTGCTCGAGCAGGCAATGTACGATGAAGCAGAATTAAAAACGGGAGTGAACAAGCACAATGTGCGTTCACGTCATTTGCGGGTGATTGACCGGATGCAGTTTCTGGCCCACCAAGCGCTACAGGCAGGTAAATGTAGTAAAGTGCGGTTGCCCGGTTCGGTGTTGCAGTTTATGGTCGCTAACTGGTGGCAACAGACCGAGTTGCTGCGAGAGAAACGGTTGGTATCGATGTACTGGGTGCCAGATCATATCAGCGATTACGTGAGACATCTGCGGCAAATGCTGGAAGGATCGGTTCATCCGGTACCAAGTGCAGTTGAGGTGATGATTCAGTTTCTGATCCAGGCAAAACAACAAAATCAAGTGGTAGTGGCGGTGCAGAACAAACACGTGGAGTTTGTTGATCCTGAGTACGTATCGCCCGATACTTCGAGAGCAGAAGAAATTAAACCGGCTTTTGCTGGTCAGTTTGTGATCGATTATGTTCCAGATAACGAGGGTAAGACTGCCGAAGATATTCTGATACGGCAAATCTGGGCGAGTCTGCTGCAAGCCGATCGAGGTCAATCAAACTCGGTGAATTTGGGTGTACCGGGCCATGCAGTGATCAGCAATGCGCTGCACTACTTCGTGTACAAACACCCGGATAACTTTGAGGGCCCAACCGCCTTTAATGTTACCTACACAGATGGTTCCACAGGGCACCCCTTCCCAGTTTTTTGCTTGAGAAGGCCTAGTAAGGGCAAGGTGAATAGTTTCAAATCAGGTCAGCCAAAAAACGGCCGATTTGGAATGATCTCTTTCCGTCATCCAGAAATGGATGCATTTGTGGATCAATACTGGTTCCGCAATATAGAAATCAGCCAAGCGGAATACAGCATGGCCGAGATGGAAGCGTTGTGTTACCAGATTACCTACGAAAAGCTGCAAGTGTTGGCACAACGAGGAGCCAGGTTGCGGATGTTTATAGTGCAAACTGGACTGCAGCCGGCAGTGGTTGGTTTCTACAGAGGAGTTGTTGACTTTCTGTTGGAAAACCGGGATCGCCAAGATCTATTATTGGAGGTAGTGCCGCTACTGTACGATTCCAGGTATTACCGAGAACGCATAGAAGCAGGTGAAAAAGACTTCACCAATCATTTCCCTCGAGGTAAAAGTTGGATGTAGAAAGTATCTAAGTTGATGGCTACAGAGCTGTCTTACTCTTTACAAGGAGCGGCTCTGTAGCTAGAAATCTATGAATGTTTGAAGAGGTTTAAGAATCGGAGACGAGAGGCTTGCCGCTACGGGTGAAGCTTCGGACGTTGGCGGGTTTGGATTTGGAGGTCTTGGAGGATTTTTTGGGTGTGGGAGTGGAAGGCAAGACGGAAGAGAGTTTGTGGCTTTTTTGGCGGGCATCTTGAAGGGCTTGTTCGAGAATATCTTGGACTTTGGAGGATTCCTCGGGGTATTTGTGTTTGATTTTGTCGAGAGAGTCATCGAGACCGGATTTGATTTTATCGCGGATTTGTTCGGTGTCTTTACCGGAGAAGATGAGGGCGCCGGCGCCAACGATGGCTCCGAGAGTTACTCCGAAGAGAAAGCCAGGGCCGTGGTTGGGTTTGGTTTGAGACATGGTTTAGATAACAACTGGTGATTCTGAATCATCTGGAATGGTAGATGCCCTTTTTTCTTTGACCCAGTTGACGACGTGATGGGCGACGTGCATGCCGGTTTTGACGCCTTCACCTAAGGAGCGGAGGTCTTGGAGAGGATTGGTGAGGTTGTGGAGAAAACTTTCGGCCAGAGTGATGGTTTGGTTGGCTTTGGAGAGAGTATGGTTGACGTTTTTTAAGATGAGAATGACTTGAATGCCGGCGATGACCAAGATGGTGGTCAAGATGGTGATGATGATCATGAGAAAGACGAGAAAAGGATCCATACCTGAAGAAATTCCAATTACCAATTTACAATTTTCAAAAAATAATTAATTTTCAATTCTCAAATACCGAAATCAAGCGATAAACCTTGGCTGTATTTAGCGTAGCGTGGAATGGGGGAAGAGTCAAATTAAAAAGCAACAAGTTACAAGTTACAAGTTACAAGTTACAAGTTACAAGAAACAATGATAATTGAGGGGTGATCTACTGAGAAGGTTCGACGGTGATGAAACGGGTAAGAGTGCGAGTTTTGCCATCGCGACTTTGGGATTTGATGATGAGAGTGTGGTCACCGGGAGGAAGGTCGAGAGTGGTGGAAAATTCGCCGCTGGCATTGGTGGCGATGGGTTGGTTGTTGACGGTGATGGTGGCGTCGGTGGTGGTTTTACCGGAAATGTGAATCATGGGGCCGGAAATAATTTCTTGGGTGGGTGAGGTGAGAGTGATAGTGGGAGCTTGGGTGAAGGTGAAGAGTTGGTTGGCGATATAGAGACCAACTAAGATGGCGACGATGAGACCAATAGCGAGAGTGGTGGTTTTGGGATTGTAGAAACGGGAAGGGTTTTTTAAGGGATTGGTCATACCGCGGGGAATGATTTTTCCTTGGCGATTGAAGTCGAAGTCGCGGCGAAAAATGGCTTGGGCTTTGGCGGGATCAACGCCGACGGCTTTGGCGTAGTTGGTGATAAAACCTTTGGTGAAAGTGGCGGAGGGGAGGCGGTCGAAGCGATCGGCTTCGATGGCGGTTAGGTACTCGGGTCCGATTTTGGTAATACGAGCTAGTTCGCTGATGGTGAGTTGGTGCTCTTTTCGAGCTTGATGGAGAAGTTGGCCGACGGATTTCATAGAAAAAGTAAATTAGGCAGATTGTAACATGAGGTGAGAAGTGAAGAACGGCAGAGGTTAAGAACCCATTTGACTACGGAAGAATTCGTCGGTGGAGCGAATGAGAACGTCTCTGGGTTTGGAGCTACCATCAGTAGTGGAGATAATGCCGGCGTCCTCGAGTTGGTCGATGATACGGGCGGCGCGAGCATAGCCGATGGAGAGATTTCGTTGAAGGAGAGAGGCGGAGGCGCGTTTGAATTGGATAACGGTTTTGACAGCGTCTTCAAAGAGATCGTCGACGTCTTCGAGAACTTTGCCACCACCGCTGGTAACGATTTTGGCGGAGAATTTGGTGGTGACTTCCTCGGTATATTGAGGTTCGATGCCGGTTTGTTTGAGATAGTTAATAAGTTCTTGGGTTTCTTGATCGGAAACGTAGGTGCCCTGGATGCGGGTAGGTTTGGATTGGGTGGGGGGAATATAGAGCATGTCGCCTCGACCTAGGAGTTTTTCGGCACCAGGGGTGTCGATGATGACGCGGGAGTCGACCATGGAGGTAACGTTGAAAGCCAGGCGGCAAGGAATATTGGCTTTGATGAGTCCGGTGATAACGTCGACTGAAGGGCGCTGGGTGGCGAGGACGAGGTGGATGCCAGTGGCACGGGCCATTTGGGCGAGTTTAGTGACGGATTCTTCGACTTCACCGGGGGAGAAGAGGATGATGTCGGCGAGTTCATCGATGATGATAACGATGTAGGGGAGGGCTTGGAAGCCCGAGGCTTTGTTGTAGCCTTCGATGTTTCTGACGCCGGCTTCGGCAAAGAGTTTGTAGCGGCCTTGCATTTCGGTGATGGCCCACTTGAGAGCGGAAAGAACTTTTTCGGGTTCGATGATGACGGGGGTCAAGAGGTGGGGAATGCCATTGTAACCGGTTAGTTCCACACGTTTGGGATCGACCAGGATAAATTTGACTTCGTCGGGAGAGGCGCGGAAAAGGATGGTGGCTAAAAAGGAGTTTAAGCAGACTGATTTACCGGAGCCGGTGGCACCAGCGATGAGGATGTGAGGCATTTGGGTAATGTCGGCGATGATGGGTTCGCCGGATACGTTGAGGCCAAGAGAGACGGCGAGTTTGGATTTGGATTGTTTCATGGTTTTGGAGGTGAGCATGGTGCGGAGAGTGACGAATTCGGGAGAACGATTGGGGATTTCGATACCAACCATGGACCGGCCGGGAATGGGGGCTTCAATGCGGATTTGGCCGGTGGGGGCGGCGAGAGCTAGGGCGAGATCGTTTTGGAGGGCGGTGATTTTACTGAGCTTGGTGCCGAGGCTGATTTCGAGGGCGTATTGGGTGACGGCAGGGCCACAGTTGACTTCGACGACGCGGGCTTTGATGCCGAAGGAATCGAGGACTTGTTCGATGATGGCGGCGTTGTGTTTGAGATCACCACGGTCGGCTTTGCCGCCGGAGGAACTACCAAGAAGAGAAAGAGGAGGAAGATCCCAGATTTTGGGTTGGTCGTTTTTGCTGGCGACTAAAGGAGTGTTCAAGAGAGGTTGGGCGGTAGCTTTGGAGAGTTTCGATTGAGTCGCGGCTCTGGAGGTGGTTTCTGAATCGGTTTCTGGTGGTTCGCTGGTGTGGCCAACACCGGTGATTTTCATATCTTTGTCGGCGGCGGGTCTGGAGGCTCGAGCTGGGAGTCGGGGGAGATGGGTGAGTTTGTGGAATAATTTGGAGAGGGCGATTAAGAGTTCGGCGATGGCGGTTTCGTTCATGATGAGGAAACCGGCTAAAGCTATGGCAAAAAGAAGTAGAGTAGCACCGATGGGATGGATCATAACGGCGAGATTGCCGTAGATCTGGGAACCGGAAGTGCCACCGTGGAAAAGGCCGAGAATACCGATGAAGAGAATGATACCGCCAATGAAGGCGTTGGGGCGGGCGAATTTGAAGTTGACCTGGCTAATCATAAGGCCACCGGAGATAAAGAGGAAGGGAATCAGGAGGGTGGCAAAACCGAAAGTGTGTTGGAGTTGAATTTGGATTTTTTGGAGAATGGTGCCCTGACCGGAGAAGGAGACGATGATGAGGCCGGCGATGGACCAGAGGAACAACGAGGCGAGAGAGAGGAGAGTGTCTCGTTTGAGTTTGAGTTTGTAGGGGGATTTGCGGCGACCTTTTTTGCGACCCATAGCTTGCCTCTGGTAAGAATCTTCAAATTACAATAATCAATTATCAACTAAATTCCAAATTCTAATGATCAAAACCTAAACAGGTTTTTAGGAGGCTAGGAATGACAATATAGTGCAGATAACCTGCGTTGTCATGGTATCACAGGGCAGGTGGGGAATGAAGGAGAAATGGGGAATTATCCTGGAGGAGAGAAAGTTAGTGGAGTAATAATAACCAATCACCAATCACCAATCACCAATCACCAATCACCAATAATCAAATAATTACCTAATTACCAATAAGCGGTAATTGGATTTGAGTTTAGGATGGGCGGTTTAGACTTCCATGAGAACAGGGAGGACGAGAGGTTCGCGTTGGGTGTATTTGTAGATCTCGTCGCCGATTTCTTTGGTTAAGATGCGCTTGATGGTTTTGAAGTCATCGAGCTGATCGTGGTATTTGTCGAGAATTTCCATGGTGGTGGTTTCGAGCTTGGTGATTAAGTCCTGGGCTTGGCGCATAAAGACGAAGCCGCGGGAGATGATCTGGGGTCGACCTTGGAGTTGGTTGGATTGGTGATTGAAGGGGATAAGAACGACAACGATGCCGGCTTCGGACATGGTGCGGCGATCAGAAAGGACGATATTGCCGACGTCGCCGACTCCAGTGCCGTCGACCATGACCTGGGAAAGTTTGATGGATTTGCCACGAGTGGCAGAATCGGGAGAGAATTCCAGAGTTTGGCCATCTTGAAGGAGGAAGACTTGTCCAGGTTGGTAGCCCATGGTGCCGGCGAGTTTGCGGTACTGAACCATGTGGCGATAGGTGCCACCGATGGGGACGATGAAACGAGGTTTGGTGAGTTCCATGAGGAGTTTTTGCTCGAGGGCGGAGGCGTGGCCGGAGACGTGGAGGTTGTCGTCGATGTCGGAGTAGGAGATATCGGCACCGAGTTTGCTAATGTTGTCGATGGCGGCATAAACATTATCCTCGTTGCCGGGAATGGCTTCGGTGGAGAAAATAACCTTGTCTTCGGGGTTGATGGTGACGAGGGTGTGTTCGCCTTTGGCAGCGCGGGTGAGGGATGATTCGGGTTGACCTTGAGAACCGGCGATAATGACGCAGATTTGGTGGGGTGGGATCTGGGTGATGTTGCGTTTGTTGATGACGGATTTTTGGGGTATACGGAAGAAACCGAGCCTGGTCGCGGTTTTGATGTTTTGTTCGACGGAGCGGCCGATGAAGGCGATTTTCCTGCCGTGGGTGAGGGCGACGTCGACGGCTTGTTGGATACGGTGGACGTTTGAGCTCATGGAAGTAACGAGGATTTTGCCTTTGACGCCGCGGAATTCGCGTTGGAAGGTTTCGGTGAGGATAGATTCAGAGAGAGAATGGCCGGGTTTTTCGGAACGGAGACAGTCGGAGAGGAGACAGAGAACGCCGCGATCGCCGGTACGGGCGATTTTGTTGTAGTCACTGACGCGGCTGTCGACGGGGGTGAGGTCGAATTTGAAGTCAGAACCGTGGTAGACGGTGCCGACGGGAGTGTGGATGGCGAAGTGGCGGGTGTCGGGAACGGAATGGGTGACTAGGATGGATTCGATTTCGAAGGGACCGAGTTTGAGGGATGATTTGTCGGGGAAAGTTTGGAATTCTTGGCGAATATCGAAGTCTTTGAGGCG
>CAYNFZ010000014.1:0-18652 GCA_964396725.1 uncultured Pseudomonadales bacterium
TAATTTGGCGCCAGAGAAGTTGGTTTGAGAGGCTTTGGATTGAGTAAGGACGAGTTGAGGGAGATCGAGATGGCTGAAGTTACTGAGACTGACGTCTGATTTTACAAAGGAAAGCCCGGAAATGATTTGGGTGGAGGTAAAATCGGTGCCGATGACTTTGCTCTGATTAAAGGTAAGGTCGATGAGGATGGAGTGGGGAAAGCTTGTGGCGCTGATGGCACAATTGGTGAAGCGACAGTCGGTGAAGCTGGATTGGGAGAAAATGACTGAGGTAAAACTAGAGGATTTAAAGGTGCAGGCTTCGAAGCTGGCTTCGGTGATGGTTTGAGATTCGAGACGGTCGCTAATCTTACACTGGTAAAAGGATTGGTGAGAAAGAGATTTCATGCTGGAGGTATTATTCGTAGCGAAGGGCGTCGACGGGATTTAATTTGGCGGCGCGGCGGGCGGGGTAGAGGCCGAAGATGATACCGACAAAACTAGAGACACTGACGGCAAGGATGATGGTGATGGGATTGACGACAAAGGGTATGTGGACAAGTTGGGCAACTCCGTAGGCCGCGGTGATGCCAAGAAGAATACCGATGATGCCGCCGGCTAGAGATAGAGTCATAGATTCGATTAAGAATTGGATAAGAATGTCTTGCTGACGGGCGCCGATGGCTTTGAGTAAACCGATCTCACGAGTTCTTTCGGTGACGGTGACGAGCATGATGTTCATGACTCCAACACCGCCAACGACAAGAGAAATGCCAGAGATGGCGGCGACCATAATAGTTAAAAGATTGGTGACGGTTTGGATGGTAGCGAGAGAGTCTTTGAAACTTTGGACATAAAAATCGCTGTCACTGCCATCCTCGATATCGCGATAATTCCTGAGAAAATCTTCGACGTCGGCGATGGTTTGGTTGAGCAAGTCTTCGTTTTGGACACTGATATCTATTTCGACAAGCTCGTCGACACCGGTGATGTGGGTGATCATGGTGTTTAAGGGGATGTTGACGGCGTTATTGAAAAAACCGGCAGTCAAAGCGCCTGATGATTTGGTGACACCGACGACTTTAAACCTGGTATCGTCGATCCTGACGGAGTCCCCCACTGGGTTGGTGTTTTTACCAAAGAGTTCTTCGGCAAGGTCGAAACCCAAGACGGCAACTCGAGTGTTTGAGTCGTCGTCGGTTTCGGTGATGAATTCTCCGTAGACGATGTCTGGTTTTAATATGATTTGGGCTTCGGAAGTGAGTCCGTAAACCAAAGCGCTGGTTTTTTCGTATTCGGAAGTAACTCGAGAGGAGGCGAAAGCAAAAGGGGCGACTGATTCGATATTGCTAATGGATGAGTCTTTGATGGCTTGGGAGTCGGCGGTAGTGAGAGGGTTGCTGGTGCCAGCTAGAGCGGAAAAGGGGTTCTCGCCTGGAGCGATTTGAAAGTAGTTGGTACCAAAGATACTCAACTCTTCGGTGATGAAAGCAACGGCGCCGTTGCCGATCGAAGAAATGAGGATAACGGAGAAGATGCCGATGATGATGCCCAGCATGGTAAGACTAGTGCGAAGAGGGCTGCTTTTGAGGGCTTGGCCGGAGGAGTTGATGATTTCGAAGAGTTGCATAGAGTTGTTTGATTGAGGCTTGTAGGAAGGGCTACTGGAATCTGAGGGCAGTAATAGGATCGAGGCCGGCGGCGCGGCGGGCAGGGTAGTAGCCAAAGATAAGGCCGACCAGGGTGGAGACACTGGCGGCCGTGATAATGGCGACGGGGCTGACAATGAAAGGAATGTGGATTAGTTGAGAGATGCCAAAGGCGCCAAGAAGGCCGAGAGAGATACCAATAAATCCGCCGGCCAAACTGAGAGTGATGGATTCGACGATAAACTGAGTAAGAATGTCTTGGTTTCTGGCACCGATGGCTTTGAGAAGGCCGATTTCGCGAGTTCTTTCTGTGACGGAAACGAGCATGATGTTCATGATGCCGACACCGCCGACGACGAGGGAAATGCCAGAAATGCCGGTGATCATGAGAGTTAAAAGAGTGGTGATGGTGGTAATGATGTCTAGGGCATCGGCAAAACTTTGGGCGAAAAAGTCGTTGTCTTCGTCATCTTGGATGCCTCTGAATTCACGCAAGAAGTCCTCGACGTCGGTGATGGTTTGGTTGAGTTGGTCTTTGTTTTTGACGCTGATGATGATTTCGAGTAATTCGTCGACGCCGGTGATGTCTCGGTTCATGGTGGAGACGGGAATGTTGATGCCGTTGTTGAAAATGCTACCGAAGGCGCCGGCGGCTTTGGAGACACCAATGATTCTGAACCTGGTGTTGTCGATTCTGATGGATTGGCCCACGGGATTGCTGTCTGGGCCAAAAAAATCGGTGGCGATGCTTTCACCGACGACGGCGACTTTGGTGGCGTTTTGGATGTCGGTGGAAGAGAGAAATTCACCATAGATGAGCTCTGGTTTGAGAATAAACTGGGCTTCGGCGTCCATGCCGTGGATGGAAGTGGTGGTTTGTTGATCGCCGCTGGTGACGTTGCGGGTGGATATGGAGATGGAGACGACGTGTTCGAGGTTGGGGATGGAGGAGTCCTTGAGAGCTTGGGCGTCTTGGGTGGTGATGGGATTTTTGGTGCCGGCAAAAGCGGATATGGCGTTTTCGCCAGCGGCAACGCGGAAAAAGTTTGAGCCAAAAACGCTTAACTGATCGGTGATGAAGGCGACGGCGCCTTGGCCGATGGAGGAGATAAGAATGACGGAGGAAATGCCGATAACAATACCCAGAACGGTCAAAGCGGTGCGGAGAAGGTTGCTTTTTAGGGCTTGGGTGGAAGAAGCGGCAATCTCACGAAACTGCATGTTTGCCTTTTTTTCTAGGCTGGTCAGATTCGATCTGGCCGTCTTTGATTCTGATGATGCGTTTGGCAAATTCGGCGATGTCGTCTTCGTGGGTAATAACTACAATGGTGTGGCCATCTCGATTAAGGCGGACAAAGATGTTCATGATTTCGTTGGCGGTTTTGGTGTCGAGATTGCCGGTGGGTTCATCGGCTAGGATGATGGCAGGGTTCATGACTAGAGCTCTGGCAATGGCAACTCGTTGGATTTGGCCGCCGGAGATGTGGTTGGATAAATTGTGGGCTTTGTCTTGAATGCCGACATGGGTGAGAACTTGCATGGCTTTTTGGGTTCGTTGCTTAGCGGGAATGTTGGCAAAGACCATGGGCTTTTCGACGTTGGTTAAGACAGAGGAGCGGGGGAGGAGGTTGTAGGATTGAAAGACAAAACCGATTTCTTGGTTTCTGATGCGAGCGAGTTGGTCGGGAGTGTAGGAGGTGATGTTTTTGCCTTTGAACAAGTATTTGCCTTGGGTGGGTGAATCGAGTGCTCCCATGATGTGCATCAAGGTGGATTTGCCGCTGCCTGATGGCCCCATGATGGTGACGAATTCACCTTGGTTGATTTGGAGACTAATACCTTTGATGGCTTGGTAGTCTCCACCAGGCGAGAAGTAGGTCTTTTGCATATCTGTGAGTTCGATGAGGGGGGTTTTTGGTTTCATAGGTTGGCTTTGGCTGGTGGCAAAGAGTGAAGTTCGGTTTGCTAAGAGCTGATGAATTTGTTGAATGGTTCAGCCGAGTTATAGTGGGTGAGGATGGGGTGAGGTAGGCGAACTAAAGTTTAGAAGAATCCAGGGCTGGAGCGCTCAACCTGTTCATTTTTCAAGGCAACGATAACTTGAGTATTTTCGTCGATGCCGGAGATAATCTCGGTGAGGTTGTTGCCTTTGAGGCCGACGGTGACGGGGATGTATTCAATTTCTCCGTTGGCGCCGACGATTCTAACAGCGCGTCCGCCTTCGTAGGGTTTGACGGCACTGGAGGGAACGGTAAGGATATTGTCTTTTTGGGCGACGGTGATATCGATGTCGGCGGTCATGCCACCCAAGATCAAGTCTGAAATTTGATCCATGACTATGTAGACCGAATAGTTGACGACACCGGCTGTGGGAGTGGTGTAAGTGTCGATCCTATCCACGTGTCCGGTGAAGGTTTGATGGGGAAAAGCGTCGAGTTCGATGGTGGTCGGTTGTCCGGCTTGGACTTTGACGACGTCGGTTTCGCCAATATCGAGTTTAATGGTAGTTTGGGCGTTGGCGTGTTTGAGGACGAGGGCTGGGAGAGTAGAAGTAAGGGTGGTGGCGGTGGGAATGGTGACCAGGTCACCGGTGGTAACGGCCAAATTTCTGATTTCTCCATCGATGACGGCTTTGACTTGGCTGTCTTGGGTGGCTTGATATGCTTGCCAAGCAGCGCTGGCTTGAACTTGAGCTTGGTTGATGGCGGTGGCTTGTTTTTTGTAAGAGGCTTCGGCGGCCAACCATTCTTTTTGGGGAATATGAAATTCGGGAAGGTTTCTTTGGTCGATTTTGGGAGTGCCGTCGTCGTTTTCGTAATCGTCGCCTTGGGCTAGTTCTTTAAAAGAATCCCAAGCACTAAACATGGTAGCTTGGAGACTTAACTGAGTAGCTTGGGCGGTTTCCAGAGCAGTTTTGGCGGTGAGATAAGTGGAGAGGGCGGTGTCTTTTTCTTGCTTGGTGGCGGTAGCAGTGACGTTGAAAAGATCGTCGTCTTTGTGGACAAAGTCGCCATTTTTGACAAACACTTGAGCCACCAGGCCTTTGGTAGTCGAGTAGACAGGAGTAACTCCGGCGTTGGTGACGTTGCCGGTTTCGCTGACGATTTCGGTGATAGAACCTAGTTTGGCGGTTTCGAGCTGGTAGGGGGAAGGTTGGTGGGTTTGGCGGAATTGGCGAAAACCAAGAAACAAGACAACAATGGCAAGAATGATAATGAGTAGTTTTCTTTTGCGCGATTGGTTTCTGAATTTTTTCCAGATAGATTTGGGGATATTGAAGAGAAAGGACAACATAAAAAATTGGTGACTAAACAAATGTGGTTTAGTCAAGAGAATTTATTATAGCCGGTTTGTGGTGTTTAGGGAACTTGTACGAAGACGTCTTTTGCCGAGTATAGGGTTCCACGGGTAGCGCCAATTTTTTTGATGAACTCTTTGGTTAATAGCTGGCGGATGTCGTACCTGAGTGTGGAAGGATTGACTGCTGGAAAGCGACGATGGATTTGATCGAAGCTTAAGTAGGTGTGATCTCTAATGAGGAGATAGATTTCTCGGCGTCGAGGCAATAGTTCATCTTCTGGGTTGGTGGCGACGGGAGATGATTTCAGATTGGAGATGGCTTCCCGGGCTGAGAAGAGAATCATTTCCAGGTAGAATTCGATGAAAAGGGTGGTGTCGGTAGAGTTTTGATTTAAGAGAGAGTAGTACTCCGAGCGGAATTGGTCGAGTAGTTTTTCGAATGCGAGTAAACCTTTAAATTTGTAGCCGGCTCGATCAAGGTGGAATTGGGTAAGAAGCCTGCCGACCCGACCGTTACCGTCAACGAAGGGGTGGATTTTTTCGAAAACAAAATGGGAGAAGGCAGCGGTGGTGTAGACGTTGCCCAAGGAGGGTTTGGGTGATTGGAGTAGAGCTTGGAGTCGAGGTCGAATTTGGTCCGGAGGAGGAGTGACGTAGATGGCGACGCCCGCTTGATTGAAGATGGCGGTTTGTTCGGAACGAAAGTGGCCGGCGTCGGGTGACAGACCGCGGATGACATATGAATGGAGGGTTTGAATGAGCTTGAGGGAAACTCTCTGGGGTGGTCGGGTGGAAAAAATGTAGTTGTGGGCAGCAAGAAGATTTTGGATTTCTAGTTTTTGTTTATCTTGAGAGTGGGGATAGATGCCGGTGGAGACTTGATCGAGAGTGAGCTGGTTGCCTTCGATGCGGGCGGAAAAGAGGGAGGAGTGGAGGGTAGATTGGCGGCGGAGGTTGGAGATGATTTGGGGCGGGACGGGGAATTGGTTGATAAAAAAACTGGCTTGATCGAGCTGCTTGGTGAGAGATGAAATCTTGGAAGTGGGAGTGAACTTGTAGTCCATTGCTACAAGTTACTAAATGTTGAAAGATATTGCAAGATATTGAATTATTGTTTGGGTTATGTGCGGTTAGATATCACTTGTCTGCTTAAGAAATAATTAAAGGCTATGTTCTTTGCAATCTCTCCCTCAGCAGTTAGTTTGTGGTTGCTGGTTGGTAAGATGATCGTTTCTGCTTTTTTGAGAGCTTTTTGAACCTCCCAGGCTTGCTCGACAGGGCAAAGGAGATCATAGCGTCCATGAACAATGATGGCTGGGATTGATGCGATCCGATCCAGGTTTTTGAGAAGTTGGTTCGGCTCAAGGAAGAAGTTATTGGCTTCGTAATGCAAGAAAACTTTTGCAGCCGTAATGTCGGCTTCCTCCACATCTTCAGGGTCCATGAAATTTAAGTCTTCGAAGGCGTTCATGAGGTTGCCTTCCCAATTATTCACACCTGCCACTATTTGCTTAACTACATCTTCTGAACTTGATTGAAGTTCTGCAAGAAGAACCTTGGCTGCATCGGGTGGTTTGGCTTTGTGTTTGCTCAAAAACTTTTGTCTTGTTTCCCAAAGGTCGGGGAACGAACGATCAATACCATTGTCTTTGGTGAACGCCCAATCGGTGTCTCTTTCTCTGGCTAAAAACAGGCTACAGAGAAGCAGGCCTTTGACTCTTTGGGGATGGCTCTGGGCGTATGTCAAAGCCAGGGTTGAACCCCAACTGCCACCCATCACGAACCATTTGTCGATTTTCAATTCCTGCCGCAAGCGTTCGATGTCGCTAATGAGGTCGTGAGTTGTGTTGTTTTTGATTTCTCCTATGGGAAGGCTTTTGCCACATCCGCGCTGGTCGAAAGCTACGACGTGATATTTATCTAGCTCGAAACCTTTGACATGCTTGGGGCTGGATTTTGAACCTGGGCCGCCGTGGAGAACAATGACTGCTTCACCTTTGGGATTCCCGTATTGAGCGTAGTAGATTTCGTGATCGTCTTTTTTGTCCAGGTGACCGAATTTGAAAGGTTTTGGGTTCATGATTTCTTTGTTTAAAAATTAGTAACTGCGCAGATTCTAGAGATTATTTATTTCGATTTGACGGAGCAGAAAAGGGAATTTACTATAACCTTGGCCGGCAGTACCGATGCTGAAATGTTTTTGTCCCTTTTTCACAATTAGTTCGCCGTCGAGCTGTTTTGTCAGATACTTGGCGTGGTCTAGTGGACAGTAGGGGTCATTGTTAGAATGTATGAAAACAAATCTTTCGGCTTTGGTTTTAATTTTAGGGAAGTCAAAAGGTTGGTCAAATAACCCACGTAAAGCGTCCCATTCCAAGTCGTTCTTGAATGCGCCAACTAAATAGCAAGTATCAACTGTGATTCCATCTGGTAGTGCTTGCAGTATTCCGAAAATTGCAACGGCTCCAGAAGAATGGCCAACCAGAATAGTATTGGAATCGAAAGACCATTTTTTATTACCAAATAAAAACTTGTTGTATCTGGTAATATTTGGCTTGTCTGCATTAGGTAAATCTGGAACCCAGACTTTCCAATTCCGATTTTCGAGTTCTGTTTTCAACCAGTCAAACCAATTTTCTTTCGAATGTCCACCTGTGCCATGTAGGATTAGAGCTTTTTTCATAATTAGTTGTCCCAAAACTCCATAAATAGAAGTATTTTTAGAGTAGTGTTGTTTGTAGGTTTGTAATCGTATTTTGTGTGTGGTGGAACTGTTATCACGTCAACCTTGTGAGACAGGAGTAACATCTCCATTAAAGTTAAATTCGCCCTTGCCCTCGACTATGTAGTACACACGTTCGAGATCGTCAGTAGTAACTTCACCAGGATCTCCGTTTAACTCTGCAAATACTACTGATTGGTAATTATCTAGATGGGCAAGTTTGTAGTTTCTACTTTTTACTTGATCCCAGTTTTGTTCTATTGCTTTTTGCTTTGAGATTTTCACATAGCCTCCAGTTTATATATCCACTAGTTCACAACTTCTTTAATTTAATTCAAGAATCATTTGTTTGAAAAGGTATGTTCTGTGCTTTCATCGTATGACATTAGATATTAATTAATAGTATTTTCTTCCATTGAGTTTATCAGGAAGAAGGGATTTGGTTTTGTCTGGATACATCTCATATCCTTTGCCGTCCTCCTTCGCCAAGGCTTCGGAAGGACTGGTCGTCAAGATTTGTAATACTTCCTATCTTCGAGCAGTTCCGGAAGTAAACTTTTCCCTTTGGGATACTTTTCATATCCGCGACTGTAGCCTAAGTCTTTCATGAGTTTTGTAGGTGCATTACGGAGGTGGAGAGGGATTGGCAAGTTTCCATGCTTTTTGACATCATCGAGGGCAGCGAAGTAAGCGTCGTAGGCGGAGCGGTCTTTTTTGGCTGAGGCCAAGTAAGTGACGCCATGAGCTAGGTTGATCTGGGCTTCGGGGTAACCAATCGTTTCTACAGCTCGAAAAACTGAGTTGGCGACGACGAGGGCGGTGGGTTGGGCCATGCCGATGTCTTCGGAGGCAAAAATGACCATACGGCGGGCGATGAATTTGGGGTCTTCGCCAGCGTCGACCATACGGGCGAGGTAGTAGAGGGCGGCGTCGGGGTTACTGGCGCGCATACTTTTGATAAAGGCGGAGATGGTGTTGTAGTGCTCTTCGCCGCCGGTGTCGTAGCGGAGGTGTTTACTTTGGAGGGTTTGTTTGAGGTGATTGATGGTGATGCTACTCGTTTCAATCCCGGGATATTCCCGTCGCTTCGCTCCTCCTCGATCCCGGGATTTTTTTACTTTTACTCCGTAGAGCTGAAATGTGTTTTCGAGGAGGTTTAGCGCTTGGCGAGCGTCGCCGTTAGCGAATTCGGCGAGGAAGTCTTGGGCCTGGTCGGAGAGGGCGACTTGGAGCTCGCGGGAACCGGCTTGGATGATTTTGATGAGTTCACTCTTAGAGATGGGTTCGAGGACAAAAACTTGAGTGCGGGAGAGCAAGGGCGAGATGACTTCGAAGCTGGGGTTTTCGGTAGTGGCGCCGATAAGGATAAGGGTGCCGTCTTCGACGTAGGGGAGAAGGAAGTCCTGTTGGGCTTTGTTGAAGCGGTGGATTTCATCGATGAAGAAGATGGTCTTTTTGTTGATCAGGGTTTGGTTGGCAGTTTCGACCGCGCGGCGCATATCGGCTTTGCCGGCAGAGACGGCGGAGATTTCGATAAAGGCGGCGTCGATGGCTTGGGCGATCAAGCGAGCGAGAGTGGTTTTGCCGCAGCCGGGCGGTCCCCAGAAAATCATCGAGTGGATCACGCCCTGTTCGATCATGCGGCGGATGGGTTTACTCCGGCCGACTAAGTGGGACTGGCCGATGATTTGGTTAAGAGCGCGAGGACGGATGCGGTCGGCGAGAGGGCTATTAAGAGCTTGGTTCATGTAGTAGCTTGTTTGTCTCTTGAGAAATTTTTTGGTGAGTTTCTTCTAAAACAAGGTCTCGAAGGAGTTTAAGAATTTGGCTATGGGTGACCTGATCATAACCATAGTAATAGTTAAATTCGTATTCTTTTTGTGCCCACGTAGAAATGTCAGCTTCGTTATGCTGGATCAAAACTTCGAGTTTGTCGAGGGCTTGAGCAAATTTGGCCTCCGGAGTTTTTTGGGCTTCGAATTCTTGCCAAAGAGAGACAAGTTCCTTGCCAATCTTAGCAGGAAGGGGCGCAACTAATTCCTCAAGAGCTTTTTTTTCGAGCTGGTGTTTGTTGGAAGGAACTTTTTTAAATGCGTGGAAGTCGCCGGCTTTGATCTCAGCTATATCGTGGGTAAGGATGAGTTTGAGGACGCGTTCGAGGTTGACTGAGTAGTCTAAGTGAGGGGCTAGGAGGATGGCCATCATGGCCATGCGCCAGGTGTGCTCGGCGACGCTTTCTTGGCGGCCTGAGGAAAGCCAGCTATGACGAAGTAAAGATTTTAAGGGTTCGAGCTGGTGGAGAAACTGATGAAGAATATCTATGGTTTTGACGAGAGAAGATTTGGCTGGTCGGCTCATAAACTGACAATAATACGGGATTTATTTGGGTCGAGTATGGCAGAGATGGAAGGAGAAATCAACTGGTTTTGGTGGTGTGAAATGTGTGAGTAAACAGTCTGGTATGATGGAGGGCAATGGTTTCAGTAAGCGTAGTGATTCCTTGTTTGAATGAAGAAGCGTACATTGGCGAGTGTTTGAAGTCGTTGGATGGGCAGACGGAAAAACCAGAGGAAATTTTGGTTGTCGATAACGGATCGGAGGATAAATCTGTGGAGATTGCAGGAAAATTTCCGGTAACGGTTTTGCACCAAAAAGACAGAGGAATTGCCAAGGCGATTGATTATGGATTTGAGCGTGCAAAAGGAGAGGTGGTCGCAAAATGTGATGCCGATACAGTGGTGGACCGTGATTGGGTAAAGATAATAAGAAGAGCTTTTGATGATGCCGATGTGGTGGGAGTGAGTGGGCCGGTGAATTTTTCCGAGATCAAATGGAGTTGGTTTTTTTCCAAGACGCATCGGTGGTATTATTTTCGGTTGATGAAACTGCTTACCGGCCACGAAGTTATGTCTGGAGGGCAGTATGCGGTATGGAAATTGGCATGGGAGAAGGTGCGGGATAAGTTAAGTTTGAATGATGATCAAGTTCATGAGGATTTGGATTTATCTATGGCGCTGGCACCTTATGGTGAGATAAAATTTTTGGCAGATTTGAAGGCGACGACTTCGGCGAGAAGGTTTGGGAAGTTGAGAACGTATTGGAATTATCCGTATAGGAGTTATTTGACGTTAACAAAGTATCGAAATAGAACAAGGGGGCAAAATGGTAACAAGAGATAAAGGTGATTGGGTGAAACTTGGAGTGTGGATTGTGGGGATTGAACTGGTGGGGATTTTGGGTTCGATGTTTACGGTGAGCAATATTGAGAGTTGGTATGTGAGTTTAGAGAAGCCGGTGTTTAATCCGCCTAATTGGGTGTTTGGACCGGTGTGGACGATACTCTATGCGATGCTGGGGTGGGTGGGTTATAGTTTGTGGAAGAAAAAAGGCAATAAGAAAATGAAGTGGCTGTTTGCGGGACAATTGGCGCTTAATGCGATGTGGTCACCGGTGTTTTTTGGGGCGCGGGAAACGATGCTGGCTTTGATAATAATTGTGAGTTTGTGGATCGTGCTAGTGCGGCTGATGAAGTTGGCTTATGCGCGCAAGAGAGAGATTTTTTGGTGGCTAGTCCCCTATTTTGGGTGGGTGAGCTTTGCAACTGTGCTGAATGCGGCAATTGTGGGGTTGAACTAGGAGGGTGTGGAGTTAGAGTTCGAGCTGGTAGTTAATGGGGGGAGGGTTGAAGTCGATGATGGTAGGATCGGATTGATCGATTTGGGTTTTAATCTGGAAGAGGAGGTTGGTGTAGGCAGATTGGGAGGCGGTGAGAGGGTTGGTGGAGATGGAAGGAAAGGGAGATTGGGTGGTTTGGGGTGAGGTGGATTGTCTGGGTTTGAGGAAAGTGAGGAGGATGAGAAGCAGGAGAAAAACTAGAAAAATAATCAGGGTAAGGAGAAGAAGTTTCTTTCTAGATTTGGGTTTGGATTTGGAGGGAGGCAACGGAGGAACTTCCAGGACTGGCTCGGTTGTGAGTGGGGAGCTTGGAGCCTCTGTGGGAGGAGGTTGGAGTATTTCTTGGTTATCGGTGAATTCGGTTTGGTTCATGAGCTGGTGCCTTTGTCTAACTCAATGAGGAAGTTGATGGCGGTTTGGAGGCTGGAATGGGCGGGGATAAGGTCTTTGATGATTTGTTCGTGGATGTGGGCGAAAGATGTTTTGGTGAGGTTTCCTGATTTGAGCTGGTCGTATTGGTGGTATGTGTCGAGAGCGGTGGCGATAGCTTGAAAGGATTCTTGAAGAAGTTGGCTGACTTCTTTGAGGCCGCGTTCGGTGGCGGCTTTGAAAGAAGGATCGGTAATGCCGGCAAGCGAGATGGATTCAAACTGGGTGACAGCTTGTGAGAGCTGGTGGTGAGAGGATTGGAGACGATTAATGGCGATGAGGGAGAGGGCGCGATACTCGGCTTCGTGGACTTGGTAGATATCTTCTTCGAAATCGGCGGAGGCGTAGATAATGTTTTCTTTTTCGAAGAGGTGGGGAACTTCTTGGTCGTGATTGTGAAGAAAGGCTAGAGCCAGGGTAAGTTTGTCGAGCGTGGGAGATTTGATATCGGAGAAGAGGCTGGCGGAATCAAGGAGAAGATGCTGTAGTAGGGAAATGTAGGCGGCTTGGGTTTTGGCTCTGGCGGTCATAAGTTGTTTCATGGCTGAGAGAGCATCTTCTTGGCTGGCTAGAGTGCCGAGTTTGTGAAATTCGGTTTTTTCGAAGTTGAATTTTTCTTCGGCTTCGCGGTATTTTTCGACTTGAAAGCGGTAGTCGTTTTGGAGTTGGTTGAAAGTTACTGGGGCGGTTGAGGGAAGAGCCGATGGGGTGCTGGATTGGGAATTGACTCGAGAACTGACGAGGAGAAACAGGACAAAGAATATGGCGAGAGTCCGAGTAGTGAGCTTCATGTGAGGTTATTATATGTAGCCGGGGAGGTGGGTAGCAAGATTACTTGGTGGAGTGAGAGCGGAGGTGACGATCGCGGACGTAGTTGGTGGCTTGATACATAGCCTCGAAAGTGCCGGTGTCTAGCCAAGCGCCGTTGACGAAGGCGACATCGAGAGTACCGGCTTGGAGATAGAGGTTGTTGATGTCGGTGATTTCGAGCTCGCCTCGGGGTGAGGGTTGGAGGGATTTGGCTTTTTGGATAACGGTGTTGTCGTAGATGTAGAGGCCGGTGACGGCGTACTGAGATTTGGGTTTTTTGGGTTTTTCGGTGATGGAGACGACTTTGTGGTGGGAATCGAAGGTAACTACACCGAAACGCTCAGGGTCGGGAACTTGTTTAGCGAAGACGCGGCCGCCGGATTTGAAGGTAGTGATGGCTTCGGAAAAATCGTCGTCGAAGAGATTGTCCCCCAAGATCATGGTGACGTTGTCGGAACCGATAAATTTCTCGCCGATTAAGAAAGCGTCGGCGAGACCACGAGCTTCTTCTTGAACTTCGAAATTAAAGTCACAGCCGAAATCTTTGCCTGAACCCAAGAGTTTGAGGAAATCGCCAGCGTGACCGGGAGCAACGATAATGAGGATCTCGCGGATGCCGGCGTCTATTAACGTTTGGAGAGGAAAAAAGATCATGGGTTTGTTGTAGATGGGTAAGAGTTGTTTGCTGGTGACGACGGTGAGGGGGCGAAGACGGGTGCCTTTGCCGCCGGCTAAAATGATACCTTTCATAAATTAATCACCAAATTACAATTACCAATCAGCAATACTTAAACTTTGGAGTATTGGGGGCTATTGGGTTGATAATTGTAGTCACTAATTAATAATTTCTAGAAAACTAGGGTGGCGATGATGATGTTGACTAGGAGAGCGAGGCCAAAATATTCTAGCACAATCTTTTGGTCTATATGTCCGGCTTTTTTGTGATGAAAGATACCCCAGAAGACATAGGCGAGGGAAACGGCGAGAGTGATTAGCGCTAAGGTGGACTTGGTGAAGTGAAAGGTGCGGACAGCGATGGCGGAGAAAGCCAAGGTGGTGAGGAGAATAAAGTAGTCGATATAGTGGTTGGGCTGGGAACGGAACATCAGCGAATTCCTCCTGGAACGGTAATAGAAAAGATAATGATGATGACAAAAGCAAGAAAGCTCAAGTGGGCCAGATTGCGGCCGACAAAGCGAATGGTATTGCGGCGGCGAACTGTGAGTTCGTCGATGGCGATGACACCGACAATGATGAAGATGATAGCCAGGCTCAGGCTGAATTTGAGATTAAGAGGGGAGATAAAATGGAAGGAAGGCGAGAGGGTGGCTGGGGATTGGGCAGCGGCAACTTGGGCATGTTGAGGGAGAAAGGTGATGACTTCTTGGGGAGTGGTTTGGGTGGCTTGATTGGAAATTTGGGGAAGGGGAGTCGAGGGAGTTAGGCTGGAAGGGGCGAGGGTGGTGGGAGCGGCGAACATTTGGACGACCAGGGTGGTGTTGATTCCGTCGAGTTGGCCGTTGATGACGGCGATGCCGGTATCTTGGTATTGTTGGTGGATAATGTTGGCTTGATGAGTGGGAGAATCCATCCAGGCTTGGATCATGGGAATGGTGGTGTCGAAATCGCGAGCCAGGTTCTCGCCAGCGATGGTGTAGCGATAGCCGGTGTCTTTGATGAACATCCAGGGAGTGGTGCCATCGGGAGCGATGTGATCCCAGTAGTTGGTAGAAAACATGTGTTTGGCTTTGGAGGCGGCAGCTTGGGAGAGGTATTTGTTTAAAGTTAGAGGAGGAAGGCCGTTTCGTAATCGTTCTCTGTTGGTGAGTTCAAAGACTTGGGCTGAAGTAATGCTGCTGGCAAATCCGAGAACGATACCGGGAGGAGAAGTAAGTTTGATGAGCTCGAGAGAACTGTTGCCAACGAGGAAGAGAGAGACGAGAAGAACGAGACCGAGGGGTTGGATAAGTTTGGGACGGTGGTTATTGGAGGATTTGGGTGTGAAAAGATGGGCAAGAGTATCGAGCATAGACAAACTAACCCGGAAATGGGTATTTGAGGATGATTATGGCAGTGGCACGGGGGGAGATCAAGGAGTGGGTGAGGGGAGAGGATCGGCAAAGACTAGAAGTCTCTTGAGAGAGGTACCGATAGGGGTACAGGTTTGAAGGATAAGTTGGGGAGTAGGGCTTTGGCCAAGGAATTGGGTTTGGGAAGGGGAGACGGTAGCAAGCTGGCGGACCTTATAGTAATAGGGTTGATTGAGGTAGAAAACGGTGATGAGGTCTCCAGGAGTTAATTTGTGAAGCAAGTAAAATGAGGTGTTGTAGCGGGTGATGGAAAAAGGGTTGTCGCTGCTGTGGCCGAAGATATAGACGGTACCTGGTGTTCCAGGAAGGGCGGAGGAATTGGAGTGGGCGAGACTATGGTTGAGGATGGGTAAATAAAGGGAAGGGTTTGAGGGATCAACTTGGGGGGCAACGGGCTCGTTGAGACCGAGTTTGTTGATAATGAGACCGAAGTCGGGTGAGACTGGAGAAGTGATGGAGGGAAGATGAAAACGAAAGGTATACTCTTGGCGGAGAATGGGGAAGTAGATGTAGAGAGTAGAGATGAGGGAGAATGTAATAAGAAAAATACCCAGAATGGTAGTTTTGTCCTTCATGCTGGTATTTTATCAAGTTGGGGAAAGTTTGTACTCTTTAGAAAAGGATAGTAACTCTGAGAAGGTATTGTGATTGGAATAGCCGCCAAGGTTTGGTGATGAGACCAAAACCCAGGAGGGCAAAGAAGAGGTTGGCGAGAAGATATGCGGGAAGGATTCCGCCGGTGGCGGGGAGCATGGCAGCAAAAGCGCCGCCGATGCCGCCGTTGTCGTCGGAGTCTGAGTTGTTGTCGGGGTTGGAATTGGAATCGGAGTGAGGATCAGAACCTGGGTCTGGGTCGCCGGCAGGATCGGTGGGGTCATCTGTAGGATCGGGATCGCCGCTGGGGTCGGTGGGATCGTCATGGCCACAGCAGTCGCTGATGTCGGCATAGGTGCGATTGATCCAGTTTGAAATGGTGGTGAGGGAAAAGATATCGCCGGTGGTGAGGGCAATCTGGACGCCGGTGTTGCCGGAGATGGTGTTGCTGCCGGTGTTGAGGATGGAGGTGAGGTGGTTGTTGATGTGGGAGAGGTTGGTGGAAAAGTACTGGGTATCAGCATTTTCGGTGACGGTGATGGAGTTGGTGGAACCGGCGCCGTTGTGTTTGATAGTGACTACCAGCTGGGAGTTTCCACCAGTGGTAAGGTTGGTGCTGTTGGAGTTGACGTGGTTGTCGATGGTAGTTTGGTGATGGATATCTCCAGTAGCGAGGGAGATGGTGGAGGCGGTGGAGTCGGTGATGGAATTTCCGCCGGTATTTGCTTTGGTGATAATGACGTTGTTGATGGTAACGGTGTTGTCTTGAACGAGAGTGGTTTGAGTGGTGGAGGTGGAGTCGACTAGGTTTGCGGAGCCAGCGCCGTTGTCCGCAATAGCAATGGTGGTTCCCTGGTCTCCACAGCAGGTGTCGAGATGGGCGGAATTGGAATTGCCGGAATTGGTGATGTCGGTGGTAGTGGTGATATCGCCGGTGTTAAGGCTGGTATCAGAAGCGGTAGAATCTTGGATCTGGTTGTTGCCGGTGTCGGCGGTGGTGTCGACGTCGTTGTTGATTTGGGTGTTTGTGGTCTGGACGACGGTAGTGTCCTGGGTAGTTTCTAGATGGACGGAGGAATCGGAATCAGAACCGTTGCCGGTGATCTCAAGCTGGATGGAATCGGCGGAAACTAGGAGTGGTCGAGTGGTGATGAGTAGGGATAAAAGGATAAAAGCGAGGATTTTTTTCATGTTAGTGAGGGTGGTGCAGAACCCGCCTGAATTTGATGATTAGGTAGATAACGCTTAAAAGAAAGATGATGGTGAGGGTTAGTTCCAGTTCAAAGGGGCGACGAGTGGGGACGGGTGGGTTGGAAGCCGCTTGAGCTGAGGCAGTGAAAGATAATGCGGATGAGGACATAGAGATATCTGGTCACTTTCTCGGACAGGAGAAGGTAATCAGGGCAAGAACGGACAGAAGGCAGAAGTTTAGGCAAGCAAGATTAATTTACGGATCAAGACGTAGACTCCAGATATAGGCAGAAGACTCAATAGCCAAGCTAAGTTGATATGGATAACGTGATCGGAGGAGTCGGTTTCGGAGGCTCCGAGAATTGATGGTGGAGTTTGGGGAGTTGAGTCTGACTGAGCGGTTGGTTCATTGGAAGAATCGGTGAGGGAAGTTTGGCGAGTGAGGAAGGGGAAAGTGGGAGAAGTGGTGGTGAGGGGGACTTGGAATTCACTCTGGGTAGAGGCTGTATCTACAGGAGATTCATCTACAACTGTGGTCTCGGCTGGAAATCCGCCAATAGCTGGGTTTGAACCTGGGGAGGCAAGATATTCAGGCTCCGGGGAAGCGCTGGCTTGAGTTTGTGGTTTGATTCCAGGTGAGAGGAAGTTGCCGGTCCAGCTGCCGAAGACGTTGACCATGGTGACGAAGAGTTTACCGCCACCGGTGATGTTGTTGTTGACGAAGTTGACCAAGTTGGCGATGATGTTGGCGTCGCCGGTCTCGATTAGAGAGTTACCACCAGTGTTTTTGCCAGCAGAGTTACCGCCGGTGTTGGCACCCAGGTGGAGGTTGTTGTCGATGGTAGCGGTGTTGGTTTGAACCAGAGTGTCTGAATTGATTTGGGTAACTGATGAGTCGTTGGTGGAATCGGCACCATTGCCTTGGTTGGTAACGGTGACTTCGCCGTGTTCGTTGACGGTGAAGTCGGCGTTCTCGGAGCCAGCGAAAAGGGCTCCAGCGGGGGCGCCAAAGATTTTTCCAATCCAGTTTCCGGCTTCGTTGACGAGGACGAGCCACATGTTTTCGCCGTCCAAGTTAGTGTTGGCGATGTTTAATACCTGGGCATCGACGTTGGTATCGCCGGTTTCAACGGTAGAGGAACCACCGGTGTTTTTGTTTAAATCGTTACCGCCGGTGTTGGCGTCAATATCGATGTGGTTGTTGATGGTGGCGTCGTTGGTTTGGAAGGTTTGGTCGGAGGAAATGTCGGTGAGAGTGGAGGTATTGGTGGAGCCGGCGCCGTTGGCGGTATTGGCTACGGTAGTGAGTAACTCTTCGGGGAAGATGATATCGCCTACTAAATCACCGTAGATGTTGACAACTCCGTAGTAAACTTCTCCGGCGAAGTTGTTGTTAGCCAGGGTCACGACGTTGGCGGAAACGTTGGCGTCACCGGTTTTGATATTGACGTCGCCGTTGGTATTTTTGTCGGCACTGTTGTGACCGGAATCGGCCAACAATACTAGATTGTTTTCGACGGTGGCGTCGTTGGTTTGGAAGGTGACCTGGGAATTGATGTCGGTAAGTTCGGCGTTGTTGATTGACTCGGCGCCGTTGGCGGTATTTTCGATGGTGGTGGAATTGGTACCGCAGCCCCAAACGCAGTTGGCAGCAAAGTCGAGGAGGTAATCGCCAACTTGATCGTCGGCGATGTTGAATTCGGAGAGCATGACTCCTTCGACGTTGGTGTTGATGGAGTTGACGATGGAACCGGAGACGTTGGCGTCACCGGTTTCTATATTGGTATCACCCAGGTTTTTGTCGGCTTCATTGTGGCCGGTATCGGATTCGGCGTTTAAGTTGTTGACAATGTTGGCGGCATTGTTTTGAACGGCGGTAGTGGCGTCAATGATGTTGGCGGAAGAGTCGTTGGTGGAGCCGGCGCCGTTGTCTTGGTTGACGATGGTGGTGCTGCCAGGAGAATCGTTGGGGTCGTTGACTTGGAGGTTGTTGTTGAGGTCGTTGGTGATGGAGGCGCTGACATCGCTGTCGCCGGTGACAATCTGGGGATCGTTGGTACTGGTGGTTTGGTTAGAAGCCGATGAATCTGGAGTTTCGGCTGGTGGAGTTTGGTTGGTATCGGATGAGGTGGAGTCGGCTGGAAAAGAGGCGGTGTCGTGGGTGTCGGAAGTTGCTGGGGCTGGGGTGGGAGAGGGCTGGGGAGTATCTTCTA